>NZ_BAAAMJ010000030.1:0-297149 GCF_039529215.1 Streptomyces sodiiphilus | reverse complement strand
GCGTGGGTCTCGGCGACCTCGGCCGCCGGGTCGGAGTCGGGCACCAGTGTCGCCCCCACCGGCATGCGCAGCCGGCCGTCCGGGGCGATGTCCACGGTGCGGATGAGGATCGGCGAATCCAGCGTCTGTCCGCCGCCGGTGTCCCGGCCCAGCAGGGCCAGGGCCCCGGCGTAGTAGCCGCGCCCGCCGGACTCGTGGCGCCTGATGACCCGGCAGGCGTTCTGCACCGGGGACCCGGTCACGGTGGCGGCGAACATGGTCTCCCGCAGCACCTCGCGGACGTCCCGCGTGCTGCGGCCGCGCAGCTCGTACTCGGTGTGCGCCAGGTGCGCCATCGCGCGCAGCCGCGGGCCCACCACCACACCGCCGAGGTCACCGATGACGCTCATCATCTTCAGCTCCTCGTCGACCACCATGGACAGCTCCGCGGTCTCCTTCGGGTCGGCGAGGAAGTCCAGCAGGCCCTGGGTGCTCGGGCCCTGCGGCGGGTAACGGTAGGTGCCGCTGATCGGGTTCATCACCACCGTCCCGCCGTTCATCCGCACGTGCGCCTCCGGGCTGGCACCGACCAGGGTGCGCTCGCCGGTGTGCACCACGAAGGTCCAGTAGGCACCGCGCTCGGCGGCCAGCAGCCGGCGGAACAGGGCGAGCGCGTCGTAGCGGCTCCAGCCGTCGATCCGCCCGGTGAAGGTGCGCCGGATGACGAAGTTCGCGCCCTCTCCCGAACCGATCTCCCGCTCCACGACGTCCCGGACGGTCTGTTCGTAGGCGCTGTCCCCGGTGTCGAAGGCGCCGTCGCGGACGGTCACGGGGTGCCGGGGCAGTGCCCGCATCACCGCCGTCAGGGGCAGCGTGCGCACCTCACGTGCCCGCAGCACGGCCAGCGGGGTGCCGTCGTCGGTCACCTCGAAACCACGTTCGTGCAACTGCCGGAAGGGGATCAGGGCCAGGTCCCGGGCACCGGGTCCGTCCGGCAGCGGGAGGTCCGCCAGCAGGCGGACGTGGCGCACGGGGCCGGTCAGCACCTCCACCAGGCCCGGCGGGTGGCCGGGGGTGCGGCGGTGAAGCAGGGCGAACGGCTCTCCGGCGGCCGTCAGCCGGCCGATCAGGTCCCGCGCCGCGCGGTGCGCGCCGTCGTCCGGGCCGGGGGTGCCGGTGGTGGATCGCATGGGGTGTCGTCCCTTCTCGGGGGAGGGACGGGCCCGCACATGCCGAAGGCCGCCCCTCGGGCGGCCTTCGCGTGTGGTTGTGGGTACGCGCAGTCAGCGGGCCGCCGGATGAGCGGTCCACCACCAGGTGCGGATGAGCTGCGCGTGCATGGCGGACACTATACGGGCGCCGGTGCCGTGGGGGCGTGCGCGTGCGCGTGCCGGGCGCTGTCGGTGAGCAGCCGTGCCATCGCGGCGGGGGCGGCCGGCGCGACCCGGTAGTACACCCAGGTGCCGCGCCGCTGCGAGGTGAGCAGGCCCGCCTCGCGCAGCTTGCGCAGGTGATGGCTGACGGTGGGCTGGGAGACACCGACGTCGGAGATGTCGCAGACGCAGGCCTCGCCTTGCGGGTGGGAGGCGATCTTCGAGAACAGCCGGATGCGCACCGGGTCCGCCAGCGCCTTGAACATGGCGGCCATGGCCTCGGACTCCTCCCGCCCGAGTCCGGTGCTCTCCGGCGGGCAGCACACCGGCCCGGTGCTCCCGGCCGCAGGCTGCTCATGATTCGACATACGTCGATACTGCCACGGTGGGTCCGGGCTGCCAAGGTCCGGTGGGGGCGAGGGGACCGGAGCGGGGACCCCGCGGCATTCTCCGCGTCTCACTTTCCGGGCGCGGGTCCGGACGGGCGGGCGGCGCCCGTAACCTGGTCTCGTGACCGTCAACGCTGAAAGCAGCATCTCCGTCGCCGGCTGGCGAGACCTGCCCGCGGCGCAGCAGCCCGACTACCCGGACCAGGATGCCCTGCGGGGCGTGATCGAGGACCTCCAGGGGTATCCGCCGCTGGTCTTCGCGGGCGAGTGCGACCAGCTGCGCGAGCGGCTGGGTGCGGTCGCGCGGGGCGAGGCGTTCCTGCTGCAGGGCGGCGACTGCGCGGAGGCCTTCGACCAGGTCGGCGCGGACCAGATCCGCGCCAAGCTGAAGACGCTCCTGCAGATGAGCGCCGTGCTGACCTACGCCGCCTCGGTACCGGTGGTGAAGGTCGGCCGGATCGCGGGGCAGTACTCCAAGCCGCGCTCCAAGCCCGTCGAGACCCGTGACGGCGTCACGCTGCCGTCCTACCGGGGCGACTCGGTCAACGGTCCCGAGTTCACCGCCGAGGCCCGCACTCCGGACCCGGAGCGGCTGCGCCGGATGTACCACGCCTCCGCCGCCACGCTGAACCTGGTGCGCGGCTTCACCACCGGCGGTTACGCCGACCTGCGCCAGGTCCACGCCTGGAACCAGGACTTCGTGCGGACCTCGGCCTCCGGCCAGCGCTACGAGGTGCTCGCCCGGGAGATCGACCGCGCGCTGAGCTTCATGCAGGCCTGCGGCGCGGACCCGGCGGAGTTCCACTCGGTGGAGTTCTACGCCTCGCACGAGGCGCTGCTGCTGGACTACGAGGCCGCGCTGACCCGGGTCGACTCCCGCAGCGGCAAGCTCTACGACGTCTCCGGGCACATGGTCTGGGTCGGTGAGCGGACCCGCCAGCTGGACGGGGCGCACATCGAGTTCGTCTCCGGCATCCGCAACCCGCTGGGGGTCAAGCTCGGTCCGTCGACCACCGTGGAGGAGGCGCTGACGCTGATCGACCGGCTGGACCCGGAGCGGGAGCCGGGCCGGCTGACCTTCATCACCCGGATGGGCGCGGACCGGATCAGGGACCGGCTCCCGGACCTGGTGGAGAAGGTCACCGCCTCCGGCGCGCAGGTCGCCTGGGTCTGCGACCCCATGCACGGCAACACCTTCGAGGCGGCCTCCGGTCACAAGACCCGGCGCTTCGACGACGTGCTGGACGAGGTCAAGGGCTTCTTCGAGGTCCACCACGGTCTGGGCACCCACCCGGGCGGCATCCACGTGGAGCTGACCGGTGACGATGTCACCG
Source organism: Streptomyces sodiiphilus (assembly GCF_039529215.1). Classification (NCBI taxonomy): domain Bacteria; kingdom Bacillati; phylum Actinomycetota; class Actinomycetes; order Kitasatosporales; family Streptomycetaceae; genus Streptomyces; species Streptomyces sodiiphilus. The sequence goes on along the minus strand of NZ_BAAAMJ010000030.1, from coordinate 294,074 downwards.
AGTGCGTGGGCGGTGGCAACGAGATCTTCGTGGACGACCTGCACCAGCGCTACGAGACGGCGTGCGACCCCCGGCTCAACCGCAGTCAGTCCCTCGACCTGGCCTTCCTGGTCGCGGAGATGTACCGGGCCCAGTAGCGGTCCGGAGGGAGCACGGAGGACGCCGGGAACGCGGGGAGCGGTCCCGGCGTCCTCCGTCGCCCGCGCTGTTCCGCCCGCGCCGGGTAAGGTAAGGTTTACCTGACCGGCCGTCCCGGGTCCGGTCGCCGGGCCGATGGCGCCGCGTGGACGGAGGGTGTGCCGTGTTCGTCTGTTCCTGCTTCTCCGTGACCGAGCAAGAGGTGCGCGAGCACGCGAACGCCGGAGCCTGCACCCCCCGGCAGATCGCCGCCGCGAGCGGGGCCGGCACCGACTGCGGTTCCTGCGTCCGTACCATCCAGGGGCTGCTCGGCCGGGCGGCGGGCTGTCCCCGCCGGGAGGCCGCGCGGGCCGGTGCGGCGGCCGTCGCCACGGTGCCCGCCGCGGCGGTGCCGGTGGCCGCCCTGCGCTGAGCGCCGGAAGCCTCGCCGCCCGCCGGGCACGAACTCGTCAGCCGGCCGGCTGTTCGATCAGCTGAGCGAGGTAGAGCGGTTCACCCAGCTTCTCGATCAGTTCCAGCTGGGTGTCAAGATAGTCGATGTGGTGCTCCTCGTCCGCCAGGATGTCCTCGAAGATCCTGGCGGAGGTGACGTCTCCCTTGCCGCGCATGACCCCGATACCGCGCCGGAGCCGGTCGATCGCCTCCACCTCGATCTGCCGGTCCGCCTGGAACATCTCGGTGACGGTCTGCCCGACCCGCACGTGGAACAGCCGCTGGTAGTTGGGCAGCCCGTCCAGGAAGAGGATCCGGTCGGTCAGCACCTCCGCGTGCTTCATCTCGTCGAAGGACTCCGCCCGGGTGTACTTGGCCAGCTTGGTCCAGCCGAAGTTCTCCTGCATCTTCGCGTGCAGGAAGTACTGGTTGATCGCCGTCAGTTCGGCGGTCAGCTGCTCGTTGAGGAATTCGATGACCTCGGGGTCGCCCTGCATGCGCGCACTCCTTACGGGAAGGCAATGATCACCGCATCCTTGCACCGGGCCCGCATCCGGGTCCAGTAAGAGAAGCCTTACCGAAATGCGCGGTTCGGTGCGGTGCCCGGGCGCCGGAAGGGGTGGCGGTGCGAGCGCCGCCGTGCCGTCTGTCACCATGGAGTCATGGGTCAGCCGACGAGCCGCGAAGGGGACGCACCGGCCCCGCCCGGCGGTCTGCCGCCCGGGCAGCGGCTGCAGCGCGGATGGCCGGTCACCCACTACGGCCCGGTCCCGAAGTTCCGCCCCGAGCGCTGGGAGTTCCGGGTCTTCGGGGCGACCGCCGACGGCCGCAGCCGGGCATGGAAGCACGAGGAGTTCTCCGCGCTGCCGCACGAGACGGTGATCGCGGACCTGCACTGCGTGACGAAGTTCAGCATCCTCGGCGCGGAGTGGGGCGGAGTCCGGGCCGCGACGATCCTGGACATGGTCCCGCCTGCTCCCGACGTGACCCACGTCATGGTCTGGGCCGAGTACGGCTACAGCGCCAACCTGCGGCTGTCCGACTTCGCGGATCCCCGCTCGGTGCTGGCCACCCATCGCTCCGGTGAGCTGCTGACCGCCGAGCACGGCTTCCCGCTGCGGCTGGTGGTGCCCCGCCTGTACGCCTGGAAGGGGCCCAAGTGGGTGCGCGGTGTGGAGTACATGACCGCGGACCGGCGCGGTTTCTGGGAGGAGCGGGGCTACCACAACATCGGGGACCCGTGGCGGGAGCAGCGCTACTCCTACCAGGAGGAACCCGGCGACGGACCGGAGCTCTGAGCGCAGGTCCCGTTCACCTCGCCGCGGCCGCCCGCAGCTCCTTCAGCCGGGCCACGTCCGCGGCGTGCCCCTCCGTCCCGCCGGGCGTCTCGATCACCAGCGGCACCCCCTCGGTCGCCGGGTGCCGGAACAGCTCGGCGAACGGCTCGCTGCCGATCCGTCCGGCGCCGATGTTCGCGTGCCGGTCCAGCCGGGACCCGGCCGCCGCCACGGAGTCGTTGGCGTGGATCAGCCGCAGCCGCTTCTCGCCCGCCACCGACACCAGTTCGTCGAGCAGTGCCTTGGTCCCCCCGGGCGCCGTCAGGTCGTGGCCCGCCGCGAAGGCGTGGCAGGTGTCCAGGCAGATCCCCACCCGGGGATGCCGGTCCAGGGCGTCCAGATACGGCCCCAGGTGTCCGGCCAGCGAGCACAGCGACGCTCCCTGCCCGGCGGTCGGCTCCAGCAGCAGCCACGGTGCGTCCGGGCCCGTCAGGTCCTCCAGCAGGGGCAGCAGGAGTTCCCGCACCTGCCGCAGGGCCGCCTCGGGTGCCCGCCCGCCGGTCGCGGAGCCGGTGTGGACCACCACTCCCAGGGCCCCGATCTGTCGCCCCCGCTCCAGCGAGTGCCGCAGCGAGCGCACCGACCGCTCGGCCGTGTCCGGGGTGTGCGAGCCGGGATTGATCAGATAGGGGGCGTGCACATAGGCCCGCAGTCCCCGCTCCGCACAGCCCTTCCGGAAGGCCTCGTCCTGCTCCCGGCTGCCGGGCGGGGTCGCCCAGCCACGCGGGTTGGCGACGAACACCTGGACGGCTTCGGCGCCGATCGCCGCGGCGTGGGCGAGTCCTGTGCGGGCCAGTCCGCCGGCGACCGGTACGTGGCCGCCGACGGGGTTGCGTTCGCGGGAGGGGGCGCGCCCGGGGCGCGGGGACGTGCTCACCGCTCCAGGATGCCAGTGCCCCGCCGGGGTCCGGTCACGGGCCGCCGGATCAGTACGGGCCGTTGACGTTGTCGATCGAACCGTAGCGGTCGGCGGCGTAGTTGGCGGCCGCGGTCAGGTTGGCCACCGGGTGGTAGATGTCCTTCGGGGTGCCCGGCACGTGGTAGGCGTCGAAGGTGGGCTGGATCACCTGGAGCAGGCCGATGGACGGGGTGCCGTTCACCGCGTTGATGTCCCACAGGTTGATCGCGTTCGGGTCGCCGCTGGACTCACGGATGGTGTTGCGGTGCAGCCCGTCGTAGGTGCCGGGGATGCCGTGCTCCTCCATGATCGCCAGGGCCTCGCGTATCCAGCCGTCCAGGGTGTCCGGGTAGGCCGGCTGCGGCTTCGCGGCGGGAGCCTCCTGGGCGGACAGTGCCGTCGTCACGACGGTCGCCTCCGGGGCGGGGGTGTCCCCGCGCCCGGCGGAACGCTCCGCGCGCTCCTGCGCGCGCTCCTCGGCGGCATCCGCGGCTGCGGCCTCCTGCTGGGCCTCGATGCGCTGCTCACGGGTCTCCACGCGGTCGGCGAAGTCCCAGCCCGGCTTCAGCGCCGGCAGGTCGTCGCCCCGGTCCGCGGCCTCCCACGAGACCGGCTGCACGGAGGCCGTCCGCACGGTGGCCGGGCCGCCGGCCCGGGCCTCGGCGTCCGCGGCCGGCGCGAGGGTCAGGGCCAGGGCGGTCGCTCCGGCACCGGCCAGGGTGGCGGTCGCGGCCCGGCGATTGCGGGCCAGGCGGCGCAGACCGGCGGTACGGGAAATGTGAGCAGTCACGGGAAACCCTTCGGTTTTCGCTTCCATTGCGAAATCCGGTGTAACAGCCGCCGGAATGCCGGAGCAAAGACCGCCGATACTAAGGGTTTTAGTGGCCGAATCAATTCATTGTGATGTCACTTCGCCCGGCCTGGGGAATCCCGGAAGGAAAGGTAACTAGGCGCCTTCGTAGCGGGACCAAAGGCCTATGAGTGGCCTCACAGGACGGGACCCCGCGGAACGGCGTCAGCGCACCCAGATGGTGATGACCGACCCGCGCTCGGCGCGGTCGCCGCTGTGCACGGACTGGTTGAACACGGTGCCGGTCAGGAAGAGGCGGTTGACCTTCACCTCGAACCCGGCCTCCTCCAGCGTGCGGCGGGCGGCGTCCTCGTCCATGCCGCGCACGTCCGGCACCTCGATCATCTCCGGGCCCTTGGAGACCGACAGCGTCACGGTGTCGCCCGCCCCGGCGGACTCGCCCGGCTCCGGCGACTGCCCGGCCACCGTGCCCTCCGGCTCCGCGGAGTGCACGCGCTGCGGGGTGACCTCCACGTCGAAGCCCGCCTCGGTCAGCCGCTGGACCGCCGTCCCCTCCGGGACGCCGGTGAGGTCCGGGACAACGATCTCCTCGCCGCGGCTCACCACCAGGTCCACCGCCGAGTCCGGGCGCCGCTGCGTGCCGGGTGCGGGGTCGGTGGTGATCACCGATCCCGCCTCGACCGTGTGATGGAACTCCCGGAACACCTCGCGCGGCGTCAGCCCCGCCAGACTCAGCTGCTCCCTGGCCTGCTCCAGCGGCACGCCCGCCAGATCGGGGACCTCCACCATCCGCGGCCCCTGGGAGACGGTGAGGGTGACGGTGCCGTTGCGGCGGATGCGCTCGCCGCGCGCCGGATCGGTCGCGATGACGTGCCCGCGGTCCACGGTGTCGGAGTGTTCCTCCTCGATCTTGACCCGCAGGCCCTCCTCCCGCAGGGTGGCCTCCGCCTCCTCCTGCGGGACACCGAGCACCCCGGGGGTGGGCAGGAACTGTCCGGAGTTGACGTACCACACGCCGGCCCCCAGCCCGAGCACCAGCAGTACCATCCCCACCAGGCCCGCCACCGCGCGCCGGGGCAGCCCGCGCCGGGGACGCTCGTCCGCGTCCGGCACCGGAAGGTCGATCCGGCTCGTGGGCTCCGGGGCCCTGCCGTCCCGTGCCGGTACCGCACCCCGCAGCGGCACCACGGCCGTCAGGTCCTCCGGGCCGGTGCCGCGCGGAGCCGCCGTGCCGGCCGGAGCCGCGTCGAGCTGCTCCTCGGTGAGACCGCCCCGCACGGTGCGCACCGCGACGAGCATCGCCGCGGCGTCCTGCGGGCGGCTCCCCGGAACCCGGGCCGCGGCCGCTGCCACCAGGCCGTCCAGCGCCGCGGGCAGACCGGGCACCGCCCGCGAAGGGGCGGGCACGTCGTCGTTGACATGGGCGAACAGGACCTGGGCCGGGGAGTCGCCGGTGTGCGGCTTCTCGCCGGTCAGCATCTCGTAGAGCATGATGCCGCAGGCGTAGACATCGGTGCGGGTGTCCACCGTCCCGTGCTCGATCTGCTCGGGGGCGAGATAGGAAACCGTGCCCAGCAGTGAGCCCGTGGTGGCCGAGGTCTGGGTGTCCACTCCCCGTACCAGGCCGAAGTCGGCGACCTTCACCCGGCCGTCGTGACCGATCAGGACGTTCTCCGGCTTGATGTCGCGGTGCACCAGGCCGGCCCGGTGCGCGGCGCCCAGACCGGCCAGCACGGGCTCCAGGATGTCCAGCACCGCCCGCGGCTGGAGCGCACCGCTGTCCCGCAGGACGTCACGCAGGGTGCAGCCGGCGACGTACTCCATCGCCAGATAGACGTACTGTCCGTCCGCGCTCTGGTCGTGGACACCGACGATGTTGGGGTGGTCCAGCCGCGCGACGGCCTTGGCCTCCCGGATGAACCGGTCGACGAACGCGGCGTCGCCGGCCAGCGAGGGGTGCATCACCTTCAGGGCCAGCACTCGCTCCAGCCGCATGTCCAGCGCCCGGTAGACCGTGGCCATACCGCCGACGGCGATCCGCGCCTCGACGCGGTAACGGCCGTCCAGTACGTGCCCGATCAGCGGGTCCTGAAGGGTGGTGTCCACAAGCGACGAGTCTACGAGCTGTCACGGGCGCCCGGGGTTTCCGTACCGTTCGGCCACGGGACTGCGGCCGAACGGTGACGCGAGCGGGTCCCGACCGGCCCCTCAGCCGGTGAAGGCGGGGCGTTCGGGGTCCAGATCGGCGCGCCCGGCGGTGGGCGAGGACGCCTGGGCGAAGTGCCGGCGGGGGATCCGGCCCGCCAGCCGGGCCAGCCGCCCGGCCGCCACCGCGTGCCGCATCGCCTCCGCCATCAGCACCGGCTCCCGGGCGCGGGTCACCGCGGAGGCCAGCATGACCCCGGCGCACCCCAGCTCCATCGCCAGTGCGGCGTCCGAGGCGGTGCCCGCGCCGGCGTCCAGGATCACCGGCACACCGGCGCGCTCGGTGATCAGCTCGAAGTTGTGCGGGTTGCGGATACCCAGTCCCGAACCGATCGGCGAGCCCAGCGGCATCACCGCCGCGCAGCCGGCGTCCTCCAGGCGGCGGGCCAGCACCGGGTCGTCGCTGGTGTACGGCAGCACGGTGAAGCCGTCCTCGACCAGGACCTCCGCGGCCTCCAGGGTCTCCACCGGATCCGGCAGCAGCGTGCGCTCGTCGGCGATCACCTCCAGCTTGACCAGGTCGGTCCCCAGCGCCTCCCGGGCCAGCCGGGCGGTCAGCACCGCCTCGCCCGCGGTGTGACAGCCGGCGGTGTTCGGCAGCACCGCGATGCCCAGCTCGGAAAGCACCGAGAGCACCGAGCCGTGCACCGACGGGTCCACCCGTCGCATGGCCACCGTGGTCAGGCCGGTGCCCGAGGCGGTGAGCGCCCGCCGCAGGATCTCCAGGCTCGGGGCCCCGCCGGTCCCCATGATCAGCCGGGACGACAGTCTCAGGCCGCCCAGCACCAGCGCGTCCCCCGTCTCCCCGGCGGCGTGTGCCGTGCTCAATGGACTCACCCTCCCTGGACCGCGGTCAGTATCTCGATCCGGTCGCCCTCGGCCACCGCGGTGGCGGCCCAGCGGCCGCGCGGCACCACGTCCTCGTTGACCGCGGCGGCGACGCCGGCCGGTGCGGTGCTCAGGGAGGCGACCACGTCGGCCAGCGTGGTGCCGGCCCGCAGTTCGCGGTGCTCGCCGTTGACCGACGCGGTGATCCGCTCCGTCATGCCGGAACCTCCTGCCTCTCGTTCCGTGTCCCGCCCGTCGCGGCGAACCGCAGCGGGCTGAACGGCCCGGCGTTCTCCGGCAGGGTGCCGCCGGCCAGGACCTCGGCCAGCGCGTCGGCGGTCACCGGTGCCAGCAGTACCCCGTTGCGGTGGTGGCCGGTGGCCAGGAGGAGCCCGGGCAGTGCGGTGGGGCCGAGCAGGGGCGCGTTGTCCGGGGACCCGGGACGCAGGCCCGCCCGGGTCTCGACCAGGGGCAGTTCGGTCAGGCCCGGCACCAGCTCGTGGGCGTCGCGCAGCAGTTCGTAGACGCCTCCCGCGGTGACGGTGGTGTCGAAGCCCCGTTCCTCGGTGGTCGCCCCGATGACGAGCTCGCCGTCCGCCCGGGGAACCAGGTAGACCTGCCCGCCGCGGACCACCGCCCGCACCGTGCGGGTCAGGAAGGGCGCGTAGACCTCGGGCACCCGCAGCCGCAGGATCTGCCCCTTGACCGGCCGCACCGGAGGGACCACGTGCGGCGGCAGGCCGTCCAGCAGACCGCTGCGGCTGCCGCCCGCCAGCACCAGCTGCCCGGCGGAGCGTTCCTCGCCGTTGTCGAACACCACCCCGGTGGCCCGGCCGCCGGACACCCGGACGCGCCGCGCCCAGGCGCGGTGGAAGACCACCCCGGCCCGTTCGCACGCCGTCAGCAGCGCCGCGGACACCCGCCGGGGGTCGGCCTGGTGGTCGCCGTCCACCCGCAGACCGCCGCGGACACCCGGTGCCAGCATCGGTTCCAGCTTCCGGCACTCCCGGCCCGTCAGCCACTGCGCGTCCAGCCCGCAGCGCTGCTGCAGGACGTGCAGCTCCCTCAGCTGGGCACGGTCGTCGGCGTCCAGGGCCACCGCCAGGGTGCCGCACTCCCGGTAACCGGTCTCCTGGCCGCCGGCTTCGGCCAGTTCCCGGGCGAACTCCGGCCAGGACCGCGCGGCGGCCAGGCTCAGGTCGAGCAACGGCTCTTCGCCGTAATGGAGTTCGCTGACGGCGGCGAGCATTCCCGCGGCGACGTCCGCCGCTCCGCCGCCCGGCCGGGGATCGGCCAGTGCGGTGCGCAGCCCGCGCCGGGCCGCACGCCAGGCCGTGGCCAGGCCGATGATGCCGCCCCCGATGACCAGGACGTCGGGCGCCGGCCCCGCGCCACCGCTCCCGTGTTGTGTGACAGGCATGACGACTGTGCTTCTCCCTTCGCCGGCATGACCCGGATCAGGTTCCTACGGTCGGAGGCCGGCCAGCCTCCCTCTCAGCCCGGTGCGCCCGGACTCCCGCGACGGGTGTGTCCACGCCAGCGTACTCGGCGAGCCCGGCAGGACATTAGGCTGGCCGGGTGGAACGAGAGCACGTGGTCATCGCCGGAGCGGGGCTGGCCGGGGCACAGACCGCCGTCCAGCTCAGGGAGCAGGGCTGGCGCGGGCCCATCACCCTGCTGGGGGACGAACGGCACGTGCCGTACGACCGGCCACCGCTGTCCAAGGGGCTGCTGCTGGGAACCGCGGGGCCCGAGGCCGCCGCGCTGGAGATCGACTTCGCCGAACTGGGGGTCGGGCTGCTGCTGGAGCGCGAGGTCACCGGGCTGCGCCCGGTGGACCGTCAGGTGCTCACCACAAAGGGGCCGGTGGGCTACGACCGGCTGGTGGTGGCCACCGGCGCCGCCCCGCTGGAGCTCCCCGGCACCCGGGACGTACCCGGTGTCCATCTGCTGCGGACCCTGGACGACGCCGTCCGGCTGCGGCCGGTGCTGGAGCGGCGGAGCTCCCTGGTGCTGGTCGGGGCGGGCTGGATCGGCGCGGAGGTCGCCACGGCTGCCCGCACGGCCGGCTGCCCGGTCACTGTGGTGGAGGCGGCGGACCAGCCACTGCCGGGGCTTCCGGACCGGGTCACCGAGCCGATGCGCCAGTGGTACGCCGGCTGCGGTGCGGTGCTCCTCACCGGACGGCGCGTCACCGCCGTGCGTGAGGGGGCCGTCGAGCTGGCCGGCGGAACGGTCCTGGAGGCGGACGCGGTGCTGGTGGGCATCGGCTCCCGGCCGGCCACCGGCTGGCTGGCGGGTTCGGGCGTGGCGCTGGCCCCGGACGGCTCCGTCGAGGCGGACGAGGGCCTGCGCACCACCGTCCCGGGCGTGTACGCGGTGGGCGACTGCGCCTCCTACCCCTCCGCACGCTACGGCCGCCGTCTGCTCATCCATCACTGGGACAACGCCCTGGCCGGGCCGCGCACCGTCGCCGCCGGCATCCGGGGGGAGCACGCCGTGCACGATCCGGTGCCCTACTTCTGGTCCGAGCAGTTCCAGCACTTCGTCCAGTACACGGGCCGGCACGGCGAGGGTGACGAGCCTGTGTGGCGCGGCGACCCGGCCGCCGGGGACGCGGCCTGGTCGGTGTGCTGGCTGCGCGAGGGGGCACTGGCCGCGGTCCTCACCGTGAACCGTCCCCGGGACATGGCCCAGGCGCGCAAGCTGATCGCGCGCGGCGCACGGCTGGACCCCGTCCTCGCGGCCGATCCGGGACGGCCGCTGCGCGACGCGGTGGCCGCCGCGCCCGGCGCCTGACCGCCGGGCCGGGGCCCGTTTCGGGCTCCGGTCTGAGACGCTGGGACGGTGACCGAGATTGACGCAAGAATCGATGCTCTGGTGCCGGCCTGGCTCACCCTTCCCGACATCGCCGAGGACCTCGGTGTGGAAGTCACCCGGGTCCGGCAATGGGTCAAGGAAGGACAGCTGATCGCGGTGCGCCGGGGCGAGAACCGGGCGCTGCACGTGCCCGCCGCCTTCATCGGCGAGGGACGGATCGTCAAGGGACTGTCCGGCACGCTCACCCTGCTGAGGGACGACGGGTTCACCGTCGAGGAGATGCTGGAGTGGCTGTTCACTCCCGATGACACCCTCCCCGGCACCCCGGCCCAGGCCCTGCGGGAGAATCGCGGGACCGAGGTGAAGCGCCGAGCCCAGGCCCTCGCCGTGTGATCCGACCGCCGCGGCGGCCCGNCCCGGCCCGGGGCCCCCCCGCCCACCAGGAGTGAGTTCCCCATGCAGCTCGCCGACGCGCGCCTGTATCTGTGCACCGACGCCCGCAAGCGGCAGGGCGACCTGCCCGGCTTCCTGGACGCGGTGCTGGCCGGCGGGGTGGACATCGTGCAGCTGCGCGACAAGGGGATGGAGGCAGCCGAGGAGCTGGAACACCTCGCGGTGCTGGCCGACGCCTGCCGCCGGCACGGCAAGCTGCTCGCGGTCAACGACCGGGCGGACGTCGCGCATGCCGCCGGGGCCGACGTGCTCCATCTGGGCCAGGGCGACCTGCCGGTGCCCGCCGCGCGCGCCCTGCTCGGTCCCGGCGTGCTGATCGGACGTTCCACTCACGCACCCGAAGAGGTGCAGGCGGCGCTGTCCGACCCGGGGACCGACTACTTCTGCACCGGGCCCTGCTGGCCCACCCCCACCAAACCGGGGCGGCCGGCCCCCGGCCTGGACCTGGTGCGGCACGCCGCCGGCCTCGCCCCGCGCAAGCCCTGGTTCGCCATCGGGGGCATCGACGCCGGCAATCTGGACCGGGTACTTCAGGCGGGTGCCCGCCGGGTGGTCGTGGTGCGGGCCCTCACCGAGGCACGCGATCCGCACGCGGCCGCGGCGGCTCTGGCCGGGCGACTGCGGGAGGTTCCGCTGTGATCAGCGGGTGTCCGTACTCCGGACGCCGGCCGTCCGGGCAACCGGTACCTGGGTAGCCTTCCGGACATGGCCCTTGGAATTCCCTCCATCCGGACGGACCGGGCGCACACGGTGCGCGACCTTCTGGCCGCGGGTGAGCGCTCGTACTCCTTCGAGTTCATGGCGCCGCGGACCGAGCGGGGCGAGCGCACCCTGTGGGAGGCCATCCGCCGCGTGGAGGCCGTCGCGCCGACCTTCGTCTCGGTGACCTACGGCGCCGGGGGCTCCTCCCGGGAGGGGACGGTACGGGCCACCGAGCGGATCACCACGGAGACCACGCTCACCCCGGTCGCCCACCTCACCGCCGTCAACCACTCCGTCGCGGAACTGCGCAACATCATCGGCCAGTACGCCGATGCCGGCATCCGCAACATGCTCGCCGTGCGCGGCGACCCGCCCGGTGACCCGGCGGGGGAGTGGATCCCGCATCCGCGGGGCCTCACCTACGCCGCCGAGCTCGTGCACCTCATCAAGGAGTCGGGGGACTTCTGCGTCGGCGTGGCGGCCTTCCCCGAGATGCACCCCCGCTCCCCCGACTGGGACACCGACATCCGGCACTTCGTGGACAAGTGCCGGGCGGGCGCCGACTTCGCCATCACCCAGATGTTCTTCCGCGCCGAGGACTACTTCCGGCTGCGGGACCGGGTCGAGGCGGCGGGCTGCACGACGCCCATCATCCCCGAGATCATGCCGGTGACCAGCGTGCGGCAGATCGAACGGTTCGCCCGGCTCTCCAACGCCGCGTTCCCGCCGGAGCTGGAAAGACGCATCCTGGCGGTCCGGGACGACCCGTTGGCGGTACGCTCGGTCGGGATCGAGTACGCCACGGAGCTGTGTGCGGCCTTGATGGAACAGGAGACCCCCGGCCTCCACTTCATCACGCTGAACCACTCCACGGCGACACTGGACATCTACCGGAACCTCGGTCTGCACCGGCGGACGTAGAAGCACGGAGAGGGGCGTACATGGGCTGGACGGTCCTCTACATCGCGTTCGGAGTGGTCGCGCTGTGGCTGCTGGGGGAGGTGCTCCTGCAGTACAAGGCCCGTCTGCGCTGGCGGCTGCTGGCCTTCTTCGGATTCCTCTTCGTGGTGCTGGGGGTCGTGCTCCCGTCCGTGCTGGTGATAGCGGTGGGAACGGTGGCCTTCGCGGCCGGGCAGACCCTGGTGACCCTCTCCTTCCGGCGTGGCTTCTCCACCGGATGGGCACTGGGCGGCAAGCCGGGGACCAGCAGGCGGCGGCGCGAGGGCGCCGGTCCGGCTCCCGGCGAGATGCAGCCCCTGGCACCCGTGGAGGACGCCGCGCCGGCGGACCACGGCGGTGAGTACTCCCACGACGGCGCCGGGCCGTACGAGGGCCGGTACGAGAACGCCTACGAGGAGCAGAGCGGCCAGGACGCCCACACCCCGGCCCACGGTGTCCCGGCCGGCGGCTGGCAGGGCGCCGCCGGGCCGGGCCAGGGCGCCGGCGGACAGGGGCCGGGCGGCTACGGCGGGTACGGCGAGGGCGGCTACGGAGCCCAGCCGGACCCCTACGCGGCGCAGCCCTACGCCCCCTCCTACCACGACCCGTACGCCGACCAGGCCCCGGCGCACGCCGCCCAGGGGACGGGACAGACCTACCCGGCCTATGCCGACGCCTACGGCAGTGCCGCCCAGGCCGGCGGGTATCCCGAGCAGGAGGACCCGCTCACCGCTCCCGGACACGCTCCGGGCGGCGCACCGCAGGCGTACCCGGCCGGAACGGACCAGTGGGCCGGCGCGCAGTCCTCCTACACCGAGACCCCGGCGGGCGGGGTGTGGGTGCCGCAGCAGCGTGACGTCACGGAGCCGGCCGCCGGTTACGGCTACCCCCAGGTACCGCCGCAGCCGGCGTACGGTCCCGGGGAGGCCGCCCCCTACCCGCCGCCGGCAGGGTACGACGGCGGGCAGGGGTACTACGGCGGCGAGCACCGCTACTGACGGTCCCCGGCCCGCGGTGAGGCCACCGGCCGCGGCAGGGCGTCAGTACGACCCCTGCCAGTCGGGCCCCTCCACGATCAGCCCTGCGGCCAGCGCCCCCGACATGCCGCCATGGGCGACTCCGCCGCCCGGGTGCGACCAGCCGCCGACCCGGTAGGTGCCCGGCAGCCGTCCCGCGGTGGAGGCCGGCAGGAAGGCGCCCCCGGCACCCGCGAGCGCCGGGCCGGGGATCAGGCCCCCCGGCGCGCCGGTGTCCTGCTCCACGTCCCGCGGGGTGCGGATCTCGCGCCACAGGACCCGGGGGCCAAGGCCGAGCCCGGCGGCGTCGGCCGTGGCCAGCAGCCGGTCCGCGAAGGCCACCGGATCGGCCGGACCGCCCGCGGGCACCGCGGCACTGAGCACCGCCGACTCGTGGTCCGGGCCCGGCACGAGGGCCGGATCACCGGGCCGGAGACACAGCACCACCGGGTGCTCCAGCGGATCACCCAGCGGCCGTGCGGGATGCACCAGGGTCCGGTGGGCGGTGCCGGGCGGCCGCGGCCCGCGCAGCGCCAGCAGGACGGTCACCCGGCTGCCGGCGGCGGGCCGGTCACCGGGACGTGCGGCGCCCCACACCACGGCATCGGCCTCGTGACGGGTGCCGTCGGCCAGTTCCACCCCGGCCGCCCGGCCGTCCCTCTGCAGTACCCGGACGGCCTCGGCACCGAAGACGAACTCCACGCCCCGGGCCAGGCACCGGGCGTGCACCGCGTCCGCCAGGGCACGCATGCCACCCGCCGGGTACCAGGTCCCGAAGGTCTCCTCGATGTAGGGGAGCACCGCCGCGCTCGCCGGGGCGGTGCGCGGGTCCAGACCCCAGGCCGGCAGGGTGCCCGCCAGCATGGCGGTGAGCCGCGGGTCGCGCAGTTCCCTGCGGGCCACGCCGGCCAGGCCTCCCGGCCCGCGGCGTCCCGGCAGGCCCCGGCGCGGGGCCGCCGGGTAGGGGTCGCGCGAGGAGGCCTCGTCCCGGGCCCGGGGGGTGAGCGGCTCCTCCATCAGCGGGCGCCGGGTCTCCTCCCAGGTCTGCCGTGCCCGGACCAGCAGTGCCGCCCAGCGTTCGCCCGCCCCCTTACCGAGGGAGGCGTCCAGGGCCTGCCGCAGCCCGCCGCGGGAGAAACCGGGCACCCGGGTCACGGTCCCGTCCGGGAAGCGGTGCTCGGCGGCCGGGTCGACCTCGGTCAGCCGGACGCACTCCTCCAGCGGCTCCCGGCCGGTCTTCAGGAACAGGTCACGCCAGACCGCGGGCAGGTGCAGCAGCCCCGGACCGGTGTCGAAGCCGAAGCCGTCCCGCTCCAGGCGTCGCACCGCGCCACCGTGGACCGGGCCCCGTTCCAGGACCGTCACCCGGTGTCCCGCCACGGCCAGCCGGGCGGCGCCCGCCATGCCGCCCATTCCCGCACCGACGACCACGATTCGTGCCATGACCAGGCACCTTACCGGTGCTGCCGGACCGGTCCGCGGCTGGTCCCGGGCCCGGGTACCCAGGGGCGGCTGAGTACCGGTCTGAGTATCCGTACGGATGGGAGGGCGTGCCGCGGGACGGCACAGTGAACGCGGGCCCGGGGGGTCCGGGCCAGCACCGCCGGCACGGGGCGGCGGAGCGAGGGGGCGACACAGCCGTCCGCAGGCCCGGGCCCGGGGGGACGGGCGGGGGAGACTGCGGGCGGCCGGGCCGGGGGACGGTGGCGGCCGCCCGCCGCCGCTGTGCCGGCAGTGGTGTTTGCAGCGGCCGGTCCTGATTGTCAGTGGCATGGGTCAGCATGTATCCGGATGCGAAGAAAGCGCAGCCATCGGACCGCTGGACCGCCGAATGACGACAGGAGGCTCGTCATGACCGGATTCCCGACTGATGTGCACCCGGTGCCGCGGCGTGCGCCCGCACCGCCCGCCGCTCTCGACTTGCTGGCCCAGGCCGAGCGGGGACTGGAGGAGGCGGCCGCCGCGCAGGACCCGGGCGACGCGTATGTGGCCGCCCATCTCGCCGCGCTGCGCGCGGCGGCCGCCCTGCTGGCGGCGCGTGGGCGGCCGGAGCCGACCCCCCGGGCCCGCAAGCGCATCCGCAGCATGTGGGAGGTGCTTCCGGAGATAGCGCCGGAGCTCGCCGAGTGGAGCGTGCTGTTCGCCGCCAGCGCGGCCCGGCGGGCGCGGATAGAGGCGGGAATCGGCCGCTCCCCGGGGCGGCTGGCGGAGAGCCGTCGTGAGGCTGACGACCTGTGCCGGGCCGCCGGTGTGTTCCTGCGTCTGGTCCGCACCATGCTGTCCGGACAGCCGGTGCTGCCCCGCCGGGCGGCCTCTGCGTGAGGAGAGGCCGGTGACGGGCCAGTAGGCTTGAGGCGCCCGTACGCACCGCACCGAGGAGCATCCCGTCATGCCGTCTGAGCCGAGCGTCCGCGACGCGGGCACCTCTTCCACGGATCCGGTGGCCGCCCCGGGGGTGCCGGGCCCGCACGCGGCGCTGCGCACGGGGGTGGTCTGGGAGGTGCTGCGGGCGGCACTGTCCGGCCGGGCCGAGGCGGCCGGACGGCCGATTCTGGACGTCCTGGACACCGGCGGCGGCAGCGGGAGCTTCGCGGTCCCCGTCGCCCGGCTCGGTCACCGGGTCACCGTCGTGGATCCCAGCCCCAACGCCCTGTTCGCGCTGGAGCGCCGGGCGGCCGAGGAGGACGTGGCGGACCGCGTCCGCGGCGTCCAGGGGGACACCACCGATCTGCTCGACGTCGCGGGCCGCGGCCGGTACGACCTGGTGCTGTGCCACGGCGTGCTGGAGTACGTGGAGAACCCGCCGGCCGGGCTGCGGGCCGTGGCCGGGACCCTGCGGCCCGGCGGGGGAACGCTGAGCCTGCTGGCGGCGGGCCTGGGCGGGGCGGTGCTCTCCCGGGCGGTGGCGGGCCGGTTCGCCGAGGCCCGGCAGGCACTGCTCGACCCGGCGGGCCGCTGGGGGCCGGCCGACCCGGTCCCGCACCGGTTCACCGTCGAGGAGCTGACCGCTCTGGTCACCGGGGCCGGACTGGTGCCGGGGCAGGTGCACGGAGTGCGGGTGTTCACCGACCTGGTGCCCGGAGCCCTGGTGGACACCGAGCCGGAAGCCCTCCAGGCCCTGGTCCGGCTGGAGGCCGAGGCCGCCGGCCTGCCGGCCTACCAGGCCATCGCCGGACAACTGCATGTCCTGGCAGAGCTGCCGGACCACCCGCCGGGCGACGGAAACTGAGCCACGCCCCGTATCATCGGAGTCAGGCCCTTCGGCATGCTCCCGGGTACACGGGGAAGGAGAAGTCCATCCCTCCCGGTCTGCGATGGGCGAAATTGGCGTAGAGGGGTGGGTTTTACAGGGGCCATTCCCTGCCTATCCTTGAAGAGTCGGATCCGGTCGCGACCACGACCGACGAGTAGGAGGACTCCGTGCCGCTCTCGGAGCACGAGCAGCGCATGCTCGAGCAGATGGAGCGAGCGCTGTACGCCGAAGATCCCAAGTTCGCGACAGCGCTCGAGGGAAGCCGGCTGCGCACGTACACCCGCAAGCGGATCTACCAAGCGGTAGCCGGGTTTGTCGTGGGCATCGCGCTCCTGCTGGGCGGCATGGTCGTCCAGCTGATCTGGCTCAGTGTCGTAGGTTTCCTGATCATGCTCGGCTGTGCCGTGCTGGGCGTCACGGGCTGGCGCAGGGGGCCTGTCGTGGCCGTCCAGGACGACGGCGCGGGCCATGGCGGAAACGGCTCGCAGCGGCAGCAGCGGCCCCGGCGCTCGATGATGAACCGCATCGAGGAGCGCTGGCAGCGCCGCAGGGACGAACGGGACCGCTGACGGCAGGGCCGGAACCGGTCCTCCGCTCCCGCACTCACTTCGCCCTCGCCCCGAGGGGAGGATGCCCGCCGAGGCACCTTCCCCTCGGGGCGAGGGCGTGCGCGTCAGGTGCCGCGCTGTCGTCGGCCGGGGAGCAGCCGTCCCGCCCGGCCGGCAGCCCGGGCCGCCCTCATTCGTTGGGCGGCTCCCGCCCGGATCACCCGGACGGCGGAGTGGGGGAGCAGGGCGGCACGCAACCGCTGCCGGCGGCCCGCGGCGGCCCGCAGTCCGGCGCAGGCGGTGCGGACGGCGTCCGCGGCGGGCCGGGGAGCCTTTCGCAGCCCGGCCGGCGCGTACCGGTCCTCCTCCACCGCCAAGGCCAGCTCGTGCACCGCCTCGCGTGCCGGACCTGTCAGACGGCAGGTGTCGGACAGGCGGCGCGCGGTCTGCCGCGGGGTGTCCGTGCGGTGAGGCGGCAGCCCCAGGTCCCAGGCGGTGTCCCGCAGCTCCTGCCAGGCCGCCTCGGGCCCGGCCGACGGACGCAGCCGCCGGGAGCGTGCCCCGGCCCGCCACAGGGGCGGGGCGGCCGCGAGCAGCACCAGCAGCAGTGCTCCGCCGGCCACCCACACCACCGGAAGCGGTGCCGCTCCGGCACTGCCCGAGCCCGTCCCCAGGTCCAGTTCGGGGCCCGCGGGGCAGGCTCCGGGCTCCAGTGCCGGGTCGCAGCGCTCCTCGTTCTCCTCGGAGGCCCGCGGATCCTGCGGGTCCGGCTGCTGCTCAGGGCGGTCGGGGCGGCTCGGGCTGTCCCGGTCCGGGCTGGCGCTGTCCGGGCGGGTGTGGGCCGGTGTGCTGCCCTGCCCCGGTGTCGGTTCGAAGCGGACCCAGCCGACTCCCTCGAAGTAGAGCTCGGGCCAGGCGTGTGCGTTGTGGATGCCCACCTGATAGGTGCCGGCACCCGTCTGCCTGCCCGGGGTGAACCCGACCGCCACCTGCGCGGGGATGTCCAGGGTGCGGGCCATCGCCGCCATGGCGAAGGCGAAGTGGATACAGAAACCCTCGCGCTGCTGCAGGAAGCTGACGATGGCTTCGCTGCCGGTGCCGGCGCGCACGTCGGTGTCGTAGCGGAATCCGCCGTCGCGGGTGAACCAGTTCTGCAGGGCGACCGCCCGCTCGTGGTCGTTGACCGCTCCCGCGGTGACCTCCCGGGCGAGCTGCCCGACTTCGGCCGGCAGCGCGCCGGGCACCTCGGTGAAGTGCCGGCGCAGTTCCTCGTCGGCCGGCGGCGGGGCCATGGCCAGCTGCTGGGCGGTGGGCTCCACCAGCAGGTGCTCGACCTGGTAACCGAGCCCCTGCACGGTGAGATCCCGGTCGCCCGACACCAGGGTCTGCGACCCCTGGTCGAAGGCCCAGTCGCCGGCGGCGAAGACCCCGACCGCCGGGTACGGGACGGGCACCGAGGGCTGGGCGTAGGTGTCGCCGGCTTGCACGGAAGTGATCACGGTGCTGGTGGCGACACCCGGTGCCAGTCCGGGCACGGGCCAGGGCGCCGCGGGGGCGGTGTCGGACCACCACCGCGAGGAGCGCCACTCCTCGCCGTCGAAGGCGTCCAGCGCCACCAGCCGCAGGTACAGCTCCTGGGGCCGGTCGGTATCCGACCGGTAGGTGAGTACGGTCCGGTCCCGGGGCCGGTTGAGCTGGTCCTGCAGTGCCACCACCGGGTTGACCGAGGCGAGGGCGTCGGCGCTGCCGGCGGCGCGGCCGCCACCGCTGCCGGACAGGTCCAGCAGCCCGCCGTCGAGTGACGGCAGCAGGGCCGGTGCCAGTACCGCGATGCCCAGGGTGAGGGCACCGATGCGGCGGCCGGAGGGAGACCGGGGGAGTGCCGGGACTGATCGTTCCGCTCCGCCCGGGCGGGACAGATGCGCGCCCCACCGGGCGAGCCGGTCCCTGCCCTCGACGAGCAGCAGCAGGAGGAATCCGGCGGCCGCGCACAGGAAGTACGGCCAGGTGGGCCCGTCCTGGCCGACCCCGGCGGCCACGGAGTACAGCGCCAGCAGCGGCAGCCCGGCCGAGGCGGCGCTGTGCAGGGTGACGGCCAGCAGATCGGTCAGCAGGCCGATCAGCAGCACCCCGCCCACCAGCATCAGCTGTATACCGGGGGTCAGCGGTGCCGGGGCGACGTACCGGGCGACGTCCTCGGCTCCTGTGGACAGCAGCAGCCCCAGGGCGTCCAGAGCCCCGGGGCCGGGCAGGACCCCGGCGGTCGCGTGCTCGGGCACCGTCACCACGGTGATCAGCAGCGCGGAGACGAGCACCTGCGCGGAGAGGACCAGCGGGCCGCGCAGCCCCTGCCATCTGGCGGCCGCCCCGGCACCGGACTGGATCGCGAGCAGGACGGCTGCCTGCACCAGCCACCCGGCGCCCTCCACTACCGGCAGCATGGCCGCGGCCGCCGCGAGGGTGGCCGCCCACGCCGCCGCGGTGATCCGGAGCTGCCCGACCGTCACCGCGGCCATCCCGTCGCGGGCTGCCCGGACATCGCCTGCTGCCACAGCGGTGCCAGCGGACCGGCGGGAGGCAGCGCCAGGGCGGTCCAGCCGGTCTCCCGCAGCCGTCGTATGCGCCGTTCCTCCAGCACCGGGTCCAGTTGTCCGGCCGCGACGAAGGCGACGGCGCGCGGGGCCCGCCGCCGCAGCCCGGCCAGCAGATCTGCCTGGCGGGCGTTCAGCGTGCCGACAAAGGCGATCAGCAGGCCGGTGTCGTGACCGCGCAGGGCGTCCCGGGCGTCCTCCAGCCCGTCACCGGGTGTGAGGTCCACGACCGCCAGCGCGTCCAGCACGGGCCCGGCCCGCTCCGCCCTGCTGCCGCCGGCCAGGGGCGGGACCAGGAATCCGGTCGCCGCCATGAGGCGCACGGCGTAGTCCTGTTCCAGCAGGTGGGAGGCGACCGAGGCGGCGCCGGAGACGGCCCGTTCGAAGGCGGAGCCGGGGCCGGAACGGGTGTACGCGTTGTGCCGGTTGTCCAGCAGCACGGTGCAGCGCGCCCGCCGGGGCTGCTCCTCGCGACGGACCATCAGCTCGCCGCGGTGCGCGGTGGACCGCCAGTGCACGCGGCGCAGGTCGTCGCCGTGCCGGTAGTCGCGCGGTATGACGTCGTCGTCCCCCGCCGGGGCGAGCGCGTGCTGCCGGCTCTCGCCGGGACCTGGGGAAGGTCCGCCGGGCCGCACCGCGGGCAGCGGCTCGGTCCGCGGCAGGACGGTCAGCGTGTCGACGGCCTCGAAGGAACGGCTCAGTTCGACCATGCCGAAGGGGTCGGCGAGCCGGAGGCGCAGCGGCCCCAGTGGATAGCGGCCCCGCATGTCCGAGCGCACCCGGTAGGCGACCTCCCGGCGGCCGCCCGGTTCGATGCGGTCCAGGACGAACTTCGGGCGTGGGCCGAGCACATACGGCAGGGTGTCCTGGAGCAGCAGCGGACCGGCCGGCAGCCGGGTGATGTTCTCCACCCGCAGCTCCACCCGCGACTCGGAGCCCGCGGCCACCCGGGACGGGGTGAGCCTGCGGGCCACACTGACCCGGTTGCGGGTGCGGTGCAGGACCAGCACGCACAGCAGGGGGAGCGCGGCCAGCAGAAGTCCCACGCGCAGCAGATCGGGCTGCCCCAGCACCCAGGCGCACAGCCCGGCGGCGGCGCCGGCAGCCAGGAAGGACCTGCCCCGGGTGGTCAGTCCGCCCGCGGCGGCCCGCAGCGAGCCGCGGTTCTCCCGCCCGCCGCCGGGCATCAGCGGCCCTGCTGCTGCCGGTGGGGGGACGGTGCCGGCACCGGGGTGCGCTGGACGATCTCGAGCACGAAGTGCTCGGTGGTGTGCCGGTTCAGCTGCGCCTGGGCGGTGGGCAGCAGCCGGTGGGCGAGGACCGGAACGGCCAGCCGCTGGACGTCGTCGGGCAGGACGTAGGCCCGCCCGGCGAGCGCCGCCGCGGCCTTCGATGCGCGCAGCAGGTGCAAGGTGGCCCGTGGTGAGGCACCCAGCCTCAGTTCGGGATGGGTGCGGGTGGCGGAGACCAGGTCCACCGTGTAGCGCCGCACCGCGTCGGAGACATGTATCTCCCGCACGGCCGCGATCAGGGCGAGGACATCGTGCGCGTGCGCGGCGGGCCGCAGACCGTCCAGCGGGGAAGTGCCGCCGTGCGACTGGAGCATGCGCAGCTCCGACTCGGCGGTGGGATAGCCGACCGACACCCGGGCCATGAAGCGGTCGCGCTGGGCCTCCGGCAGCGGGTAGGTGCCTTCCATGTCGACGGGGTTCTGGGTGGCGACCACCATGAAGGGGGCGGGCAGCGGATAGGTTCGGCCGTCCGCGGTGACCTGCCGCTCCTCCATCGCCTCCAGCAGCGCCGACTGGGTTTTGGGCGAGGCGCGGTTGATCTCGTCCCCGATGACGATCTGGGCGAAGACCGCACCGGGCTTGAACTCGAACTCGTGCCGGTGCTGGTCGTAGATGCTGACCCCGGTGATGTCCGAGGGCAGCAGGTCGGGCGTGAACTGGATACGCCGCACGGAGCAGTCGACGGACCGGGCCAGCGCCTTGGCCAGCATGGTCTTGCCGACCCCGGGCACGTCCTCCAGCAGCAGATGGCCCTCGGCGAGCAGCACGATCAGCGACAGCCGGACGACCTCGGGCTTTCCCTCGATCACGCTCTCCACCGCGTGTCGCATCCGGTCCGCGGTGGCGCTCAGGTCGTCGAGCTCCGCTCGGTCCTCATAGGTGGTCACCCGGTCCTCCTCGGCCCTTGCACTGCCCGGCTCCACACCATACGGACCGGTTCGTCCCCGCGTCACCGGCGGCGTCGCGCTGCCGGGAGGATGCCCTTCGCCCAGTATTCTTCACACCACCGGGCTCCCGGGTCACTTCGCGGGGACCGGCTCCGCCTCCACCTCGCGCAGCAGCCCGGTGGTGACGTCGAAGACGAACCCCCGCACGTCGTCGGTGTGCAGCAGGAACGGCGAGGTGCGCACCCGGGCGACGGACTGCCGGACGTTGCGGTCCAGATCCTTGAAGGACTCCACCGCCCAGCTGGGCTTCTGGCCCACCTCCTGCGCCAGTTCGTCGCGGAAGTCCTCGGTGAGCTGCAGCAGGCCGCAGCCGGTGTGCTGGATCAGCACGACGGCCCTCGTCCCCAGCGCGCGCTGGCTGATCGTCAGGGACCGGATGATGTCGTCGGTGACCACCCCGCCGGCGTTGCGGATGGTGTGGCAGTCCCCGAGATCCAGCCCCAGTGCGGCGTGCAGGTCCAGGCGGGCGTCCATGCAGGCGACGACGGCCACCTGGCGCACGGGCCGGGCGTCCATGCCGGGATCGGTGAAGTCCTCGGCGTAACGCCGGTTGGCTGCGACGAGCTTGTCGGTAACGGAAGGCGACATGCCCCAAACGGTAATACGCCGCGGGCCCGCCGGGCCGGTGACGCACGCTGTGAGGTCCGGCATATCCCGGCAAGCGCGCCGGCGCCGGGCCGCTGTGAGGTGGATCACGCCGCCTGTGGTGCCGGGCGAAACGCCGCCACGCGGCCGAACCCGCAGTGATTGACCGGCGCGGGAGGTGGACTAGGGTGGCGCGCAGTGGGAGGCGTGAGCTCAGCCTGCGCCCGTCACCTGTCTCACCTCCCTCGGAAGGCCCATGACGACCAGCAATGACCGGCCGCCGGAAGTCCGGCACCGCCCCGTCATGCTCCAGCGGTGCCTGGACCTGCTGGGGCCGGCTCTGCGCCGTCCCGGAGCGGTGGTCGTCGACTGCACGCTCGGGCTCGGCGGGCACAGCGAGGCTCTCCTCACCTCCTTTCCCGGGGTCCGGCTGGTCGCACTGGACCGGGACCCCGCGGCGCTGGAGCTGGCCGGACGCCGGCTGGAGCGCTTCGCGGACCGGGTGACGCCCGTGCACGCCGTCTACGACGAACTCCCCGCGGTGCTCGGCCGCCTGGGCACCACGAAGGTGGCGGGGGTGCTGTTCGACCTGGGTGTCTCCTCCATGCAACTGGACGAGGCGGACCGGGGGTTCGCCTACTCCCAGGACGCCCCGCTGGACATGCGGATGGATCAGACCACGGGGCCGGGCGCCGCAGAGGTCCTCAACACCTACCCGCCGGGCGAACTGGTCCGCGTGCTGCGCACCTACGGCGAGGAGCGGTTCGCGCGGCGGATCGTGGAGGCGGTGGTCCGGGAGCGCGAACGCGAGCCCTTCACCACCAGCGCGCGGCTGGTCGAGCTCATCCGCGACGCCCTTCCCCAGGCCGCCAAGCGGACCGGAGGGAACCCGGCCAAGCGCACCTTCCAGGCGCTGCGCATCGAGGTCAACGGGGAACTCGCCGTGCTGGAGCGGGCGGTGCCGGCCGCTGTCGACGCGCTCGCGGTCGGCGGGCGGATCGTGGTGCTCTCCTACCACTCGCTGGAGGACCGCCTGGTCAAACGGGTCCTCGCGCGGGGAGCGGGGAACACCGCGCCGCCCGGACTGCCGGTGGTCCCCGAGCAGTACCAGCCCCGGCTGAGGCTGCTCACCCGGGGAGCCGAACTTCCTTCGGAGGACGAGGTGGCCGCGAACCGCCGGGCCGCCCCCGCCCGGCTGCGCGCGGCCGAGCGCATCCGGGAGCCGGTCCGGTGAGCCGGGCGGCGCGGCCGGGCCGCCCGGCCGGACTGGTTCCCGGGCGGCCGCAGAAGGCCGCCCGCACTCCGTTCGTGCTGCTCGTGGTGGTGCTCCTGGGATCCGGGATGCTCGGGCTGCTGCTGCTCAACGCCGCGGTGAACGAAGGGTCCTTCGAGCTCAGCAAGCTGAAGCGGGAAACCCAGGAGCTGACCGACGAGCAGCAGGCCCTGCAGGCGGAGGTGGACGCCTTCTCGGCGCCGGCCGCGCTGGCCGAGCGGGCCCGCCGGATGGGCATGGTGCCCGGCGGGCCGCCGGCCTTCCTCTCCCCGGACGGCACGGTCCTGGGCGACGCGTCGCCGGCCCCCGCCCCGCCGCAGGAGGAGCCGCAGAACGGCGAGGAGGTACCCGAGCAGGCCGGAGAGGCGGCCGGTGGCGCCGAGGAGGGCGCCGAGCCGCCCCCGCCGGCCGTGCCGGCGGACGAGGCCGGGGTGACGGCCGGGACGGAGGACGGGCAGTGAGTA
This sequence comes from Streptomyces sodiiphilus, assembly GCF_039529215.1. NCBI lineage: Bacteria > Bacillati > Actinomycetota > Actinomycetes > Kitasatosporales > Streptomycetaceae > Streptomyces > Streptomyces sodiiphilus. The sequence continues at coordinate 270,542 of NZ_BAAAMJ010000030.1, read as the reverse complement.
CACCCAGGACCCCCCGGCCACGCGGGGAGCCGGCGCCGCTGCGGCTCCACAGCCCCCGGCCCCGGCTGCGGCTCATCAGCCTCGGCCTGACCCTGATCATGCTGGTCTTCATGGTCCGGCTGCTGCAGGTGCAGGCCGTGGACGCCGCGGCCTATGCGGACAAGGCCGCCGTCAACCGGTATGTCACGCTCCCGGTCGCGGCTCAGCGCGGCGACATCACCGACCGCAACGGCGCGGCCCTGGCCACCACCGTCGACGCCTGGGACATCACCGCCGACCCCTTCCTCTTCACTCCCGAGCAGACCGGTATCGACGACGCGCCGGCCCAGGCGGCCGCGCTGCTCGCGCCCATTCTGGACCGGGACGAACAGGAACTCACCGCACTGCTCTCCGCCGCCGACTCCCGCTACGCGGTACTGGCCCGGCAGCAGACTCCGCAGACCTGGCGCCAGATCCAGGACCTGCGCGGTGCGCTGGCCGACAAGGAGGCCAAGGGCACCGGCCGTCAGGTCCTGTCCGGAGTCTTCCGGGAGAAGAACCCCAAGCGGGTCTACCCCAACGGGGACCTGGCCGCCGCGGTCCTCGGCTTCGTCGACAGCGAGGGCCGCGGGGGCGGCGGGCTGGAGGCCAAGCTGGAGAAGGAGCTGGCGGGCCGGGACGGCACCGTCACGTTCGCCCAGTCCGCCGGCCGGCGGGTGCCCACCGCGGGCTCCAGCGAGCAGCCCGCGGTGCCCGGCACCGACATGGAGCTCACCCTGGACCGGGACATCCAGTGGGCCGCGCAGAACGCGATCAGCGACCAGGTGGAGGAATCGGCCGCGGACAGCGGCTACGTGGTCGTGCAGGACGCCCGCAGCGGCGAGATCCTCGCTCTGGCCGGCGCGCCCGGCTACGACCCCAACGACATCCGCTCGGCCCGTCCCGAACGGCTCGGCAACCGGGCCCTGGAGGACGCCTTCGAGCCGGGCTCCACCAGCAAGGTGGTCTCCATGGCCGCGGTGCTGGAGGAGGGCGCGGCGACACCCGGCACTCATGTCACCGTCCCCAACCGGCTGCCGCGTGCCGACCGCGCGTTCGCGGACGACCACGACCACGAGACGTACTACCTCACTCTGGCGGGGGTGCTGGCCAAGTCCAGCAACATCGGCACCATCCTGGCCGTCGAGGAACTGGGCGGGACGCAGCCGGAGGCCAACAAGGTGCTGCACTCCTACCTCACGGCCTTCGGTTTCGGGCGGCCCACCGGCCTGGGGTTCCCGGGAGAGACCTCAGGCATCCTGGCCGATCCCGGCGACTGGGACGCCTCCCAGCAGTACACGATTCCCTTCGGCCAGGGGCTGTCGGTCAACGCCGTGCAGGCCGCCTCGGTGTACTCCACGGTGGCCAATGGCGGCGAGCGGATCGCACCCTCACTGGTCCGCGGCACCACCGGCCCGGACGGGCGCTACGAGCGCGCCGCGGAGCCCGAGCGGTCCCGGGTGATCAGTGAGGACACCGCCGCCGACCTGACCCGGATGCTGGAGGCCGTGGTCGCCGATCCCGAGGGCACCGGCGGTATCGCACAGATCCCCGGTTACCGGGTGGCCGGCAAGACCGGTACCTCCAACCGGGTGGACCCGGCCACCGGCCGGTACGACGGCTACACGGCCTCCTTCGCCGGGTTCGCCCCCGCCGGCGAGCCGCGGATCACCGTCTACTGCGCGGTCCAGAACCCCACCCGGGGCAGCTACTACGGCAGCCGGGTGTGCGGTCCGGTGTTCCGCGAGGTCATGGAATTCTCCCTGAAGGCCCTGCGGGTCCCGCCCGGCGGCGAGGAGGCCCCTCGTCTTCCCGTCACCTTCCGGCCCGGGCAATGAGCACCGGGCACGGGCCCGCAGCGAGGAACGGAGCACAGCCACGTGGACACCACCCCCGGCGGGAAACCCGCCTCCCGGCCCTCCGGCCCCCGGCGGCGCCCCTCGCTTCGCGGTGGCCCCGCCGCTGCGGGTACGCTCACCGCCGTGCCACACCCTGATCACACTCTCACCGGACCGCCCCGCCCGCAGCATGTCCGCCCGGTTCCGCTGACGGAGCTGGCCCGGCTGCTGGGAGCTCCCGACCCCGGCAGCGACCGGACCGTGACCGGCATCACGCACGACTCGCGCGCGGTCCTGCCCGGCGACATCTACGCCGCACTGCCCGGCGCGCGCTTCCACGGGGCGGACTTCGCGGTCCAGGCGGCCTCGCTGGGCGCGGCCGCGGTGCTCACCGACCCGGCGGGCACCGAGCGGGCCGCCGCCGCGGGACTGCCCGCTCTGACGGTCCCGGACCCCCGGCGCCGGATGGGCGAACTGGCGGTCACCGTGTACGGCGATCCCGGCCAGGACCTGCTGCAGATCGGTATCACCGGCACCTCGGGCAAGACCACCACGGCGTACCTGGTGGAGGGGGGCCTGCGGCAGGCCGCCAAGGAGGACGAGCCGACCGGCCTGATCGGGACGGTCGAGTCGCGCATCGGCGACGAGCGCATCAAGTCCGAGCGCACCACCCCGGAGGCCACCGAGCTGCAGGCGCTCTTCGCCGTCATGCGGGAGCGCGGGGTGCGTGCTGTCGCCATGGAGGTCTCCAGCCACGCGCTGACGCTGGGCCGGGTGGACGGCTGCGTCTTCGATGTCGCGGTGTTCACGAATCTCTCCCCCGAGCACCTGGACTTCCACCCGGACATGGAGGACTACTACCGGGCGAAGGCGCAGCTGTTCACCCGGGCCCGCTCGCGGTCCGGCGTGGTCAACATCGACGACGAGTACGGCCGGCGTCTGGCCGCCGAGTCCGAGGTCCCGGTCACCACGTTCTCCGCGGAGGGGCATCCGGACGCCCACTGGCGGGCCGAGGACGTCGAGGTGGGCCCGCTGGGCTCCACGTTCACCGCGGTGGGCCCCGGAGGCGAGCGGGTGCCGGCCTCGGCGCCGTTGCCGGGTCCGTTCAACGTCGCCAACGCGCTGGCCGCCCTCACCGCACTGACCGTGGCCGGGATCGACGCGCGGACCGCTGCCGAGGGCGTGGCCGCGGTTCCCGGCGTGCCGGGCAGGCTGGAGCGGGTGGACGCCGGCCAGCCGTACCTGGCCGTGGTCGACTACGCCCACAAGCCGGACGCGGTGGAATCGGTGCTCTACGCCCTGCGCAAGGTGACCGACGGCCGGGTGCACGCCGTGCTCGGCTGCGGCGGGGACCGCGACCCGCACAAGCGCCCGGCGATGGGTGCCGCGCTGGCGCGGCTGGCCGACACCGCCGTGCTGACCTCCGACAACCCCCGTTCCGAGGACCCGCTGGCGATTCTGGCCGCCATGCTGGCCGGTGCCGCCGAGGTGCCGGCGCACGAGCGCGGAACGGTCCTGGTGGAGGAGGACCGGGCCGCCGCCATCGCGGCGGCCGTGGCACGTGCCGAGCCCGGCGACACCGTGCTGGTGGCCGGCAAGGGGCACGAACTGGGCCAGGACATCGCCGGTGTGGTCCGGCCCTTCGACGACCGTCTGGAGCTGCGCGCGGCCATCGAGCGCGCTTCCCTTTCCCACCCCCCATCTCCCGGGATGAACCAGGACTGATGATCCCTCTTACCGTCCCCGAAATCGTCGCGGTGGTCCAGGGCACCCCGCACGACATACCGGACCCTCCGCCACGCGTGACCGGCCCCGCGGTGGTCGACTCCCGGGAAGCGACCCCGGGCGCCCTCTTCGCAGCCCTGGCCGGCGAGAACACCGACGGGCACGACCACGCGGCGAGCGCGGTCGAGGCGGGTGCCGCACTGGTGCTGGCGACCCGTCCCGTCGGCGTGCCGGCCGTCGTGGTGGACGACGTGACAGAGGCCCTCGCGGCGCTGGCCCGGCACAGTGTCGCGGCCCTCGACTGCACGGTCGTCGCCCTCACCGGCTCGGTGGGCAAGACCAGCACCAAGGACCTGATCGCCCAGTTGCTGGAGCGAATCGGCACCACCGTGTGGACCCCCGGTTCGTTCAACAACGAGATCGGGATGCCGCTCACCGCGCTGCGCGCCGGACCGGACACCCGGCACCTGGTGCTGGAAATGGGGGCCCGGGGCCTGGGCCACATCCGGGAACTGGCCGCCCTGACTCCGCCGCGCATCGGTGCGGTGCTCAACGTCGGCTCCGCCCACCTGGGCGAGTTCGGCAGTCGCGAGGTCATCGCACAGGCGAAGGGGGAGCTCGTCGAGGCGCTGCCGGACGAGGCGGCCGGCGGGGTCGCGGTGCTGAACGCCGACGACCCGCTGGTGCGGGCCATGGCGGTGCGGACCGGAGCTCGCGTCCTGCTGTTCGGCGAGGCCGCCGATGCCGGTGTGCGCGCCGAGAACGTCCGCCTGACCGCCGAGGGCACCCCCGCCTTCCGCCTCATCACCCCCACCGGGTGCGCCGATGTGACCATGCGGTTGTACGGTGAGCACCACGTGTCGAACGCGCTTGCCGCGGCGGCAGTCGCCCACGAACTGGGCATGCCCGCTGCTGCGATCGCCGAGGCACTGGCGGTGGCGGGACCGCTCTCGAAGTGGCGGATGGACGTCACCGAGCGGGCGGACGGCGTGACGATCGTCAACGACGCCTACAACGCCAACCCCGAGTCCATGCGGGCCGCGCTCCGTGCGCTGGCCGCCATGGGCGAAGGACGCCGGACATGGGCGGTGCTCGGCGAGATGGCCGAGCTCGGTGACGACGCGCTCGCCGAGCACGATGCCATCGGACGGCTCGCTGTCCGGCTCAACGTCAGCAAGCTCGTGTCGGTCGGTGGCCGTGAAGCGGCCTGGCTGGACATGGGCGCCAAGAACGAGGGTTCGTGGGGTGAGGAGTCGGTGCACGTGTCCGACGCTCGGGCAGCGGTCGATCTGCTGCGCGATGAGCTGAGGCCGGGAGACGTCGTGTTGGTCAAGGCGTCCCGGTCGGTGGGTCTGGAACAGGTCGCCATCCGGCTCGCCGGGGATGTCCCGGGGGCCGCGGCCACGCCCGATGGCGAGGTCGCCGCCCGATGAGGCAGATCCTCTTCTCGGGCGTCATCGCCCTCTTCCTGACACTGATCGGCACTCCGCTGCTGATCAAACTGCTGGCCCGCAAGGGCTACGGCCAGTTCATCCGGGACGACGGCCCGCGCGACCACCACAGCAAGCGCGGGACGCCCACGATGGGCGGCATCGCCTTCATCCTGGCCACGCTGATCGCCTACGCCGTCACCAAGATCATCACCAGCAGCCAGCCGACGGTCTCCGGCCTGCTGGTGCTGTTCCTGATGGCGGGCATGGGCCTGGTCGGCTTCCTCGACGACTACATCAAGATCGTCAAGCAGCGCAGTCTCGGCCTGCGGGCGAAGGCCAAGATGCTGGGCCAGTTCATCGTCGGTGTCACGTTCGCGATCCTGTCGCTCAACTTCGCCGACTCCCGCGAACTCACCCCGGCTTCCACCCATCTGTCCTTCACCCAGGACTTCGGCTGGTCCATCGGCCCGGTGCTCTTCGTACTGTGGGCGCTGTTCATGATTCTGGCGATGTCCAACGGGGTGAACCTCACCGACGGCCTCGACGGCCTGGCCACCGGTGCCTCGGTGATGGTCTTCGGTGCCTATGTCTTCATCGGTGTCTGGCAGTACGGCCAGTCCTGCGCGGACGAGCTGACCGCCGGGGCGGGCTGTTACGAGGTACGGGATCCGCTGGACCTGGCCATCGTCGCCTCGGCCCTGATGGGGGCACTGTTCGGCTTCCTGTGGTGGAACACCTCGCCGGCCAAGATCTTCATGGGCGACACCGGCTCGCTGGCCCTGGGCGGTGCCCTGGCAGGCCTGGCCATCGTCTCCCGTACCGAACTGCTGCTGGCGATCCTCGGCGGTCTGTTCGTTCTCATCACCATGTCCGTGGTGATCCAGGTCGGTTCCTTCCGGCTCACCGGCAGACGCGTGTTCAAGATGGCACCGCTCCAGCATCACTTCGAGCTCAAGGGGTGGAGCGAGGTCCTTGTGGTGGTCCGGTTCTGGATCATCCAGGGCATCTGCGTGATCGTGGGCCTGGGAATCTTCTACGGCGGCTGGGTGACCGGCTGGTGACCTGGGCACAGCACGTCACCGTCGCCGGGCTGGGGGTGAGCGGCGTCAGCGCCGCCCGCGCCCTGGCCCGGCGCGGTGCCCGCGTCACCGTGGTCGACGGGGGCGACGGGCCGGACCGGCGCGAGCGGGCCCGGCGCCTGGAGCAGGATGTGGCCCTCGAACTGGGCGAGGAGCGCGTCGGCGTCCGGCTGGGCGACGGCGCGACGCTGCCGGAGGGCACCGGACTCGTGGTCACCTCACCCGGCTGGAAGCCCGGCTCCCCGCTGTTCGAGGCGGCTGCCGCGGCCGGTGTCGAGGTGGTGGGCGACGTGGAGATCGCCTGGCGGCTGCGCGGCCCCGGCGCCCCGCCCTGGCTGGCGGTCACCGGCACCAACGGCAAGACCACCACCGTCCGGATGCTCGCCTCGATCCTGCGCGCGGCCGGGCTGCGGACCGAGGCGGTGGGCAACATCGGGACCCCGATCATCGATGTCGTGGAGGCCGGTGAGCAGCGGCCCCACGACGTCCTGGCCGTCGAGCTCTCCAGCTACCAGCTGCACTGGGCGCCGTCCGTGCGCCCGCACTCGGCCGCCGTGCTCAACCTCGCCCCCGACCACCTGGACTGGCACGGTTCCATGGCCGGCTACGCCGCGGACAAGGGACGGATCTACACGGGCAACCGGGTCGCCTGCGTCTACAACAGCGCGGACCCGCCCACCGAGGAGCTGGTGCGCCGCGCCGATGTGGAGGAGGGCTGCCGGGCCGTGGGGTTCACCCTGGGCGCCCCCGGGCCGTCCGAACTCGGCGTGGTGGACGGCCTGCTGGTGGACCGTGCCTTCGTGCCGGACCGGCGGCACCGGGCCCAGGAGCTGGCGGAGGTCTCCGACGTCCGTCCGCCCGCCCCGCACAACATCGCCAACGCGCTGGCCGCCGCGGCCCTGGCCCGCGCCTACGGTGTGCCGGCCACGGCCGTGCGCGACGGGCTGCGGGCCTTCCGGCCGGACGCGCACCGGATCGCGCACGTCGCCGATGTCGCGGGGGTGGCATGGATCGACGACTCCAAGGCCACCAACACGCACGCCGCGCAGGCCTCCCTGACCGCCTGTTCCTCGGTCGTGTGGATCGCGGGAGGCCTGGCCAAGGGGGCCCGGTTCGACGACCTGGTGGCCGCGTCGGCCGGGCGGCTGCGCGGCGCGGTCCTGATCGGCGCCGACCGCGCACTGATCGCCGAAGCGCTCGCGCGACACGCACCGGATGTGCCCGTGGTGAACCTGGACCGGACCGACACTGGGGCGATGACGGCGGCGGTCCGTGCGGCGGCCTCGCTGGCCGGCCCCGGTGACACCGTGCTGCTGGCCCCGGCCTGCGCCTCGATGGACATGTTCACCGACTACACGGCGCGCGGCGAGGCGTTCGCCGCCGCCGTCCGCGCCCTGGCCGCCGGCCAGGACCACGACGAGCAGCAGTGACCCGTCCGGCCCCGCGGACGCCGCGCGGGTCCCGGAGGGGACGGAGCATGACCGCCCAAGCCCGCCCGCCGCGCCCCGCGGCCCCGCCCGCCGCGTCCGGCACGGTGCGCCGTCCGCGGCCGGGGCCCGCGGCAGGGCCGCCGCCGGGACGCTCGCGCCCGCCGCGGCTGCCCCGGGCCGTCGTGCGTCTCCGGAAGGCCTGGGACCGGCCCCTGACGGCCTACTACGTGGTCCTGGGCACCGGACTGCTGATCACCCTGCTCGGGCTCGTGATGGTCTTCTCGGCGTCCCAGATCCAGGCTCTGCGCTACGACCTTCCCGCCACCTTCTACTTCCGCAAGCAGTTGCTGGCCGCTCTGCTGGGCACCGTGCTGCTGCTGGTCGCCTCCCGGATCCCGGTGCGGCTGCTGCGCGCGCTCACCTACCCGTTCCTGGCCGTCACCGTGGTGCTGCTGGTCCTCGTGCAGGTGCCGGGCGTCGGGGTGGAGGTCAACGGCAGCACCAACTGGATCGCCGTGGGGGGCCCGTTCCTCCTGCAGCCCAGCGAGTTCGGGAAACTGGCCCTCGTCCTGTGGGGCGCGGACCTGCTCGCAAGGAAGGGCGAGCGGCGCATGCTCGGACAGTGGCGGCATCTGCTCATCCCGCTGGTGCCCGGTGCGCTGCTGGTATCCGGACTGGTGCTCGTGGGTGGCGACATGGGCACCGTGATGATCCTGACGGCCATTCTCTTCGGTCTGCTGTGGCTGGCGGGGGCGCCCACCCGGCTGTTCGCCGGCGTGCTGGCCGCCGCGGTGGTTCTCGGCGCGCTGTTCATCGCGACCAGCCCGCACCGGATGGACCGGCTGGCCTGCGTCATGGCGACCGAGCCGGGGCCGAACGACCGCTGCTGGCAGGCGGTGCACGGCATCTACGCGCTCGCCTCGGGGGGCTGGTTCGGCTCCGGACTCGGTGCGAGCATGGAGAAATGGGGCGAACTTCCCGAGCCCCATACGGACTTCATCTTCGCCATCACGGGGGAGGAGCTGGGCCTGGCAGGGACGCTGTCGGTACTCGGCCTGTTCGCGGCTCTAGGCTATGCGGGTATCCGCGTGGCCGGACGCACGGAGGACCCCTTCGTGAGGTACGCCGCGGGAGGGGTGACGGCCTGGGTCATGACCCAGGTCGTGATCAACATCGGTGCGGTGCTCGGTCTGCTGCCGATCGCCGGAGTGCCCCTGCCGCTGTTCTCCTACGGGGGGTCCGCCCTGCTGCCCACCATGTTCGCCGTGGGACTGCTGATCGCCTTCGCGCGCAGCGATCCCGCGGCCCGGGCCGCTCTGGCCATGCGGCGGCAGCCCGGCGCGAAGCGGCGGGCCGGTCCGAGCTGGAACACGATGCGACGGCGCAGCAGACGGGCGCCGTCCGGAGAGCGGTGAATTTCGGTGCATGTTGTACTCGCCGGCGGGGGGACCGCCGGACACATCGAGCCTGCGCTCGCCCTCGCGGACGCCTTGCGGCGCCGTGACCCCTCCGTGGGGATCACCGCCCTGGGCACGGAGCGCGGCCTCGAGACCCGGCTGGTGCCGGAGCGCGGGTACGAGCTGGGGCTCATTCCCGCGGTGCCGCTGCCGCGGCGGCCCACCCCGGAGCTGATCACGGTGCCCGGGCGGCTGCGGGGCACCATCAAGGCCGCCGAGCAGATCTTGGAGCGCACCAAGGCCGACTGCGTGGTGGGCTTCGGCGGGTACGTGGCGCTGCCCGGCTATCTGGCCGCCAAGCGGCTCGGTGTGCCGATCGTCGTGCACGAGGCCAATGCCCGGCCCGGGCTGGCCAACAAGATCGGTGCCCGCTACACCAGGCATGTGGCCGTCTCCACGCCCGACAGCAAACTCCGGCACGCCCGCTACACCGGTATCCCGCTGCGCCGGTCGATCGCGCTTCTGGACCGCGCCGCCACGCGGGCCGAGGCCCGGGCGGCCTTCGGCCTGGACGCCAACCTCCCCACCTTGCTGGTGTCCGGCGGATCGCAGGGCGCCCGGCGGCTCAACGAGGTGGTCCAGGCGGCCGCCCCCGCCCTGCAGCGCTCGGGAGTCCAGATCCTGCACGCCGTCGGACCGAAGAACGACCTGCCGCACGCGGACAACATGCCCGGCATGCCCCCCTATCTGCCGGTACCGTATCTGGACCGGATGGATCTGGCCTACGCCGCGGCGGACATGATGCTGTGCCGTGCCGGAGCCATGACCGTGGCCGAGCTGTCGGCCGTCGGGCTTCCGGCGGCCTATGTGCCGCTGCCCATCGGCAACGGCGAGCAGCGCCTGAACGCCCAGCCGGTGGTGAAGGCGGGCGGCGGAATGATCGTCGACGACGCCGAGCTGACGCAGGACTGGGTGCGTTCCGAGGTGCTGCCGGTGCTGACCGACCCCGCCCGGCTGCTGGCCATGTCCCGTGCCGCCGCGGAGTTCGGCCGGCGGGACGCGGACGAACTGCTGGTCGCCATGGTGGACGAGGCGATCGCGGCCCGGGCGGCCTGACCGCCGGGAAGCGGAAGCCGGCGAGCTGAGGAGCGATACGTGGCCGGAGTGAGGACCGATGAGCGGGATGCCGTCCGGCGTCTGCCGGACCCGGCGGCCGGACGGCGGACGGGTCCGCTCCGGCTGCCCGGCCGCCGTACCCTGCTGCTGCTCGCCGGCGCTCTGCTGGCCGCCGGCGCCTTCGGCGGCTGGGCGCTGTACTTCTCGGACTGGCTGCGGATCGAGAAGGTCTCGGTCGGCTGGCCGGAGGGGGCGCGGGAGCTGACGGACGATCAGGTACTGGCCGCGGCGGCGGTGCCGCTCGGTGCTCCGATGGCCTCGCTGGACAAGGATGCCGTGAGTGCGCGACTGAGGGGCGAACTCCCCAGAGTGAAAAGCGTACAAGTGGTACGTGCGTGGCCTCATGGGGTCGGGCTGAAGGTGATCGAACGGCAGCCCGAGGTGCTGCTTCCCGCCGGGAGCGGCTACACCGAGGTGGACGAGGAGGGCGTGGCCTTCGCCGAGGTCGTCGAGCCTGTCGCCGGGGTCCCCGTGCTCCGGCTGGAGCTCGAACACAACGCGAGCCTGCGCCGCTTCGGGGAGGACCGGATCCGCCAGGAGGCCGTGAAGGTGGCGGCCGCGCTTCCCGAACCGGTGCACCGGCGGACCCGGGCGATCCGGGTGGGTTCCTACGATTCCCTCACCCTGGAGCTCACCGGCGGGCGGACCGTCCTGTGGGGAAGCGGCGAAGAGGCCGCCGCGAAGGCGGCGGCGCTCACCGCGGTCCTGAAAGCGGTTCCGGAGGCGGATCACTTCGATGTGAGTGTGCCCAGCGCCCCGGCGGCGTCCGGAGGTTGAGGCCCCGCCCGGGTATCCGCGCAGGCCAGACCCCTGGTTGCGCGGTACTCTGCGTGATCACATAGGGTGAAAAGAAAACCGGGAGGTTCGGCGTGTTCGTTGAACGCCTGCCACTTGGCGACTTAGTGTCCGTTACGAGGAATCCAGGGAATCAGAACCACACCTGACCCTAAACTTGACGGTTGGGGTTCGGGCCGGCCCATCCCAGCCGGTCCATCGGCATCCGTCGGCGCGCCGCGGCACACGCGGGCGACGACACGTAACTCGAGGCGAGAGGCCTTCGACGTGGCAGCACCGCAGAACTACCTCGCAGTCATCAAGGTCGTCGGTATCGGCGGCGGTGGCGTGAACGCCATCAACCGGATGATCGAGGTCGGTCTCAAGGGCGTCGAGTTCATCGCGATCAACACCGATGCGCAGGCCCTGCTGATGAGCGACGCCGACGTCAAGCTCGATGTCGGCCGGGAGCTCACCCGCGGCCTGGGCGCCGGAGCCAATCCGGACGTCGGCCGCAAGGCCGCCGAGGACCACCGGGAGGAGATCGAGGAGGTCCTCAAGGGGGCCGACATGGTCTTCGTCACGGCGGGCGAGGGCGGCGGCACCGGGACCGGTGGAGCGCCGGTCGTGGCGAATATCGCTCGTTCCCTCGGCGCCCTCACCATCGGCGTCGTCACCCGTCCGTTCACCTTCGAGGGCCGCCGCCGGGCCAATCAGGCCGAGGACGGGATCGCGGGCCTGCGTGACGAGGTGGACACCCTCATCGTCATCCCCAACGACCGGCTGCTGTCCATCTCGGACCGCCAGGTCAGCGTGCTGGACGCCTTCAAGTCCGCCGACCAGGTGCTGCTCTCCGGCGTCCAGGGGATCACCGACCTCATCACCACCCCCGGCCTGATCAACCTGGACTTCGCCGACGTGAAGTCGGTGATGTCGGAAGCGGGCTCGGCGCTGATGGGCATCGGCTCCGCCCGCGGTGACGACCGCGCGGTGGCGGCTGCCGAGATGGCCATCTCCTCGCCGCTGCTGGAGGCCTCGATCGACGGGGCCCGGGGGGTTCTGCTCTCCATCTCCGGCGGATCGGACCTCGGTCTCTTCGAGATCAACGAGGCCGCGCAGCTCGTGAGCGAGGCGGCGCACCCGGAGGCCAACATCATCTTCGGTGCGGTCATCGACGACGCACTGGGCGACGAGGTCCGCGTCACGGTGATCGCGGCCGGCTTCGACGGCGGCCAGCCGCCCGCCCGGAACCGGGAAAAGGTGCTCGGTTCCTATGCGGGCCGTGAGGAGACACCCGCCTCGCCGGACCGCGACCGGGTGGACGGCGAGGTGGAACGGCCCGCTTTCGGCGGACTGGGCGTTCTGCCCGGGCGGGAGGAGGAGCCTGCCCCCGCCGCGGCCGAGCCGGCCGCACCCGCCGGGGAGAGCGGCGACCTGCACGGCACCGGCCCGCACGTGCCCTCCGCCCGCCCTTACGACAGCGGGCAGGCCGAGGAACTCGATGTCCCGGACTTCCTCAAGTGAGAGAGCGGCCGGGCAGCGCGTGATAACTCAGCAGATCGAACGCGGCGGCGCCCGCTTCGCCTTCACCGACCGGTGGGGCGGGGTGAGCGCCGCTCCGTATGAGGCCCTGAACCTCGGCGGCGCGGTCGGGGACGACCCCGCCGCGGTGCGGGCCAACCGGGAACGGGCGGCCCACGCCCTCGGGGTGGACCCGCGCTCCGTGCTGTGGCTGAACCAGGTGCACGGATCGGCGGTGGCGGTCGCCGACGGGCCGTGGCCCGGTGGTGCGGCGCCCGAGGCGGACGCGGTGGTGACGGCCCGGCGCGGGCAGGTCCTGGCGGTGCTGACCGCGGACTGCACGCCGGTCCTGCTGGCAGACCCCGAGGCCGGAGTGGCCGGTGCGGCGCACGCCGGGCGGCCGGGGCTGGCGGCCGGAGTGGTGCCCGCCACACTTGAGGCGATGGTGGCTCTGGGGGCGGAACCGGCCAGGATCCTGGCCCGGACCGGCCCGGCGGTGTGCGGCCGGTGCTACGAGGTGCCCGCTTCCCTGCGGGACGAGGTGGAGCGTGCGGTGCCCGGCAGCGGCTGCGACACCCGCGCGGGCACCCCCGGCATCGATATCGCCGAGGGCGTACGCCGGCAGTTGGGCGCGGCAGGGGTACAGGATGTGAAGATCTCGTCCGTGTGCACGCTGGAGTCCCCCGATCACTTCTCCTATCGCCGTCTGACCGTGACAGGCAGGCAGGCGAGTTACGTCTGGCTGGCCGACTCATGACGGACCGTGCCGGTGCAATCGCGGAGCGTCTCGCCCGTGTGGAGGAGCGCATTGACGGCGCTTGTAGCGCGGCGGGGCGCTCGCGGGGCGACGTGACTCTGATTGTGGTGACCAAGACCTATCCGGCGTCGGACGTCCGGCTGCTCGCCGGCCTGGGAGTGCGGCACGTCGCCGAGAACCGGGACCAGGAGGCCGCGGACAAGGCCGCGGCCTGCGCGGATCTTTCACTGAACTGGCACTTCGTGGGTCAGTTGCAGACGAACAAGGTGCGTTCCGTGGTGCGTTACGCCGACCGGGTGCACTCGGTGGACCGCCCGAAGCTGGTGGCCGCCCTGTCGGCGGCGGTCGCCCGGGAGGGCCGGGAGCCACTGGGCTGCCTGGTGCAGGTGGCACTGGAGCGGGACGGAGCGGCGGCCGGCGCGGCCGGCCGGGGCGGGGCGGCGCCGGAGGGAGTTCCGGAGCTGGCCCGTGCGATTGCCGAGGCCCCCGGCCTGCGGCTGGACGGGGTGATGGCGGTCGCCCCGCTCGCCGGGAAGTACGCCGGACGGCCGCGGGAGGCCTTCGGGCGGCTGGCGGATGTCGCCAGGAGCCTGCGCGCCGCGCATCCTGCTGCCACCATGGTGTCCGCCGGAATGAGCGCGGATCTCGAAGAGGCGATCGAGGCCGGAGCGACACACGTACGTGTCGGCAGCGCGGTGCTCGGTGTCCGCCCTGACCTCCGGTAACGTCGCCAAACGAGTTGGACCACAACCGAAAATATGGTCATTCCCGATGATTTCGGGCAGGTTGTGTGGATGTACGGTCCCGGGAGGGAGCCGATCCACCACAGAGCGGAGGACGCAGTCGATGGCTGGCGCGATGCGCAAGATGGCGGTCTACCTCGGCCTCGTGGAGGACGACGGCTACGACCGCCCCGGGTACGGGCCCGACGACGAGTTCGAGCCCGAGCCGGAACCCGAGCGGGGGCTGCGCCAGCAGGCCCGCGAGCCGGCGGACCGGCGGGAGCGGCCGGAGCGGCCGGAGGAGGCGGTGCGCGTGATGCACCCCCCGGCACAGCGGGAGGCCGAGGCCGCACCGGTGCCGCTGATGACGGAAAACAGACGACCCGGGCGGATTGCTCCCGTGTCTTCCATCACATCCGAACGCCAGAATCTGGAGAAGAGCGCACCGGTGATCATGCCCAAGGTCGTGTCGGAGCGGGAGCCCTACCGGATCACCACGCTCCACCCCCGGACGTACAACGAGGCCCGTACCATCGGGGAACACTTCCGTGAAGGGACCCCGGTGATCATGAATCTGACGGAGATGGATGACACGGATGCGAAGCGACTTGTCGACTTTGCCGCTGGTCTCGTCTTCGGTCTGCATGGCAGCATCGAGCGCGTGACTCAGAAGGTGTTCCTGCTGTCTCCTGCTAACGTCGACGTAACGGCGGAGGACAAGGCCCGCATCGCTGAGGGCGGGTTCTTCAACCAGAGCTGACGGACACACCGGAAAGATCGGACCCGGCCGCCCGGCCGGGGCAGGAAACAGGGGAGAGGGACAGACCAGATGGGCATCGTTCGAGAGGTGATACTGATCGCCTTGTACTGCCTGCTCGGTCTTCTGCTCTTCCGGCTGGTGATGGACTACGTGTTCATGTTCGCCCGCTCCTGGCAGCCCGGCAAGGCGATGGTCGTTGCCCTGGAAGGTGCCTACACTGTCACCGATCCGCCACTGAAGGCGCTGCGGAAGTTCATCCCGCCGCTGCGCCTCGGGGGTGTGGCGCTCGATCTGTCCTTCTTCGTACTAATGATCATCGTCTACATCCTGATCAACGTCGTGGCCAGGCTGTGAACGAGTACGGTCTTGCCGATATGCCGACGACTTACGTTGAGGTGAAGAGATGCCGTTGACCCCCGAGGACGTGCGGAACAAGCAGTTCACGACCGTCCGCCTCCGAGAAGGCTATGACGAGGACGAGGTCGATGCCTTCCTCGACGAGGTCGAGGCCGAGCTGACCCGTCTGCTGCGGGAGAACGAGGACCTGCGGGCGAAGCTGGCGGCGGCGACGCGCGCCGCCGCGCAGAACCAGCAGAACATGCGCAAGCCCGAGCAGCAGGAGCGGCCCGGAGGCGGCCCTCCGGCCATATCCGGACCGTCGCCGGTGCCGCAGCAGCAACAGCAGCCGATGGGTGGCCCGCCGCAGCTGCCCGCAGGCCCGGGCGGCCCCGGTGGACCGGGTGGACACGGCGGCCCCGGCGGCCCGCAGGGGCACGGCGGCCCTCAGGGGCACGGCGGCCCTCAGGGACACGGTGGCCCGCAGGGGCACGGCGGCCCGCAGGGTCATCACGGTGGCCCGGGGCCGATGGGCCACGGCCAGGGGCCCGGCCACGGCGGCCCGCAGGGGCACCTCGGTGGCCCCATGGGCGGTCCGATGGGCGGTCCGATGGGCGGCCCCGGCGGTCCGATGGGCGGCCCCGGTGGCCCGGGCATGCCGCAGCAGGGCGGCAACGAGAGCGCCGCGCGAGTGCTCTCGCTGGCACAGCAGACCGCTGACCAGGCCATCGCGGAAGCTCGCTCCGAAGCGAACAAGATCGTCGGTGAGGCGCGCAGCCGTGCCGAGGGCCTGGAGCGGGACGCCCGCGCCAAGGCGGACGCCCTGGAGCGGGACGCGCAGGAGAAGCACCGGGTCGCGATGGGCTCCCTGGAGTCCGCCCGCGCCACCCTGGAGCGCAAGGTCGAGGACTTGCGCGGCTTCGAACGCGAGTACCGCACCCGGCTGAAGTCCTACCTGGAGAGCCAGCTGCGCCAGCTGGAGAGCCAGTCGGACGACTCCCTCGCCCCGCCGCGGAGCCCTGCCGCTCCCTCCCTGCCGCCGTCCCCGGCACCGTCGATGGCCCCCGCGGGAGCCTCCTCGGGTCCGGGCCACGGCCCGGGCGGAATGGGCAGCGGTCACCAGCCGATGGGCGGCCCGGGCGGCGGCCAGTCGTACGGCGGCCAGCAGCAGATGTCGCCGGCGATGACCCAGCCGATGGCACCGGTGCGGCCGCAGAGCCCCCAGCCGATGCAGCAGGCGCCCTCACCGATGCGCGGATTCCTGATCGACGAGGACGACAACTGACGGCCGCCACGGCCTGACGGAGCCGACCGGCATATCGAGCGGGGCCGGTCCCGGACACTGTCCGGGACCGGCCCCGCTGTCATGCCGCGGCTGTCACACCCGGCGGAGCCGGAAGGTCAGCCCGAGGGCCGGGTCCTGGAACGGCCGGCCGTACTCCTCCCCGGCCTCGCCCTCCGCGAAGTCGGTTGCCAGCACCTCGTCGGAGATCAGTGCCTGGTGGTCCACCAGGGCCCGGGCCGTCTCCTCGTTCTCCGCCCGCCAGCGCACGGTGATCCGGTCGGCCACGTCCAGGCCGCTGTTCTTGCGGGCCTCCTGGATCAGCCGGATGGCGTCCCTGGCCAGCCCTGCCCGGCGCAGCTCCTCGGTGATCTCCAGATCCAGCGCCACCGTCGCGCCGGTGTCGGATGCCACCGACCAGCCCTCGCGCGGCGTCTCGGTGATGAGCACCTCCTCGGGGGCCAGGGCCACCAGCTCCCCGTCCACGTCCACGGCCGCGGTACCCGCGCGCAGCGCCGCCGACAGCCCGGCCGCGTCCGCCTCGGCGATCGCGCGGGCCACCGGCTGGGTCCGCTTGCCGAACCGCCGCCCCAGGGCCCGGAAGTTGGCCTTGGCGGTGGTGTCCACCAACGAGCCGCCCATCTCGGACAGCGCCGCGAGCCGGGTGACGTTCAGCTCGTCGGCGATCTCCTGGCGCAGTTCCTCGCCGAGGAGCTCGAAGCCCTGGGCGGCCACCAGGGCGCGGGACAGCGGCTGCCGGGTCTTGACCCCGGACTCCGCCCGGGTGGCCCGTCCCAGCTCCACCAGTCGCCGCACGAGCAGCATGTCCCGGGAGAGGTCCGCGTCGACCCGGGAGAGATCGGCCTCCGGCCAGCTCGCCAGATGCACCGAGTCCGGAGCGCCCGGGGTGACCGGCACCACGAGGTCCTGCCAGACACGTTCGGTGATGAAGGGCACCAGCGGGGCCATCATCCGGGTCACCGTCTCCAGCACGTCGTGCAGGGTGCGCAGCGCGGCCGGGTCGCCCTGCCAGAACCGGCGGCGCGAGCGCCGGACGTACCAGTTGGACAGGTCGTCCACGAAGGTGGACAGCAGCTTCCCGGCGCGCTGGGTGTCGTAGTTCTCCATCGCCCCGGTGACCATCTCCACCAGGGCGTTCAGCTCGCTGAGCAGCCACCGGTCCAGCAGCTGCCGCTCGTGAGGAGCCGGATCGGTCTCCCCGGGGGCCCACTGCGAGGTGCGGGCGTACAGGGCCTGGAAGGCGACGGTGTTCCAGTAGGTGAGCAGCGTCTTGCGGACCACTTCCTGGATGGTGCCGTGGCCCACCCTCCGCGCGGCCCACGGGGAGCCGCCGGCGGCCATGAACCAGCGCACCGCGTCGGCGCCGTGCTGCTCCATGAGCGGCATCGGCTCCAGGATGTTGCCCAGGCTCTTGGACATCTTGCGGCCGTCCTCGGCGAGGATGTGGCCCAGGCACACGACGTTCTCGTAGGACGACTTGCCGAAGACGAGGGTGCCCACCGCCATCAGCGTGTAGAACCAGCCGCGGGTCTGGTCGATCGCCTCGGAGATGAACTGTGCGGGGTAGCGCCGCTCGAAGATCTCCTTGTTGCGGTGCGGGTAGCCCCACTGTGCGAACGGCATCGAACCGGAGTCGTACCAGGCGTCGATCACCTCCGGCACGCGCTCGGCGGTCAGTGAGCAGCCGTCGGTGGTGCAGGGGAAGGTCACGGAGTCGATGTAGGGCCGGTGCGGGTCCAGCCCCGACTGGTCGGTGCCGGTGAGCGAGCTCAGCTCGGCAAGCGAGCCCACACAGGTCAGGTGGCCCTCCTGGCACCGCCAGATGGGCAGCGGGGTGCCCCAGTACCGGTTGCGGGACAGCGCCCAGTCGATGTTGTTGTTCAGCCAGTCACCGAAACGGCCGTGCTTGACGGACTCCGGGAACCAGTTGGTGCGCTCGTTCTCCCGCAGCAGCGCCTCCTTGATCCGGGTGGTGCGGATGTACCAGGAGGGCTGGGCGTAGTAGAGCAGCGCGGTGCGGCAGCGCCAGCAGTGCGGGTAACTGTGCTCGTAGGGCAGGTGCCGCAGCAGCAGGCCGCGCGCGTCCAGGTCGGCGACCAGTGCCTCGTCGGCCTTCTTGAAGAACTGCCCGCCGATCAGTGGCAGGTCCTCGGCGAAAGTGCCGTCGGGACCGACCGGGTTGACCACCGGCAGCCCGTACGCCCGGCAGGTGACGAAATCGTCCTGGCCGAAGGCAGGGGACTGGTGGACCAGGCCGGTGCCGTCCTCGGTGGTGACGTAGCCGGCGTTCAGCACGAAGTGGGCCTCGGGCCCGTCGGCGTCGAACGCCACCAGATCGAAGGGACGCCGGTAGGACCAGCGCTCCATCTCGGCACCGGTGAAGGACTGCCCGGTGGGCCGCCAGCCCTCACCGAGGGCCTGCTCCATCAGGGCCTCGGCCACCACCAGGCGCTCCCTGCCGTCGGTGGCCACCACATAGGTGACGTCCGGGTGGGCGGCCACCGCGGTGTTGGAGACCAGGGTCCACGGCGTGGTGGTCCAGATCAGCAGCGACGCCTGACCGGCCAGCGGGCCGGAGAGCAGGGGGAACCGGACGTAGACCGAGGGGTCGACGACTGACTCGTACCCCTGGGCGAGCTCGTGGTCGGACAGTCCGGTGCCGCAGCGCGGACACCACGGGGCCACCCGGTGGTCCTGGACGAGCAGCCCCTTGCCGAAGATCTCCTTCAGCGACCACCACACGGACTCCACGTACTCCGGGTCCATGGTCCGGTAGGCGTCGTCCAGATCCACCCAGTAGCCCATCCGGGTGGTCAGTTCCGCGAAGGCGTCGGTGTGCCGGGTGACGGACTCGCGGCACCGGGCGTTGAACTCCGCGATGCCGTAGCGCTCGATGTCCTGCTTGCCGGAGAAGCCCAGCTCCTTCTCCACCGCCAGCTCCACGGGCAGGCCGTGGCAGTCCCAGCCGGCCTTCCGGCCCACGTGGTAGCCGCGCATCGTACGGAAGCGGGGGAAGACGTCCTTGAAGACCCGGGCCTCGATGTGGTGGGTGCCGGGCATCCCGTTGGCGGTGGGGGGCCCTTCGTAGAAGACCCATTCCGGGCGGCCGCGGGACTGTTCGAGGCTGCGGGCGAAGGTCTTGTTCCGCTGCCACAGCTCCAGCACCTCGTGCTCGAGCTCGGGCAGCGACACCTGGGCGGGTACCGGGCGGTACTGCGGGGTCTGCGGGGCCTGCGGGGGCATCTGGTCATCCTCCGGCGGACAGGGAGCTTCCGGCCGGAGGGACGAGACGCCGCCGTCCGGCGGAGGCCCGCGGTACCACCCTCCTTGGCGGGGCCGCGCCCGGGGCGCGCGCCACCGCCCCCTCATTGGGGCAGCGCTGCCGGTTCTACTGGCGCCCGCCGCGGGGACGGGGCGTTCTTCCGGCGGCTCGGGGGTGATCTTCACATCGGGCGGCCCCCGGGCTTCCACCGTCCCCGGGTCGCTTCGGGCCGCTGGACGACGCTACTCGTCCCCGTCATCGCCTTTCGCTGCCGACCAGTGTACGGGCAGCGGGAGGACGGCCACGACCGGTTACCCCGCTGCCGGGCGGGGCACACAACGCAGGGAGACCGGCGCGCCCACATTGCCGCGCGCCCCGGGGCGACTTATCGTTCCGGCACGATTCGCAAGCAATGTCACGAAGTGTGAGAGGTCGCCGCCCAGGTGATCCGGCCGCCGGGGGAGACCCGGCGGACACGGCCCGGAGGACAGGAGCCCAGAAGGTGGCTGGTAAGAAGACCACGACGGACCGGTCGGCGGCTCCCGTGCCGCCGGCCCGCGGCGCCGCGATCGCCGAACAGTTGGCGGTCCGCCCTGGAGAGGAGCCCTGGACGGCGGAGGAGGTGGAGACGGCCCGGACGGAGCTGGCCGGCGAGGCGGACAACCTCCGGGCCGAGATCGCCGCCTCCGAGGAGGCGCTGAGCGGCCTGATGCGGGACTCCGGCGACGGGGCCGGGGACGACCAGGCCGACACCGGCACCAAGAACGTCACGCGGGAGCACGAACTGGCGCTGGCGAGCAACGCCCGGGAGATGCTCTACCAGACCGAGCGCGCCCTGCAGCGGCTGGAGGCCGGCAGCTACGGACTGTGCGAGCACTGCGGTGAACCCATCGGCAAGGCCCGGATGCAGGCGTTCCCCCGTGCGGGCCTGTGCGTGGACTGCAAGCAGCGGCAGGAGAGACGTCCCTGAGCGGCAGGCGCCGGCGGGCGGGGCGGACCGGGACCGGCCGCGGATTTCCGGCTCCCGCACTGGTGTGTCGTACCCTCGTCACGTGAGCGAGGCGGAGCGGACCATCGAGAAACCCGACGAGCCCCGGCCCCCGGCAGACCCTGCCGGACCGGCCAAGGAGCCCGGCGAGTCCACCGGGGACGCCGTCGCGCCCCGCGGCAGGCGGCGGATCGCCGCACTCGCGTCGGTGGCTGCCGTCGCCTACATCCTCGACCTGGTCAGCAAGATCATGGTGGTGGAGTGGCTGGAGGGCCGCTCCCCGGTGCCGGTGATCGGTGACTGGCTGCGCTTCGAGGCGGTCCGCAACGGCGGCGCCGCCTTCGGCATCGGGGAAGCGCTCACCATCGTCTTCACCGTCATCGCGGCGGTGGTGGCGGTGGTGATCATCCGGCTCGCCCGCAAGCTGTACAGCACACCCTGGGCCATCGCCCTGGGGCTGCTGCTGGGCGGCGCGCTGGGGAATCTCACCGACCGGGTCTTCCGGGCCCCCGGGGCGCTCCAGGGCCACGTCGTGGACTTCATCGCGCCCAAGTACTTCGCCGTCTTCAACCTGGCGGACTCCGCGATCGTCTGCGGCGGCATCCTGATCGTCATCCTGTCCTTCCGCGGTCTCGACCCCGACGGGACCGTGCACCGGGACTGACCGGGTCGGGCATACTCGGACGGGTGAGCACCCTTCCCGAGACCCGCACCCTGCCCGTACCGGACGGCCTGGAGGGGGAGCGGGTCGATGCCGCTCTCGCCCGCATGCTCGGCTTCTCCCGGACCAAGGCCGCCGAACTGGCCGCGGCCGGGAAGGTCCGCCTGGACGGGGCCGAGGTGGGCAAGTCCGAGCGGGTCACCGGCGGTTCCTGGCTCGAGGTGGAGATGCCCGCGCCGGCCGCGCCGGTGCGGGTGGTCGCCGAGCCGGTCGAGGGGATGGAGATCGTCCACGACGACGACGACCTCGTGGTGATCAGCAAGCCGGTCGGCGTGGCCGCCCACCCCAGCCCCGGCTGGACGGGCACCACGGTCATCGGCGGGCTCGCCGCCGCCGGCTACACCGTGGCGACCTCCGGGGCGGCCGAGCGCCAGGGCATTGTGCACCGGCTGGACGTGGGCACCTCGGGGCTGATGGTCGTCGCCAAGTCGGAGCGCGCCTACAGCCGGCTCAAGCAGCAGTTCCGCGAGCGCACCGTCGACAAGCGGTACCACGCGCTGGTGCAGGGGCACCCCGATCCGCTCAGCGGCACCATCGACGCGCCTATCGGCCGCCATCCCGTCCACGACTACAAGTGGGCCGTCACCGCCGACGGCAAGCCGTCGGTCACCCACTACGACCTGGTCGAGGCGTTCCGGGCGGCCAGCCTGCTCGACATCAAGCTGGAGACCGGCCGCACCCACCAGATCCGGGTCCACATGGCGGCCCTCCGCCATCCGTGCGCGGGGGACCTGACCTACGGTGCCGACCCGACGCTGGCGGCACGCCTGAAGCTGACCCGGCAGTGGCTGCACGCCGTCCGGCTGGGCTTCGAGCACCCGGCGGACGGCCGCTGGGCCGAGTTCACCAGCAGCTATCCCGAGGATCTGCAGCAGGCGCTGGACATCGTGCGGGCGGACAGCGTCTGACCGCTGCTCAGCCGCCGTCCCCGTCCCCGGTCGCCTCCGGCGGACGGGCCGCGGGCGAGGTGGGCACCCGCGGCAGCGCGTAGGGGTGGTGCGTGCGCAGCCAGGTGATGAGCTCCTCGCGGACCGCGCAGCGCAGCGTCCACACGTCGTCGGCGTCCTTGGCCGACATCGCCGCCCGCACCTCGATCGTGGTCGGCGTGGTGTCCGTCACCACCAGGCTCCACGAGCGGCCGTCCCAGTCCTTGCGACCCAGCAGGTACTCGTGCAACCTGGCGCGCAGTTCGGCGACGGGGGTGGAGTGGTCCAGATGCAGGAACACGGTGCCGGTGACCTCGTGGCCGCCCCGGGACCAGTTCTCGTACGGCTGGCTGTTGAAGTACGACACCGGCATGGTCAGCCGCCGGTCGTCCCAGATGCGCACCGTGAGGAAGGCCAGGGTGATCTCCTCCACGGTGCCCCACTCGCCCTCGACGACCACCGTGTCGCCGATCTTCACCGAGTCGCCGAAGGCGATCTGCAGCCCGGCGAACAGATTGCCCAGCATGGACTGGGCGGCCACACCGGCGATGATGCCGATGACACCGGCCGACGCGAGCATGGAGGCACCCAGCGCCCGCAGTCCGGGGAAGACCAGGAGTATGGCGACCGCCGCGGCCACGACGGCCAGCAGGGTGGTCACCACCCGCCGGACCATGGTGAGCTGGGTGCGGAACTGCCGCACCCGGGCCAGGTCGGTGGTGCGGGCGGCGTACCTGCTCAGCGTGTTCTCGGCGATCGCTCCCGCCGCCCGGATCGCCAGCCAGGCCGAGGAGGCGATCGTCACCGTGGCGAGCATGTCCTGGATGAGGGTGTTCTGCCGGAGCTCCAGGCCGGACATGTCGTAGGTGAGCTGGAGAGCGGCGGACCCCATGAGGATCTGCAGCGGCAGTTGACCATGACGCAGCAGGCCGGGCAGCCGGGTCTCCGGATGCCGCCGGTCGGCGGCGCGCAGCACCCGGTCGATCACCCACCCGATCAGCAGGGTGAGGGTGATGGTGCCGCCGATCACGATGAGCGGCCGCAGCACGTTCTCCATCAGTAACAGCTCTCCTTCGGCCCGTCGCGGTGGGCGCTGCGCGGCCCTGTGGTCCTTCGGCGTCCGCCCGCCAGGCTAACTGGCAGGATGGTGGTGAAGGACCCGCCCCCACCACCTTGGATGTGACGCGAACCGTGGCCGATGTCGTGCTCTTCCACTCCGCCTACGGCCTGCGCCCGGCCGTGCACGAGGCCGCCGGGCGGCTGCGGGAGGCCGGGCACCGGGTGCACGTGCCGGACCTCTACGGCGGCCGTACCGCCCGGACGGTGGAGGAGGGGATGGCGGTCAAAGACGAGATCGGGCGTGACGAGCTGCTGCGGCGGGCGATCGCCGCCGTGGCCGGTCATGTGGACACCGGGCTGGTCTACGCCGGTTTCTCGCTGGGGGCCTCGCTGGCCCAGACGATCGCCCTGGGCGACGAGCGGGCGCGCGGTCTGCTGCTTCTGCACGGCACCTCCGATCTGGCCGAGGACGCCGCGGTGGACGGTCTGCCGGTCCAGCTGCACGTGGCAGACCCGGACCCCTTCGAGCCGCACGACTGGCTGACCGCCTGGTACCTGCGGATGCGCCGGGCGGGTGCGGAGGTGGAGATCCACCACTACCGCGGCGCCGGCCATCTCTACACCGACCCGGAGCTGCCCGACCACGACGCGGAGGCCGCCGACCGCACCTGGCGCACGGCGCTGGCCTTCCTGGAGGAGACCGACGGCTGACCCGCGCCGGACCGGGGGCGCTCACCGCTCGCACCGGCTGTTCTCTCCGCGCTCCGGGTGGCAGATCAGTTCGATGTCGCCGTGGCGGTGGCTCAGGTAGCGTCCGACGCATTCGTTCGGCGTGGTGCGGCCGCGTTCCGCGCAGAAGCGCAGTGCCTCCTGTCCCCCGGCGAACGGGCCCGGTGCGTAGATCACCCAGTAGCCGGGATTCAGTGAGGCGAAGTCGTCACTGCGCAGCACCAGGGCCTCGGGAACCTCGGCCCGGACGGCGGCGAGCGCCCGGTCGCGGGCCTGTGCCCCGGAGGCGACAGGCTCGGAGAACAGCTGGGCGATCCAGCTGTCCGCGCTCTCCTGGCCCGGCACCGCGACCGTCAGGTCCGGTGACGGTCGCCCGCTCTCCTGGCCGCCCTCCGGGGAGCCGTTCTCGCCGTCGGTGAGATCCTCGTCGGGACGGTCAGTGCCCGTTTCTCCGTCCGCGGTGCCGTCCGTCGCGGGCGGAGTGTCCGGGCGCGTGAGTTCGCCGCCGCTGTCCCCTCCCGTACCGCCGCTGTCCCCACCCGTACCACCACCGCTGTCGCCGCCGTTCGCGGCGAGCAGCAGCCCGGCAGTGGTCGCGCCGGCGAGCAGCAGCGCCGCGGCGACCAGCCCGGCCAGCACCGTGGTCCGCCGGCGGTGCGGCGTCGGGCGGGGGGCGGTGACCTGGGTGTCCTGCCTCGCGGACGGGGCAGTGGGGAGAGCCGGGGACCCCGGGGGCGGCGGGGGCGGCCCCGGGGGCGGCCCGGCCCGGCCCTGTGCCACGGCGGACAGCATGGCGTCCAGTCGCCCGGCGTCCGGGCGGAGTTCCGGGTTCTTGACCAGCACGGCCGCCAGCACCGGGGCCAGCTGCCCGGCGCGCACCGGTACGGGCACCGGATCCTCCAGCACCGCCGTCAGGGTGGCGAGCACGGTGTCCCGGCGCATCGGACTGCGGCCCTCGACGAGGACGTACAGCATCATGCCCAGGGACCACAGGTCGGAGGCGGGAAGGTCCCGGCCCCCGCGAGCCCGCTCCGGAGCCATGTACTCGGGTGAGCCGACGATGCCGCCGGTGACCGTCAGCGAGGACGAACCGGCCACGGCGGCGATGCCGAAATCGGTGAGGACCGCCGAGCCGTCCTCCCGCAGCAGCACGTTGGCCGGTTTGACGTCCCGGTGGTGGATGCCGCCGGCGTGTGCGGCGCACAGCGCCGCCAGGACGTCCCGCCCGTACCGGGCGGCCTCGGCCGGGGCCAGCGGCCCGGCAGTCCGCACGGTCTCCAGGGTCCGGCCGGGCAGGAGCTCCATGACCAGCCAGGGGTGCGGGGCGATATCCACGATGTGATGGATCGTTACCACGTTGGGGTGGCTGACCCGGGCCAGGGCACGGGCCTCGCGCAGCACCCGTTCGCGCAGATCCTGCCCTTCCCGGCCGGACCCCGGGTCCGGCGGGCGGACCTCCTTGAGAGCCACTTCGCGCTCCAGCGCGAGATCCCTCGCCCGCCAGACGGTGCCCATCCCGCCCCGCCCCAGCGGCGCGATCAGCTGGAAGCGCCCGTCGACGACCTGCCCCGCCCTGCCCCCTGACATGAGGTCAGGGTAGGGCGTCCCCGGCGTNCGGGGGGCGCGGCGGGGGGCGCCCGCCCGGACCGGACGGCCGCCCGCGTGCCCGATGGCGGTTACTTCCTGTTCGCCTCGAACAGGGCCCGGAATCCCGCCGCGTCCTGCGGGGTGTCGAGCATCTCGCCGTTCAGCTTCACCGACGGGGTGCCGGACACGTCGGGGTCGGCGTCGAACTTCTCGGACATCTTCAGCGCCCAGGCGGCGAAGGTGCTGTCCCGGACGGCGTCCTCGAACTGCTGGTTGCCGTCCAGCTCGTCCACCGTCGAGGCGATCTCCAGGATCCTGTCGTCGTCGCCGAAGTCGTCACGGCCGCCCCCGGGGTGGAAGTCCTCGGAGTACAGCGCGTCCTTGAAGCCGAGGAACGCCTCGGGGCTGACGTCGAGCGCCGCGCCCAGCGCGCTCACCGCGTTCTTGGACCCGGTGCCGCCGTTGGGGCCGTTGTCCAGGAAGGTGCCGAAGACGAACTCGACGTTGAACTCGCCGTTGTCGATGCCCTCGTGCACGGCCGGGCCGACGTTCTGCTCGAAGCCCGCGCAGGACGGGCAGCGCGGGTCCTCGTAGAGGGTGAAGGTGTTCTCGGCGTTCTCGTCGCCGATGAGGACGGTCAGCCCGCCCTCGCCGGAGGCGTGGGCCGGAACCGGGTAGTCCGCGTCGTCGCCGTCCTCCTCCAGCTGGGCGGAGACCGCTTCCCAGTCGGTTTCGTCGCCGCCGCCGCCGGCATTGGCGACGGCGAGACCTATGGCGGCCGCTATGGCGAGCACGCCGACGGCCGAGAGGGCGACGACGAGCTGCCGCCGCAGCTTCTCCCGCTTGGCCTGCTGTTCCCGCTCCTGCTTCAGCCGCTCGCGGGCGGCTCGCTTGGCTTCCTGCGTGTTGCGCTTGCTCATGTCTGTGTGTGGTCTTCCGTGTGGTCCGGTGGGGGATGCGTGCTCTCAGGCGGCGAGGACCGGGCACGGGGGGCCCCGTCGCACGACGGAGTGGGTGAGCAGCGGGAGCGCCCGGAAGGGGCCGGGCCGGGGGGCGGCGGGCACGGCGCACCGCCGGGAATCCGGCACGGCCGAGCGGGCCGCGACGACCAGGGCCAGCGGCCGGAACGTTCCCGCCATGGCGGCCCGCAGCATGCGGGCCAGCGCCGCCTCGCCGCCGCGCAGCCAGAGCGCCGCAGCCAGGCCGACGGCCACGTGCAGGCCGAGCAGCAGCCAGGGCCCGGCCGGGTGCGCGGCCGGCGGGGCGCCCTGGGCCAGCCGGGCCAGCGGGGTTCCGAAGTCGCCGCCGGCGCACAGCAGGTCGATGCCGGCCATCCGCAGCGGGGAACCTCCCTCCGGGGCGGCGGCTCCGTAGCAGGTGGCCTGGCCGGTGGTGAAGACCGTGTCGGCCGCCACCTGGAGCGGCACCAGCAGGGCCGCGATGCGGCCGAAGCCGCGTTCGCGGCCGGCCAGCAGGAAGGCGAGGGCGAAGACGGCCAGCGTCACCGCGGCGACGGTCGGCACCGGCAGCGGAGTGCCGGACAGCAGCACGTGGGCGCCTGCGGACAGCGCGACGCACAGCGCGGTGAAGACGGCCGCGCGCGCCGTGCGTAGACCGGTCCGGGATATGCCCATCGAGGCGAGTGTGCCACGCCGCCGCGCGCGGGGGTACGGGGCAGGGTGTGACGTCCTGGTCACGGCCCGCCGTCCGTCGCCGCGGGCGGCGCACGGGAGCCCTCGTGGCGGGGGATTTCGGTCACTGCGCTGACCTCGCCCTTCCCGTCGGACATGGCTCGTGACCTGCGCTGATACCCCGGGCCCGGGCGCGTCGGAAGGGGCCGGGGAGCCTGCTGCGGGGGTAGGGTCGAGGACCACCCCGGTACCGTCGTCCGTGCCGGGATCTCGCCATCAGTTCGTCCTGCGGAAGGCCCGTCCGGTGCGCAAGCCCTTCACACATCTGCATGTTCACACCCAGTACTCGCTGCTGGACGGAGCGGCGCGGCTGAAGGACATGTTCCAGGCCTGCCAGGACATGGGCATGACGCACATCGCCATGACCGACCACGGGAACCTGCACGGTGCCTACGACTTCTTCCAGCAGGCCCGTAAGGCGGACATCACCCCCATCATCGGGATCGAGGCGTATGTCGCCCCGGAGTCCCGCCGCAACAAGCGGCGCATCCAGTGGGGTCAGCCGCATCAGAAGCGGGACGACGTCTCCGGTTCCGGCGGCTACACGCACAAGACGATCTGGGCGCACAACAAGACCGGTCTGCACAACCTGTTCCGGCTGTCCTCCGACGCCTACAAGGAGGGCTGGCTGACCAAGTGGCCGCGGATGGACAAGGAGACCATCGCGCAGTTCTCCGAAGGGCTGATCGCCTCCACCGGCTGCCCGTCCGGGGAGGTGCAGACCCGGCTGCGGCTGGGGCACTTCGACGAGGCGCTGAAGGCGGCCGGGGAGTACCAGGAGA
Organism: Streptomyces sodiiphilus; assembly: GCF_039529215.1. Lineage (NCBI taxonomy): Bacteria > Bacillati > Actinomycetota > Actinomycetes > Kitasatosporales > Streptomycetaceae > Streptomyces > Streptomyces sodiiphilus. The sequence goes on along the minus strand of NZ_BAAAMJ010000030.1, from coordinate 242,528 downwards.
TCTTCGGCAAGGAGCGCTACTTCCTGGAACTGATGGACCACGGCCTGGACCTCGAGAAGAGGGTCCGCGACGGTCTGCTGGAGATCGGCCGCAAGCTCGGGATCCCGCCGCTGGTCACCAACGACTCGCACTACACCTACGCCGGTGAGGCCGAGGCGCACGACGCCCTGCTGTGCATCCAGACCGGCAAGAACCTCTCGGACCCCGACCGCTTCAAGTTCGGCGGCGACGGCTACTACCTGAAGTCGGCCGAGGAGATGTATGCCGTCGACTCCTCCGACGCCTGGCAGGAGGGCTGCCGCAACACCCTGCTGGTCGTGGAACAGGTCGATACCACCGGGTGGTTCGAGCCTCGCGACCTGATGCCGCGGTTCGACGTGCCCGACGGCTACACCGAGGTCACCTGGTTCCGCGAGGAGGTCAGGAAGGGCATGGCCCGCCGCTACCCGCAGGGCGTGCCCGAGGACCGGCAGCGGCAGGCCGACTACGAGATGGGCGTCATCATCGAGATGGGGTTCCCCGGCTACTTCCTCGTGGTCGCCGACTTCATCATGTGGGCGAAGGAACAGGGCATCGCGGTGGGCCCGGGCCGGGGCTCCGCGGCCGGCTCCATCGTCGCGTACGCCATGGGCATCACCGACCTCGACCCGATCGACCACGGCCTGATCTTCGAGCGCTTCCTCAACCCCGAGCGCGTGAGCATGCCCGATGTCGACATCGACTTCGACGAGCGCAGGCGCGCCGAGGTGATCCGCTACGTCACCGAGAAGTACGGCGACGACAAGGTCGCCATGATCGGCACCTACGGCACCATCAAGGCCAAGAACGCCATCAAGGACGCCTCCCGGGTCCTGGGCTACCCCTACGCCATGGGCGACCGCATCACCAAGGCGATGCCGGCCGACGTCCTGGGCAAGGGCATTCCGCTGTCCGGCATCACCGACAAGAACCACCCCCGCTACAGCGAGGCGGGCGAGGTCCGGGCGATGTACGAGAACGAGCCGGACGTCAAGAAGGTGATCGACACCGCGCGGGGTGTGGAGGGCCTGGTGCGGCAGATGGGTGTGCACGCCGCGGGCGTCATCATGTCCAGTGAGACGATCACCGACCACGTCCCGGTCTGGGTCAGGCACACCGACGGCGTGACGATCACGCAGTGGGACTATCCCACTTGTGAGTCGCTCGGCCTGCTGAAGATGGACTTCCTGGGCCTGCGCAACCTGACGATCATGGACGACGCCGTCAAGCTGATCAAGAAGAACAAGGGCGTAGACATCAAGCTGCTCGACCTGCCCCTGGACGACCCCAGGACCTTCGAGCTGCTGTGCCGCGGCGACACCCTGGGCGTCTTCCAGTTCGACGGCGGCCCGATGCGCTCCCTGCTGCGCATGATGAAGCCCGACAACTTCGAGGACATCTCCGCCGTCTCCGCCCTGTACCGGCCCGGTCCGATGGGGATGAACTCCCACATCAACTACGCGCTGCGGAAGAACGGCCAGCAGGAGATCACCCCCATCCACAAGGAGCTGGAGGAGCCGCTCCGCGAGGTCCTGGACATCACCTACGGCCTGATCGTCTACCAGGAGCAGGTGCAGAAGGCAGCCCAGGTGCTCGCCGGATACACCCTGGGACAGGCGGACCTGCTGCGCCGGGCGATGGGCAAGAAGAAGCAGGAGGTGCTGGACAAGGAGTTCGTCAACTTCCAGAAGGGCATGCGGGACAACGGGTACTCCGACGAGGCCGTCAAGGCCGTGTGGGACGTGCTGGTGCCGTTCGCCGGATACGCCTTCAACAAGGCGCACTCCTCCGCCTACGGCCTGGTGACCTACTGGACGGCCTACCTCAAGGCGAACTATCCGGCCGAGTACATGGCCGCGCTGCTGACCTCCGTGCGCGACGACAAGGACAAGTCGGCGGTCTACCTCAACGAGTGCCGCAGGATGGGCATCAAGGTGCTGCCGCCGGACGTCAACGAGTCCGACGCCAACTTCACCCCGCGCGGCGACGAGATCATCGTCTTCGGGCTGACCGCGGTCCGCAACGTCGGGCAGAACGTCGTGGATTCGATCGTCTCCTGCCGCAAGGCGAAGGGGAAGTACAGCTCCTTCCCCGACTTCCTGGACAAGGTGGAGGCCGTGGTCTGCAACAAGCGGACCGTCGAGTCGCTGATCAAGGCCGGTGCCTTCGACGAACTGGGCCACACCCGCAAGGGGCTGACCGCGCACTTCGAAGCCATGATCGACAACGTGGTGCAGGTCAAGCGCAAGGAGGCGGAGGGGCAGTTCGACCTCTTCGGCGGCATGGGGGACGAGGAGGCGGACCAGGGCCCGGGCTTCGGGATGGACGTGGAGTTCCCCGACGACGAGTGGGAGAAGAGCTACCTGCTGGCCCAGGAGCGGGAGATGCTGGGCCTGTACGTCTCCGACCACCCGCTGTTCGGCATCGAGCACGTGCTCAGCGACAAGGCCGACGCGTCGATCTCCCAGCTCACCGGCGGGGACTACGGCGACGGCTCGATCGTCACCATCGGCGGCATCATCTCCGGACTCCAGCGCAAGATGACCAAGCAGGGCAATGCCTGGGCCATCGCCACCGTGGAGGACCTGGCCGGCTCCATCGACTGCATGTTCTTCCCCGCCACCTATCAACTGGTGTCCACTCAGCTGATCGAGGACGCCGTCGTGTTCGTCAAGGGGAGGCTGGACAAGCGCGAGGACGTCCCCCGCCTGGTCGCCATGGAACTGATGGTCCCCGACCTGTCCGACGCCGCCTCCGACGCGCCGGTGACCATCACCATCCCCACCGTCAAGGTCACCCCGCCGCTCGTCGAGCGGCTCGGCGAGGTGCTCGGCCAGCACCGCGGGAACACCGAGGTCCGGGTACGGCTCCAGGGGTCGCGCACCACCACTGTGCTGCGCCTGGACCGGCACCGGGTGCAGCCGGATCCCGCCCTGTTCGGCGACCTCAAGGCCCTTCTGGGCCCCTCCTGCCTGGCCGGCTGACGGCCGCCCCGCCGGTCAGTTGTGGCCGAAGCGGCGCTTGTTCTTGCGGCCGGGCACCTCAGGACCGCTCCCGTGCCGCTCCCGTTCACCTGCCGGAGCGGTGCCCTGCTGCTGCCCCCGGCTGTCGTTCCGGGGTTCGCTCCGGCTCCGGTTCTTGTTCCTGGCCATGGATCGCCTCCTGCGTTGATCCGCTCACACGCTGGTGAACTCAGCGTCGCACGGGAGGACAAGTCCCGCATATCGGACCGCCGGTGCCTGTCCGGCGGCCGCGCGGGAACCAGACCGCCCGCCACGCCGACGATCCAGCCGGGGCAGATAACCGCTGCCGGGTCGGGCAGACTCTGGGAAAGCTCCGGGGAAAGAAGGTGCAACGTGGACCGCTGCGTCGTTCTGGTCGATGCCGGTTATCTGCTGGGCGCAGCCGCGAGCCTTCTGGCCGGGGAACCGGCCCGGCCCCGGATCAGCGTCGACCACGCGGCTCTCATCCAGGGCCTGCGCGAGCGTGCGGAGGAGGACACCGGCTGCAGGCTGCTGCGCATCTACTGGTTCGACGGTGCCCCGGACCGCGTCCCGCAGCCCGAACACCGGCGGTTGCGCGTCATGCCACGGGTCACTGTGCGCCTGGGAGCTCTCACCCGCAGCGACGGCCGCTGGGCCCAGAAGGGCGTGGACGCCGCGATGCATGCCGAGCTCACCGAACTGGCCCGCAACCGCGCGTGCGCCGACATCGTCCTCGTCACCGGCGACGGGGACCTGCTGCCCGGGCTGATGTCCGCCAAGGAACACGGGGTCGCCGTGCACCTGTGGGCGGTGCAGGCCGCGGACGGCGACTACAACCAGTCCGAGGACCTGGTGGCCGAGGCGGACGAGCGCCGGGTGCTGGACCGGGCCTGGATCACCCGCGCGGTCCGCGTGAAGGAGACCGCTGCCCCGGGCGCCCCGCGCCCGGAGATCGCCGCGATTTTCGCCGCCCCGCTCCCCGAGGGGGAGGAGTCCCCGGCCAAGGCCCCGGCCGCGGCGAAGAACGGATTCGCCCCCCGCCGCGATCAGGACGGCTGCGCCGACCGCGACCGTGAGGAGGAGCCCGCCGCCTCCCCCAAGGGTGTGCCCACGCCCAAGGACCTCGCCTCGCTGGGCCGTCCCGCCCCGCCGCCGGCCGCCACCTTGCGGTGGTCCTCCGACAAGGGGTGGGTCGAGCGGCAGGGAGCCGCGGAGTCCCCGGAGACGGCCGCCCTGCCGATGCTCTCCCAGCTCACCTCCGCCGAGCAGCGGTGGGCGGACCGGGAGGAGGACATCACCGCCGTCAGCGGCGACCCCTTCGAGGTCGGCCAGGTCTTCGCCCGCCGCTGGACCGAGCGGCTCACCAGCCCGCTCCAGCTCCAGCAGCTCTCCGCCGAGTACCCGCGCATCCCGCACCGCATCGACGGCGAACTGCTGCGCTACGCGGCCCGTTTCGGTCTTCTGGCGCACAAGGACGACCAGATCGACGAGCAGGACCGGTACGCGATCCGGGCCGGCTTCTGGCGCGAGGTGGACGCCCGCACCGCGGCCGGTCCGGTCCCCTCCGAGAACTGAAGGCGCCGCTCGCACGTCCGCGGGACCGCCGGCCCGGCCACGCCCCGCCGCAGCGGCGATCGCGCGCGCCGCGTACCCTCGTGAACCGTGTCCCTATCAACCGCACGGGCCGGAGTGGAGACCACCGGAGTGCTGAGCGCGGCGGAGCAGCCGGCGGCCGGGCCGCCGGCGCTCGCCGTGCGCGGGCTGTCCAAGACCTATCCCGCCCGGCGCGCCCGGCGCGGCCGTCCGGCCACCCCCGAGGTGCGCGCCAGCGACGGCATCACCCTGGAGGTGCGCCGGGGGGAGATCTTCGGACTGCTGGGCCCCAACGGAGCCGGCAAGACGACCCTGGTCCGGCAGCTCACCGGGCTGCTGCGGCCGGACACCGGCTCGATCACCGTGCTGGGCCACGATCTGGTCCGTCACCCGCGGCGGGCCGCCCGGCTCCTGTCCCACCTCGGACAGGAGGCCACCGCCCTGGAGGACCTGACGGTGGCACTGGCCGCCGAGACCACCGCCAGGCTGCGGGGCCTGGGGCGGGCCGACGCGCGCCGCGAGCGCGACGCGGTTCTGGAGGAACTCGGGCTCGGGCCACTGGCCGGCCGCCCGCTCAAGCGGCTGTCCGGGGGCCAGCGGCGGCTGGCCTGCGTGGCCGCGGCCCTCACCGGCAGCAGGCCGCTGCTGGTGCTGGACGAGCCCACCACGGGCATGGATCCCGTCGCCCGGCGGGCGGTGTGGGCGGCGGTCGACCGCCGCCGTGCCGAGGAAGGCGCCACCGTGCTGCTGGTCACGCACAACGTCATCGAGGCGGAGACCGTGATGGACCGCGTGGCGGTCATGGACGGTGGCCGGGTCATCGCCTGCGACACCCCCGGCGGTCTGAAGGCCATGGTGGGCGACGACGTGCGGCTGGACCTGGTCTGGCGGGACGCGCCTCCGCCGCAGATCCCGGAGATCGCCGCGCTGCGGGAGGCCGCCACCGTGACCGGGCGGCGCTGGTCGCTGCGGATGTCCCCCGAGCGGGCCCGCGCCGCGATCACCACCGTGACCACCGGACCGGCCTTCGCGGCCCTGGACGACTTCACCCTGGCCACCCCGACCCTGGAGGACGTCTACCTGTCGTTGGGCGGCAGCGGCGAGGGGCTGGTGCGGGCATGACCGCGCGACTTCCCGCTCCCGCCGCCCCGCCGGCCGTCGGACAGGACCCCGTTCCCCTGGCGCCGGTGGCCCGGTTGTGGCCGTCGATGGGCGCCGTCTACCGTGCCCAGCTGTCCCGGGCGCGTGTCGCCCGCATCCCGCTGCTGTTCGTGGCGACCTTCCAGTCCATCGGCATCATGGTGCTGATGCGCGGGGTCGTGGACGGCGGCGCGGGTGAGGAGGCGCGCGCGGTGGTGGCCGGCTCCACCGTGCTGGTGGTGGCGTTCGTGGGGCTCAACCTGCTCGCCCAGTACTTCGGCCAGCTACGGGCCGGGGGCGGTCTGGACCACTACGCGACGCTACCGGTGCCGGCGGCCGCGGTGGCGCTGGGCACCGCCGCGGCCTACGCCTCGTTCACCGTGCCGGGCGTGCTGATCACCGCGGTGATCGGCGCCCTGCTCTACCAGCTGCCGATGGGCGGGCTGTGGATCCTGCTGGCGGTGGTGCCGCTGGCCGGGGCGGCGCTTGCCGGGCTGGGCGCGGCGCTCGGGCTGCTCGCGCCGCGGCCGGAGCTGGCGACCCTCTGCGGGCAGCTCGGGATGTCGGCGGCCCTGCTGCTGGGAGTGGTGCCGGCCTCCGGGCTGCCGGTTCCCGCGCAGTGGCTGAGGGACCTGCTCCCCTCCACCTACGGAGTGGAGGCGCTGGCCGCGGTCCTGGGGCCGGAGCCCGACTGGGCGGCGGTGGGGGGCGATCTCAGCGTCTGCGCGGTGACCGGAGCCGGTGCGCTGGTCCTGGCGACCTGGGCCTACCGCCGGGCAGCGGTGCGCGGATGAACCGAACAGCAGTCCCGGAGCTCGAACGCCCGGCCGTTGCTGGCAGGATGTCCGCGTGACCGCACCGCAGCCCTTCCCTCACGACCACGCCGCAGCCCCGGGCCACCACCCGTGGGACCTGACCGACAACGCCTCCGGCCCTCCGGGCGGGCGGCGCGCCGGCGGCCTGCGGGACATGCTGCTCACCGCCGTGCCCGTCGCTCTGGCCGGCGGGGTGGCGCTGGGCCTGCTGTGGCTGTGGACCGCCCCGCGGGTGCCACTCGTCGCCCGGGGCGACGCGGTCCTGCTGTACAACTCCGAGGGCCAGGAGGCGATCGGCGCGGACGGCACCTTCCTGCTGTTCGGGCTGTCGGTGGGCGCGGTGCTCGGCCTGCTGGTGCTGCTGCTGCGCAGCCGCAGCGGCCCGGCCGTGGTGATCGGGCTGGCCGTGGGGGCATTCCTGGGGTCGCTGCTGGCGTGGCGGCTGGGGGTGACGTTCGGCCCTTCCCAGGACGTGGTGGCCCGGGCCAGGGAGGCCGGCGAGGGCGTGGTCTTCGACGCCCCCCTGGAGCTCAGCGCCAAGGGCGCGCTGCTCGGCCTGCCCTTCGGAGCCCTGGCCGTCCACTTGCTCGGCATGGCGGTGTGGGGCCCCAAGGAGGAGCCGGACGAGCGCCTCGGCCACCCCCCGGCCGGGGGATGATCCCGCTCAGACGCCCCGCGAGGCACCCCGGGCGACGGGGGCGGTCACCGCACCGGTCAGCGCCACGAGGTCGGCCGGGGCGAGCTCGATCTCCAGCCCCCGGCGGCCTGCCGAGACCAGCACGGCCGGGTGGTCCAGCGCGGAGGAGTCCACCACCGTCGGCAGCCGCTTGCGCTGGCCCAGCGGCGAAATCCCACCGCGGACGTACCCGGTGATGCGCTCGGCGTCCGCCGGGTCGGCCATCGCCGCGCGCTTGCCGCCCACCGCGGCGGCCAGCGCCTTCAGCCCCAGTGACGCGGCGACCGGGACGACGGCCACGGCCGGCTTCCCGTCCACCTCGGCGACCAGGGTTTTGAACACCCGTGCCGGGTCCGTTCCCAGCGCCTGGGCGGCCTCCAGGCCGTAGGAGGGCGCGGCCGGGTCGTGCCGGTAGGAGTGCAGCGTATGGGGGAGTCCGGCGGCGGCCGCGGCGACTGTCGCCGGTGTGCCGCCGGCGCCGCTGTGCCCGCGGCCGTTCTTCTTCCCCATCGCTGCGGCTCCTCACCGCCGTCCTCGGGCAGCCCGGGACGGTCCTCAGTTCAGGCAGGTCGGCCGGATCGTGAAGTCCACGCCCGGTACCGAGGGGAGCTTACTGATCAGCCGGGTCTCGCGGCGCAGCACGGCCAGCTCCTGCGCGAGCCGGGTGGCGGTGTCCGGGGCCTGGAGCAGCCGCTGCTTCTCGGCGGTGCCCAGCACCGTGGCGGCCGCCACCAGATAGGAGACCACCGACGGCTCCTGCGGGAGATCCTGCCCGGAGGCCAGGGTCCGTTCGTAGGCACCCGCCAGCTGCTTCTGGTAGGCGCGGAAGGCGTCCAGCACTCCCGCCGCCAGCGCCCCCGCGCCCTCCCCGCTGTCCTCGGGCAGTTCCTCCGTCTCGCCGGTCAGGTAGGGCCCGCTGCTGTCCACCGACAGCAGCCGGAACCGCGTGGTGCCGGTGGCCAGCACCTCGTAGGCCTCCGCCGTGTCCCGCGGGCCCGTGGCCGGCGGCTTTGCCCGGATGGTCGAGGCGTCCGCCACGCAGCCGACGGGGTGGAAGGACTTCATGGGATCACCGGGCGCGAAGCCCGCTCCGGGCCCGGCGTCCGGCGGTGCCTGCTCCTCCGGAAGCCCGACCGCCGCCGGCGCGGTCTCCAGGCCGTCCCGGATGGCGATGACCCCGAACGGCCGAGGGCCGTCCGCGGGCAGGGCCAGCAGGTCGCGCATCAGCGCCCGGTAGCGTGCCTCGAAGACGTTCAGCGGCAGCACCAGTCCCGGGAACAGCACGGTGTTGAGCGGGAACAGCGGCAGGCGCGTGGTGGTCACAGCCCGCCAGCCTATCGGCTCGGCGCCGACGGCTCGTATCACACAGTGGAATGTGCGGCCAGTCCCGGGAAGCGGTCTGAGAGACTGTAATGGTGCTGAACCGAATCGACCTGCGCGGTTCCGCCCTCACGGACGGAATCGACCGCGACCTGCTGCCCCGTGCCGAGCTCGACGTGGAGGCCGCCCTGGAGAGGGTGCGGCCGATCTGTGACGACGTCCGCCATCGCGGGACGGAGGCGCTGATCGAGTACGCGGAGCGTTTCGACGGTGTCCGCATCGAGCAGGTGCGCGTCCCCCGGGAGGCCCTGCGGCGTGCCCTGGCCGAGCTGGACCCGGCCGTGCGCGCGGCACTGGAGGAGTCGGTGCGGCGCGCGAGGATCGTCCACCGCGAGCAGCGGCGCACCGACACCACCGTGCAGGTCGTGCCCGGCGGCACGGTCACCGAGCGCTGGGTGCCGGTGGAGCGGGTCGGTCTGTACGTGCCCGGTGGCCGGGCCGTCTACCCCTCGTCCGTGGTGATGAACGTCGTCCCGGCCCAGGAGGCCGAGGTGGGCTCCGTCGCCGTCGCCTCGCCGCCCCAGCGGGACCCGGGCAACGCCTGGGGCGCGGGCCTGCCGCACCCCACCATCCTGGCCGCCTGCGAACTGCTGGGTGTCGACGAGGTGTACGCGGCCGGCGGCGCCCAGGCGGTGGCCATGTTCGCCTACGGCACGCAGGAGTGCCGGCCCGTCCAGCTGGTGACCGGCCCCGGGAACGTCTACGTCGCCGCCGCCAAACGCCTGCTGAAGGGCCGCATCGGCATCGATGCCGAGGCCGGGCCCACCGAGATCGCCGTGCTGGCCGACGACACCGCCGATCCCGCCCATGTCGCCGCCGACCTGATCAGCCAGGCCGAGCACGACACGCTGGCCGCCTCGGTGCTGGTGACGCCCTCGGTGGAGCTGGCCGACGCGGTCGACCGGGAACTCGCCGTCCAGGTACCGGCCACCAAGCACCAGCAGCGCATCACCGAGGCCCTGACCGGCCGGCAGTCCGGCGTCGTGCTCGTCGACGGCCTGGACGAGGGCCTGACCGTGGTCGACGCCTACGCCGCGGAGCACCTGGAGATCCACACCGCCGACGCGTCCGCGGTCGCCGCCCGGGTCCGCAACGCCGGCGCGGTCTTCGTCGGCCCCTGGGCCCCGGTCTCGCTGGGCGACTACTGCGCGGGCTCCAACCACGTGCTGCCCACCGGCGGCTGTGCCTGCCACTCCTCGGGTCTGTCGGTGCAGTCCTTCCTGCGCGGCATCCATGTGGTGGACTACACCCGCGACGCCCTGGCCGAGGTCACCCACCACGTCGTCACCCTCGCCGAGGCGGAGGACCTGCCGGCCCACGGCGCCGCGCTCAAGGCACGGTTCGAGTGGAAGGTTCCCGACGCCACGTGATCGGCACAGACGACCTGCCCATCCGGGACGAGCTGCGCGGCATGTCCCCCTACGGTGCCCCGCAGCTGGACGTCCCGGTGCGGCTCAACACCAACGAGAACCCCTACCCGCTGCCGGAGGAGCTGGTCGCCCGGATCGCGGAGCGGGTCTCGGAGGCCGCCCGCACCCTCAACCGCTATCCGGACCGGGACGCGGTGATCCTGCGCACCGAACTGGCGCGGTACCTGACCCGCACCACCGGCCATGAGGTGGGGCCGCGGGAGGTCTGGGCCGCCAACGGCTCCAACGAGATCCTCCAGCAGCTGCTGCAGGCGTTCGGCGGCCCGGGCCGCACCGCGTTCGGGGTCGAGCCGTCCTACTCCATGCACGCCCTCATCGCCCGCGGCACCGGCACCGGCTGGATCTCCGGTCCCCGCCGGGAGGACTTCACCATCGACACCGCGGGCGCGGTCGAGATGATCGCCGAGCGGCGCCCTCACGTGGTGTTCATCTGCTCGCCGAACAACCCCACCGGCACCGCCGTGGACGCCGGGACCGTCCTCGCCCTGTACGAGGCCGCGCAGGCGGCCCGCGGCGGGCGCGGCGCCCTGGTGGTGATCGACGAGGCCTACGCCGAGTTCAGCCACCGGCCGTCGCTGCTGCCGCTGATCGAGGACCGTCCCCTGCTGGTGCTCTCCCGCACCATGTCCAAGGCGTTCGGCGCGGCCGGGCTGCGCCTGGGCTACCTCGCGGCGCACCCCGCCGTCGTCGACGCAGTGCAACTGGTGCGGCTGCCCTACCACCTCTCGGCCGTCACCCAGGCCACCGCGCTCGCCGCGCTGGAGCACACCGATACGCTGCTGGGGTACGTCGGCCGGCTCAAGGACGAGCGGGACCGCATCGTGGCGGAACTCACCGGAATGGGATACGAGGTCACCCCCTCGGACGCCAACTTCGTGCAGTTCGGCCGTTTCGAGGGCGAGGGCGGCGCCCGCGCCGTGTGGCAGCGGCTGCTGGACCGCGGCGTCCTGGTCCGGGACAACGGCGTGCCGGGGCGCCTGAGGGTGACCACCGGCACCCCGGCCGAGAACGACGCCTTCCTCGCCGCGATGCGCGAGCTGACGCCGATCACCGCCGGCACCCCCGCCGGCACCCCCGCAAAGGAGAACCACCGATGACGCGTGTGGGCCGCGTGCAGCGCACCACCAAGGAGACCTCGGTCGCCGTCGAGATCGGCCTGGACGGCACCGGCACGGTCGATGTGTCCACCGGAGTCGGCTTCTACGACCACATGCTGGACCAGCTCGGCCGCCACGGGCTGTTCGACCTCACGGTCAAGACCGAGGGCGACCTGCACATCGACAGCCACCACACCATCGAGGACACCTCCCTCGCGCTGGGCGCCGCCTTCCGCGAGGCGCTCGGCGACAAGCGCGGCATCGTCCGCTTCGCCAGTGCCTCCGTCCCGCTGGACGAGTCCCTCGCCCAGGTGACCGTCGACCTCTCCGGCCGCCCCTATCTGGTGCACAGCGAGCCCGAGGGGATGGCACCGATGATCGGCTCGTACGACACCACCATGACGCGGCACATCCTGGAGTCCTTCGTGGCCCAGGCCCAGATCGCGCTGCACGTCCACGTGCCCTACGGCCGCAACGCCCACCACATCGTGGAGTGCCAGTTCAAGGCGCTGGCCAGGGCGCTGCGCGGGGCCAGCGAGATCGACCCGCGCCAGACCGGCATCCCCTCCACCAAGGGCGCCCTGTGAACACCGCCTCGACGTTCCTGATCGCCGGCGGGCTGTTCCTCGCCGGCGGCGCGTACTCGTTCGCCCGGCAGGGGCTGCCCCGCGGGGTCGTCGTGCTGCTGGGCATCGGCAGCGCCCTGTGTCTGCTGGCCGGTGTGCTGCGACTGGAGGTGTGGGAGTGACCGCCGCGAGGACCAAGTCCGTGGTCGTCTTCGACTACGGCTTCGGCAACGTCCGTTCCGCCGAGCGCGCGGTGGCCCGGACCGGGGCCCGCGTCGAGATCACCCGTGACTACGACACGGCGATGAACGCCGACGGACTGCTCGTCCCCGGGGTCGGCGCCTTCGCCGCCTGCATGCGGGGCCTCACCGAGGCCCGCGGCCACTGGGTGGTCGGCCGGCGGCTGGCCGGCGGGCGGCCGGTGATGGGCATCTGCGTGGGCATGCAGATCCTGTTCGCCCGCGGCATCGAGCACGGCACCGAGACCGAGGGCATGGACGAGTGGCCCGGCACCGTGGGCCCGCTGCGGGCCGAGGTGGTCCCGCACATGGGCTGGAACACCGTGCGGGCCCCGGCCGGCTCCCGGCTCTTCGCCGGGCTGTCCCCCGAGGAGCGCTACTACTTCGTGCACTCCTACGCCGTCCACGACTGGGAGCTGGAGACCCACCACGAGGCCCAGCGCGCCCCCCTGGTCACCTGGTCCACGCACGGCCGGCCGTTCGTCGCCGCCGTGGAGAACGGCCCGCTGTGGGCCACCCAGTTCCACCCCGAGAAGTCCGGCGACGCCGGAGCCCAGCTCCTCTCCAACTGGATCGAGACGCTCTGATGCCCCCTTCCACCCTTGAACTGCTGCCCGCCGTCGACGTCCGCGACGGGCAGGCGGTGCGGCTCGTGCACGGCGAGTCCGGCACCGAGACCTCCTACGGCGACCCGCTGCAGGCCGCTGTGACCTGGCAGGAGGCCGGAGCCGAGTGGCTGCACCTGGTCGACCTGGACGCCGCCTTCGGCACCGGGGACAACCGGGAGCAGATCGCCGGCGTCGTGCGGGCGATGGACATCAAGGTCGAGCTCTCCGGCGGCATCCGCGACGACGCCTCGCTGGCCGCCGCGCTGGCCACCGGCTGCACCCGGGTCAACCTGGGCACCGCGGCCCTGGAGTCCCCTCAGTGGGTGGCCAGGATCATCGCCGAGCACGGCGACCGGATCGCGGTCGGCCTGGACGTCCGGGGCACCACGCTGCGCGGGCGCGGCTGGACCCGGGACGGCGGCGACCTCTACGAGACGCTGGAGCGACTGGACCGCGAGGGCTGCGCGCGCTACGTCGTCACCGACATCGCCAAGGACGGCACCCTCCAGGGGCCCAACCTCCAACTGCTGAAGGAGGTCTGCGCCGCGACCGACCGTCCCGTGGTGGCCTCCGGCGGCGTGTCCTCGCTGGCGGACCTGCGCGCACTGGCGGACCTGGTGCCCGCCGGTGTCGAGGGCGCGATCGTCGGCAAGGCCCTGTACGCCAAGGCGTTCACCCTCCAGGAGGCGCTGGCGGCGGTGGCGAGGTGACCGTCGAGCGGCTGCCGGCCGATACCCCCTGGGCGCAGGCCGTCGGCAGCGCCCGCGCGGTGGCCGCGGGCGACCGGGTGCTGGTGGCGGGCACTCTCCCGGTGCGTGACGGCATGCCGCCGGAGCCCGGTGATCCCTACGCGCAGGCCCGGGCGGCCTTCGCCAACGCCCTGCGGGCGCTGGAGCCGTTCGGCCTGGGGGCCGAGGCGGTCGTCCGCACCAGGATGTACCTCGCCCATGTCCGGGATGTGGAGGAGGTCGGCCGCGCCCATCGCGAGGTGTTCGGCGAGACCGGTCCTGCCGCGACGCTGGTCGTGGTCTCCGGTTTCGTGGATTCCCGGGTGCTGGTCGAGGTGGAGTTGGAAGCGTTCCGAGGAGCTGGAGCCGCATGACCCTGGCCGTACGAGTCATCCCCTGCCTGGACGTGGACGCCGGACGGGTCGTCAAGGGCGTCAACTTCCGGAACCTGCGCGACGCGGGCGACCCGGTGGAGATGGCGAAGGTCTACGACGCGGAGGGTGCCGACGAGCTGACCTTCCTGGACATCACCGCTTCCTCCGGGAACCGGGAGACCACCTACGACGTGGTGCGCCGCACCGCCGAACAGGTCTTCATCCCGCTGACCGTGGGCGGCGGGGTCCGCTCGGCCGACGACGTGGACCGGCTGCTGCGGGCCGGTGCCGACAAGATCGGAGTCAACACCGCGGCCATCGCCCGGCCGGAGCTCCTCCGGGAGATCGCCGAGCGGTTCGGCCGCCAGGTGCTGGTGCTCTCGGTGGACGCCCGGCGCTGCCCGCCGGGCACCACCACCGCCTCCGGCTTCGAGGTCACCACGCACGGCGGCCGGCGGGGTACCGGAATCGACGCGGTGGAGTGGGCGGAGCGGGCCGCCGGCCTCGGGGCGGGGGAGATCCTGCTCAACTCCATGGACGCCGACGGCACCAAGGACGGCTACGACACCGACATGATCAAGGCGGTCAGGGCCCGGGTGACGGTGCCGGTGATCGCCTCCGGCGGCGCCGGCCGGACGGAGCACTTCGCGCCGGCCGTGGAGGCCGGCGCCGACGCGGTGCTGGCCGCCTCCGTCTTCCACTTCGGGGACCTGCGGATCGGCGAGGTCAAGGAGGCCCTGCGGGCCGCCGGTCACCCGGTGCGGTGACCGGAGCTGCGGGCGGCCGGCCGCGGTTGCGCCGGACGGCCGTGGTGACGCGTTGTCATGTCATCTCAATGGAGAGGAACGTGACCGCGCACTGCGCCGGTGTCCGGCGCCTTTGTGTCCGGCGGCGGCCGTGACGGCACCCTGGCCCGCGGCCCTGCCGCACCCCGCCCGCCCGGACCTCCCCGCCTACCGGGACCCCAATGTCATGCGCTGGCTGGCGGCCTACACCGCCACCATGATCGGGGAAGGCATCTACTTCCTCGCGCTGGCCTGGGCCGCCGCCGCGATCGCCGGGCCGGCGACGGTCGGCATCGTGATGATGACCGGCGCGCTGCCGAAGGCCGTCCTGATGCTCGCCGGGGGAGTGGTGGCCGACCGGTTCGGCCCGCGCCGGGTGGTGATCGGCAGCGACGCCGTGCGCTGCTGCGTGATCCTCGCCATGGCCGCCGCGCTGTACCTGGCGAGCCCCGGCCTGTGGCTGCTGCTCGCCGTCGCGCTGGTCTTCGGGATCGTCGACGCGTTGTTCCTCCCGGCGGTCGGCGCGCTGCCCCCGCGGCTGACCGGGCCCGCCCAGCTCGCCCGGGTGCAGGGCATGCGGTTGCTGGGGATGAGACTGGGGAACACCGTGGGGCCTCCCGCGGGCGCGGCGGCGATGGCCCTGGGCGGTCCCGCGGCCGCCTTCGCGGCGGCGGGCGGGATGTTCGCGCTCTCACTGCCGTTCCTGCTCACCCTGCGGATCGCTCCCCTGACTCCGGCGGACGGCGCCGGGAAGGAGGAGGCGGCCGCAGGCGGCGGCGCCACGGCCACCGGATGGCAGGACCTGCGTGCCGGGCTGCGCTATCTCGTGCGCCACCGCCTCATCGGGCCCCTGGTGCTGGTCGGTGTGACGCTGGACCTCGTCCTGAACGGGCCGCTCAACATCGGCCTGGTACTGCTGGCCGGCGAACGCGGGTGGGGCGCTGCCGGGATGGCCTGGATCGTCAGTGCCTTCGGGCTGGGCGCGGCGGCGAGTTCCGTGCTGCTCACGGTCGTGGGGCGGCTGCCGAAGGCGGGGCCGGTGGCGCTGGTGGCGGCGGCCGGGGCGGCCGTCGGCATCGGCGCAGTGGGGCTGGTCCCCTCCCTCCTTGCCGCCGCCGCGTGCGCGGCCGCGGCCGGACTGTGTGCCGGAGTCGCCGGCGGCCTGCTGGCCGCACTGGTGCAGACCGCGGCCGACCCCGCCTACCTGGGGCGCGTCATGTCGGTGTTCGCCCTGGGCACCTTCGGGCTGGCCCCGCTCACCTTCCCGCTCGTCGGAGCGGCCATCGGCTGGTGGGGGCCCGAGCCGGTCTACGCGGCCTGCGGCCTGCTCGGACTGGCCACGGCCGCCGTGGCCGCGGGGTCCGGAGAACTGCGCCGCGCCCTGCTGCCGCGCTGAACTACCGGGCCGCCCGGGTCAGATGCCGAGCTTCGCCTCCCGCAGCCGCCGCACGGCCTCCGGGTCGCCCTCCTCGGTGACCCTGGCGGCCTGCTGCCGGCCGAAGGCGTACAGCAGCAGCTCCCCGGGCTCCCCGGTGACGGTGACCACCGGGGTGCTCTTGCGGGCCACCACCGTCCGGCCGTCCGGGGCGCGCAGCACCAGCCCGACCGGCGAGCCGCGGCCCAGCAGCCGGGCGGTGCGGTCCAGCCGGCGCCACAGGACGTCGGAGAACACCGGGTCCAGCTCGCGCGGCTGCCAGTCCTCCTGCGCCCGGCGCACGTCCTCGGTGTGCACGAAGAACTCCACGGTGTTCGCCGCCTCGTCCACCTGCTTGAGGCGGAACGGCGACGCCCCGGTGGGGCCGGTGCGGATGAGCTGCAGCAGTTCGTCGTAGGGCTTGGCGGCGTACTCGGCCTGCACCCGTTCCAGCCGGGACGCCAGTGGCTTGATCCAGGAGCCGCCGGCGGCGTCCAGCCGGTTCTCCCGCACCACCAGGTGGGCCGCCAGATCGCGGGTCGTCCAACCGTCGCACAGGGTGCGGGCCTCCGGCCCCGCGCTCTCCAAGAGGTCGGCGAGCAGCAGGCGTTCACGCTTGGCATGGGTAGACATGTCTCCAGCCTACGGCTCCCCGCGCCGCGCGCCGGGGTGCCGCGCGGCACGCGGCGCAGGCGGCACAATGGGCCCATGTCCAGCACCCGGCCGCCGGCCTCCCCGCTCGATCCCGCCGTCGCGGCCCGCCTCAAGCGCACCGCCGACGGGCTCGTCCCGGCCATCGCCCAGCAGTACGACACCGGTGAGGTGCTGATGCTGGGATGGATGGACGACGAGGCCCTCCACCGCACCCTGACCACCGGACGCTGCACCTACTGGAGCCGCAGCCGGAAGTCCTACTGGGTGAAGGGGGACACCTCCGGCCACGTCCAGTACGTCAAGTCCGTGGCCCTGGACTGCGACGGCGACACCCTGCTGGTGAAGGTCGACCAGGTCGGTGCCGCCTGTCACACCGGCGAGCGCACCTGCTTCGATGCCGATCCGCTGCCGGTGGAACCGGCGCCCGCGCCCGGGACGGCGGCCTGAGGGCCGGCCCGTCGTCCGCGGCGGACAAGCGCGCCGGGGACGGCGGGACTGCCCTTACCCTTCGGTCATGACTTCGGCCACGACAACGGGCAGCACGCGGGGACGCGCCACCCCCGATCTCGAGACCTTCCGTACGCTCGCCAAGCAGAGCCGGGTCATCCCGGTCACCCGGCGGCTGCTGGCCGACGGCGACACTCCCATCGCGCTGTACCGGAAACTGGCCGGCGAGCGCCCGGGCACCTTCCTGCTGGAGTCCGCCGAGAACGGCCGTACCTGGTCACGCTGGTCCTTCATCGGCGTGCGCAGCGCCGCCACCCTCACCGTGCGCGAGGGCGAGGCGCACTGGCTGGGCACCCCGCCGGTCTCCGTCCCGGTCTCCGGCGATCCGCTGACCGTGCTCCGCGAGACCGTGGAGCGTCTGCACACCCCCCGTGATCCCTCGCTGCCGCCCTTCACCGGCGGCATGGTGGGTTACCTCGGCTACGACACCGTCCGGCGCCTGGAGCGGATCGGCGACAGCGCCGAGGACGATCTGCGGCTGCCGGAGCTGACCATGCTGCTCGCCTCGGATCTCGCGGTGCTCGACCACCGCGACGGAAGCGTGCTGCTGATCGCCAACGCCATCAACCACAACGACCTGGACACCGGCGTGGACGAGGCCTACGCCGAGGCCGTGGACCGGCTGGACGCGATGACGGCGGACCTGGCCCGCCCGGTGTCCGCGGCGGCGGCCGAACTGCCCGCGCCCCGGGTGCCCGAGTACACCGCGCGCTGGGGCGGCCCGGCGTACCAGGAGGCCGTGGAAGCGGCCAAGGAGCACATCCGCGCCGGGGACGCCTTCCAGATCGTGCCCTCCCAGCGGTTCGAGGCCCCCTGCGAGGCGTCCGCGCTGGACGTCTACCGGGTGCTGCGGGCCACCAACCCCAGCCCGTACATGTACCTGCTGCGCCTGGACGGCTTCGACATCGTCGGGTCGAGCCCGGAGGCGCTGGTCAAGGTGGAGGAGGGCCGGGCACTCCTGCACCCCATCGCCGGAACCCGGCCGCGCGGGGCCACCCCGGGCCAGGACGCGGCTCTGGGCGAGGAACTGCTGGCCGACCCCAAGGAGCGGGCCGAGCACCTGATGCTGGTCGACCTGGGCCGCAACGACCTGGGCCGGGTGTGCGAGCCGGGCAGCGTGGAGGTGGTCGACTTCATGTCCGTGGAGCGCTACAGCCATGTCATGCACATCGTGTCCACGGTGACCGGACGGCTGGCGGAGGGCCGCACCGCCTTCGACGCGCTGCTGGCGTGCTTCCCGGCCGGCACGCTCTCCGGAGCGCCCAAGCCCCGGGCCATGCAGATCATCGAGGAGCTGGAGCCGACCCGGCGCGGCCTGTACGGCGGTTGCGTGGGCTACATGGACTTCGCCGGTGACGCGGACACCGCCATCGCCATCCGCACCGCGCTGCTGCGCGACGGCACGGCCTATGTGCAGGCCGGCGCCGGGGTGGTGGCGGACTCCGATCCGGTGGCCGAGGACACCGAGTGCCGCAACAAGGCCGCGGCGGTGCTCAGGGCCGTGGCGGCGGCCGGTGCGCTGCGAGGTAGCGTGATGGGGTGACTGGCGAGTTCTCTTCCCGGCCCCCGCGCGCTTCGCGCCGCGCCCTCGTCGCGACGCTCCTGAGCGGCGCGGCGGGTGCCACGGCCGTCCTCATCTCCGCGGGGCAGACCTGGGGCGAGGGCACGGCCTCGGCGGGCGGAGGCGGGCTTCCGGTGGCGGTGACCGGCGGCGACGTCTCGGGGCTGCCCAGCGCGCTGGCCCTGACCGGCCTGGCGGCGCTTGTCGCGGTCTTCGCGGTGCGTCGCGCCGGGCGCGTGGCGGTGGCCTCGGTACTGGCCCTCAGCGGAGCCGGGGCGATCGGCTCGGCGCTCCTGGGGGCGCGGGACACCGCCGCGCTGCGGGACCGGGCCGCGGAGGTGACCGGCCTCGCGGACGCCGCTGTGACAAGTGTCTCCCACACCGGCTGGCCCTGGCTGTCCGCCCTGGGCGGGCTGCTGTTGCTGTGCGCGGGGCTTCTGGCGCTCAGCCACGGCCGTCACTGGCCCGCGATGTCGGGACGATACGAGCGCGGCCGGCGGCCCGCCGGGGCCGGGAGCGGCGCCGGGGACAGCCCGGAGGACATGTGGAAGGCCCTGGACCGGGGCGAGGACCCCACCTGAGCGGGGGCTCCCCGGCAGGTCCTCCGGACCCGTTTGCCACAATAGGTGCGGGCCGCGCACGGATCGCACCCTGCTCGGGACTTACCTCGTGACACACAAGGAGCACCTCATGGCGGGCAACAGCCACGGAAACACCCCTGCCGCCTGGACCGGCGTCGTCCTGGCCCTCATCGGTTTCTCGGCCGCGGGCGTCTTCATGGTGATGGCCCAGCCGCTGGGCGTGGTGGCCGGCCTCGTGGTGGTCGCCCTGGGCGGGGTGGCCACCCTGGTGATGAACTCGATGGGCCTGGGGTCGGAGAAGCAGCTCGGTACCCCCGCGATTCCGCCCTCGCGTGCCGCCTCGGAGCCGGAGGGCGCCGACGGCGAGGCGGAGAAGACCTCGGTCTGATCCCGGACCGGCGGGTTCCGGCCCGCCGGTCACCCGCCCGGCGGCGCCGCGGATGCGCGGCGCCGGGCCGCGGGCCAGCCTGGTCCCGTGTGTGCCCCGCGAGCTGTGCCGCGCCGCCTTCCGCGCCCCCTGGTGCGGGCGGCGCCCCCGCTGACGGCGCTGGCCTGCGCCGTGGCCGCGTTCGGCTATGTGGGTGCGGTCGACCCGGGCGTCCCCGGACGGTACCCCGCCTGCCCGGTGCCGGTGCTCACCGGCCTGTACTGCCCGGGCTGCGGGGGGCTGCGCAGCGCGCACGCCGTCGCGCACGGGGACCTCGTGACGGCCCTGGAGGCGAACGCCCTGGCCGTCGCCGGTTACGCGGTGGGCGGGGTACTGCTGGCCGGGTGGCTGCTGCGAGCCCTGCGGCCGCGGCCCGGGCCCCGGCGGGCACGGTTGCCGGGGCGACGCGGGCGCCGGTGGGCCGCGGGGGCGGTCTGCGGGGCGCTGGTGGTCTTCACCGTGGCGCGCAATCTGCCGTTCGGCGTGGTGCCGATGCCCTGATCGGGTGGCCGCTGTCCGGGATACGGGACAGTGCGCGGGCGGATGCGGACCCTGTCACCCGTGCCGGATACCATCGTCAGTGATTGATCCGTTCGCTCTTTCGAGCCGCGCCCGGCAGGCAACCGCCGGCCCGCCCGGGAGACCGCACCCGAGACGAAGGGGGCCGCTCGAGTGAGTGTGCTCGACGAGATCATCGACGGAGTCCGCGCCGACCTCGCCGAGCGGCAGCAGCGGGTGAGTCTGGAGGAGCTCAAGCAGGCAGCCGCCAAGGCCGCGCCCGCCAAGGACGGCGTGGCCGCCCTCAAGGGCGACGGCGTCCGGGTGATCTGCGAGGTCAAGCGCTCCAGTCCGTCCAAGGGCGCCCTGGCCGCGATCGCCGATCCGGCCGGCCTGGCCGCGGACTACGAGGCCGGCGGTGCCGCCGTGATCTCCGTGCTCACCGAGCAGCGCCGGTTCGGCGGTTCGCTGGCCGACCTGGACGCGGTCCGGGCCCGGGTGGACGTCCCGCTGCTGCGCAAGGACTTCATCGTCAGCTCCTACCAGCTCTGGGAGGCGCGGGCGCACGGCGCCGACCTGGTGCTGCTGATCGTCGCCGCCCTCGGGCAGGACGCCCTGGTGTCCCTGATCGAGCGGGCCGAGTCGATCGGCCTGACCCCGCTGGTCGAGGTGCACGACGAGGAGGAGACGGCGCGGGCGCTGGACGCCGGCGCCCGGGTCATCGGCGTCAACGCCCGGGACCTGAAGACCCTCAAGGTGGACCGCTCCACCTTCGCCCGGGTCGCCCCGGAGATACCCGGTCATGTGGTGAGGATCGCCGAATCGGGGGTGCGCGGCCCGCACGACCTCATTGCCTACGCCAACGAGGGTGCCGACGCGGTGCTGGTGGGCGAATCCCTGGTGACCGGCCGGGATCCGCGGGCCGCGGTCGCCGACCTGGTCGCGGCCGGTGCCCACCCCGCTCTGCGGCAGGGGCGCTGAGCGTGTCCGTCCGCCGCCGTGCCGTCGCGGCCCCCGGCCGTCCGCCGGGGGCCGGTGCCGTGCGCTCCGCCGCGCGGCGGACCGCACGGGCCTGCGGCGGACCGGGGCACGCCTGGCTGGCCGCCGGCGCCCGTCCGCGCGGCTGCTGACCGCCCGCCCGCCGGGTGCTGGGCCGCAGGGTCAGGTACCACATCGGCTGTGAGCCGGGGCAGACCCGCGGCATGCGATGGCGTGGCTGAGAGACCCCTCTCCCACGTCACCTTTTCGCTGTCACGCTGCTCTTGACGGAGGGCCCAGCCATGTCCGAGAACTTCTTCGTCCCCGATCCCGAGGGGCGGGTCCCCAGCGCCGAAGGGTATTTCGGCGCCTTCGGCGGCACCTTCATCCCCGAGGCCCTGAAGGCCGCGGTGGAGGAGGTCGCCGCCGAGTACGAGAAGGCCAAGGCCGATCCCGCCTTCGCCGCCGAACTGAACGATCTGCTGGTCAACTACACCGGCAGGCCCAGCCCGCTCACCGAGGTCCCGCGGTTCGCCCGGGAGGCGGGCGGCGCCCGGATCTTCCTCAAGCGTGAGGACCTCAACCACACCGGCTCCCACAAGATCAACAATGTGCTGGGCCAGGCGCTGCTCACCCGGCGCATGGGCAAGACACGGGTCATCGCCGAGACCGGCGCCGGGCAGCACGGGGTCGCCACCGCCACCGCATGCGCGCTCTTCGGCCTGGAGTGCACCATCTACATGGGAGAGGTGGACACCAGACGCCAGGCCCTGAACGTCGCCCGGATGCGCATCCTGGGTGCCGAGGTGGTGCCCGTCTCCTCCGGCAGCCGGACGCTCAAGGACGCGATCAACGAGGCGTTCCGCGACTGGGTCGCCAATGTGGACCGCACCCACTACCTGTTCGGGACGGTCGCCGGCCCGCACCCCTTCCCCACCCTGGTGCGCGACTTCCACCGGGTCATCGGCGTGGAGGCGCGGCGGCAGATCCTGGAGCGGACCGGCCGCCTCCCGGACGCGGTGGCCGCCTGCGTGGGAGGCGGCTCCAACGCCATCGGGCTGTTCCACGCCTTCCTCCCCGACCGGGACGTCCGGCTGGTCGGCCTGGAGGCCGCCGGCCACGGCATCGCCTCCGGTGAGCACGCCGCCACCCTGACCGCGGGGGAGCCGGGCATCCTGCACGGTTCCCGCTCCTACGTCCTCCAGGACGACGAGGGCCAGATCACCGAGCCGTACTCGATCTCGGCCGGCCTGGACTACCCCGGGATCGGGCCCGAGCACGCCTATCTGAAGGACAGCGGACGCGGCGAGTACCGCCCGGTCACCGACGACGAGGCCATGCGGGCCCTGCGCCTGCTGTCGCGCACCGAGGGCATCATCCCCGCGATCGAGAGCGCGCACGCCCTGGCCGGCGCCCTGGCGCTCGGCCGTGAACTCGGCCCCGAGGGCCTGGTCCTGGTGAATCTCTCCGGGCGCGGCGACAAGGACATGGACACCGCGGCCCGCTACTTCGGGCTGTACGACGGCGAGGAGACGGACCGATGAGCGCGGTCGCGAGCGGGAACGCGGGGCTGCTGCAGTCCACCCTGCGGGCCACGGCACAGGCGGGACGGTCCGCCCTGGTCGGGTACTTCCCGGCCGGCTTCCCCACGGTCGAGGGCGGCATCGAGGCGATGACGGCCATGGCCGAGGGCGGCTGCGACATCATCGAGGTCGGGCTGCCGCACAGCGACCCCGTGCTGGACGGGCCGGTCATCCAGACCGCCGACGACATCGCGCTGCGCGGCGGGGTGCGGATCGCCGGAGTGCTGCGCACCGTCCGCGAGGTCCACGCCGCCACCGGGGTGCCGGTGCTGTGCATGACCTACTGGAACCCCGTGGACCGGTACGGGCCCGAGCGTTTCGCGGCGGGCCTGGCGGAGGCCGGCGGGGCCGGCTGCATCCTGCCCGACCTCCCGGTCGAGGAGTCCGAGGCCTGGCGCAAGGCCGCCGAGCAGCACGGGCTGGCCACCGTGTTCGTGGTGGCCCCCAGCAGCCGGGACGAACGGCTGGCGGCGATCACCGCGGCCGGCAGCGGCTTCGTCTACGCCGCCTCCCTGATGGGGGTGACCGGCACCCGTCAGTCGGTGGGACAGCAGGCTCAGGAACTGGTCCGCCGCACCAGGGCCACCACCGACCTGCCGGTGTGCGTCGGGCTCGGCGTCTCCACCCCCGCACAGGCGGCCGAGGTGGCCGGCTTCGCTGACGGCGTCATCGTCGGATCGGCCTTCGTCCAGCGGATGCTGGACGACCTGGAGGAGCCGGCCGCAGGGGTCGCCGCGGTGCGGGCGCTGGCCGGTGAACTGGCCCGCGGGGTCCGCCGGGAGAGCTGACCGGGCGCCGCGCGCCCGTCCCACCGGGGCCCGGGTCCGCCCGGATCCGGGCCCCGGTACAGTCGTGCGCCATGGGGACAGGGGCAGCGGGGGGACACCCCGCCGGGCAGCCGGTGCCGGACGTCTGGCAGCCGCCGACCGAGGTGGAACGGGCGCTTCACCGGGCAGGGGAGCGGGAGGACTGGCCGGCGTACTACCGGACGCTGGCCGCCACCGATCTGTTCTTCCCGATGCGCCGGGACATCGTGGACGCGCTGCCCGGTGTGCTGAGGCCGGCCATCTTCCGTGACCCGCAGGTGCGGGGGCTGTGCGTGGCCGTGTTCACCCGCGGCATGCTCCCGCCCCCCGACAGCGGGGACGTCTTCGAACGCGGTGATCTGCTGCGGATCGCCAAGTCCTGGCCGCGTTCCGCGAGCTGGCTGGCGGTCAACCCCGGGACACCGGTGGAGACCTTTCTGCCGGCCGAACCCCGGCGATGGAAGCGGCACGCCCGCCGGGCCGCCCCCGAGCCGCCGCTCAAGACCTGGTTCACCGGGCCGCTCACCGGGCCGCTGGCGCACGGCCTGGCCTGCGGTGCCCTGCTCATGGTCAGCAACGGGGCGATATGGAACCACCTGGGCTGGCAGTCCGGTGGCTACAGCGAGGAGCGCGCGCTGCTGCGCCGGTGGTGGGGCGTGACCGGCCGGGACGGCTGGCTGCAGGCCCAGGAACAACTGCTGCGCGGTGACATGCTGCCCGCCGCGTGGGAGTTCGTGCTGGAGGTGCGGCAGGTGCTGCTCCAGGAGGACGGGGTGCCGCCGAAGCCCGTCCAGTGGCGGGAAGCCGTCGAGGCGGTGCTGGTCGCCCGTACCGCCGAACTGGTCGACCGCACCGGTCGGCCGCCCGACTTCGACCTGGACTCCGACATCGCGCTGATCCAGAAGCTGATCGGCCGGATCCTGCGCTACGAGGCACGGTTCCGCGCCGACGGCGTGCTCGCCGAGGACGGTCTGGTCCGCTCGGTGCTCGCCTGGGACCTGGGCCGGGCCTCGTGCATGGCCCGCTGGGGGCTGGGTGCCCGCTACTGCGGGCAGGCCGAGACCGAGACGGCCGTGCTGCGCGCGGGGGAGACAGCCCGCGGGGTCTACGGCTCCTGGGAGGAGTTCTCCGCCGGTTACATCCTGGGCCGCTGCCTGCACTTCGACAGCGAGGAATACGGCGACTGGTACACCGAGATGCTGGCCGCCCACCGGCTGCTGACGGCCGATCCGCGCAGCCCGTGGCGGACTGTGTCCTTCCTCGCTCCCGCCGGCGAAGGAGACCTCCCGGACCCGAGGGATCTTACGGATCTCTGACGGCCCGGCCGCGCGGCCCGGGCACCGCCCGCCGCGGCCGTTAGCGTGGCGGCATGCGTGTACTGGTCACCGGAGGCGCCGGATTCATCGGATCGCACATCGTGCGCGACCTGCTGGCCGCGGGCGACGAGCCGGTGGTGCTGGACACCCGGCCGCGTCCGGCCGGTACGCCGGTGGGCGTGGAGTGGCTGCGGGCGGACGTCCGTGACGGGGAGGCGGCAGAGCGGGCCCTGGCGGGCGTGCACGCGGTGTGCCACCAGGCCGCGATGGTCGGCCTGGGCAAGGACTTCGCGGACGCCCCGGCCTACGTGGGCAGCAACGACCTGGGCACCGCCGTGCTGCTGGCCGCCATGGAGCGGACCGGGGTGGGCGGGCTGGTGCTGGCCGGATCGATGGTCGTCTACGGAGAAGGCAGCTACCACTGCCCCGGGCACGGCGAGGTGCGTCCCGGGCCACGGGCCCCGGCCGACCTCGACGCGGGCCGCTTCGAACCGCGGTGCCCCGCGTGCGGCGCGGAGCTGACGCCGCACCTGGTGACCGAGGACGCCCCGGCCGACCCCCGGAACGTCTACGCCGTCACCAAGATCGCCCAGGAGTACCTGGCGTCGTCATGGGCGAGGGCCACCGGCGGACGGGCGATCAGCCTCCGCTACCACAACGTCTACGGCGACGGCATGCCGCGCGACACCCCCTACGCGGGTGTGGCCTCCTTCTTCCGTTCCGCGCTGGAGCACGGAGAACCGCCCCGGGTCTTCGAGGACGGTGCCCAGCGCCGTGACTTCGTGCACGTGGACGACGTCGCGGCGGCCAACACGGCGGCCCTGTCCGCGCTGTCCGCGCACCCGCCCGGCACGCTGCGCGCCTACAACACCGGCAGCGGCGAACCGCACACCGTGGGCGAGATGGCGCTCGAACTGGCGAAGGCGGCGGGGGGCCCGGAGCCGCAGGTCACCGGCGAGTACCGGCTGGGCGACGTGCGGCACATCACGGCCGACTCGCGGCGCCTGCGGGAGGAACTCGGGTGGCGGCCCAGGGTCGGCTTTTCCGAGGGCATGGCGCGCTTCGCCCGGGAGCCGCTGGCAACCGGCGGATGAGCCCCCCGGCGCGCGGGGCGGTGAGCCGCTCAGCCCGCGGTCCGGGCGGTGCCGCCCCCGCGGACCGGCTGCCGGTCCCCGGGCCGGCAGCGCCGGAGCCCCGCCGGCCGCCGGGCGGGGGCGGGCAGCACGGCCGTGGCGGGTGCCCGGACGTCCTCCGGCACCGGCAGCACCACCTCGAAGCAGCACCCGCCCGGCACGTTGCCCACCCGGACCAGTCCGCCGTGGGCCTCCACGATGCCGCGCACGATCGCCAGTCCCAGCCCCGTGCCGTCCGGCGACCCGCCGTGGGCGCCGCGCCAGCCGGTCTCGAAGACGCGGGGCAGGTCCCCGGGCGGAATGCCGCCGCAGCCGTCGGTCACCGAGAGCACGGTGCCCTCATCCCGGCGGGCCGCGGCCACGCGCACCGTGCCGCCGGGCGGTGTCCGGCGGATCGCGTTGACCAGCAGGTTGGTGAGGACCCGGCTCATCTCCTTGCCGTCCACCAGCATCGGTACGGCGTCCGCCCCGCCGTCGGCAAGACGCACCCCGCGTTCGGCGGCCAGCGGTTCCGCCCCGGCGACCGCGTCCCCCAGCAGGTCGTAGGCCGAGACGGGCGCGGGAGCCAGGGAGAGCGACCCGGCCTGTATCCGGGACAGTTCGAACAGGTCCTCGATCATCGTCCCGAGGCGGTCCACCTCGCTGCGGATCTGCCGGTGGTAGCGGGCAGGCTCCGGGGCGACGCCGTCCTCCAGCGCCTCGGCCATGGCGCGAAGCCCGGACAGGGGGGCCCGCAGATCGTGGGATATCCAGGCGACCAGCGTCCGCCGGGACGCCTCCAGGGACCGCTCCCGTTGCCTGGCGTCCGCCAGTCTCGCGTCGGTGTCGGCGAGCTGGCGCGCCAGCGAGGTCAGTTCGGCGGGCATGGCGGTGACCGGTGCGGTGAAGCCGCCGCCGTCGCCCAGGGTGCGGGCGGCCTGTTCCAGGGCCCGGTGCCCGGAGCTCACCCAGCGGCCCAGCAGCAGCGCGGTGACCGACGCGGCCACCGCCGCCACCGCCGCCACCGCGGTGACGACCGCGAGGTCGTGCCGGGAGAGGAACATCGAGCGGGCCACAGCCAGCGTTCCGGCCAGCGTGGCACCCACCGCGACCGTGGTGAGCACCGCCAGCGAAACCGCCACCGGGCGGCGCCGCACCGCCCGCAGCACCAGCGCGCCCGCCAGCCCGGCCGCCACGGCGCCGGCCGCGCCGTATCCGGCGATCGGCAGCAGGTCCGGGAACGCCACGCCGCCGGCCGGGGGCCCGGTCACGCGCACCGCCCGGTGCCCTGGGCGTCGAACCGGTACCCCACGCCCCAGACCGTGGTGATCAGCCGGGGCCGGGAGGGGTCCGCCTCCACCTTGTGCCGCAGCCTCCGCACGTGCACGGTGACCGTGGACAGGTCCCCGAACTCCCAGCCCCACACGGCCGTCATGAGGTCCTCCCGGCTGAAGACGCGGCCGGGGTGGCGCAGGAAGTGCGCCAGCAGGTCGAACTCGCGCAGGGTCAGGCCCAGCTCCCCGCGGGCGTCCCGCGCGGTGCGCGCCGCCGGGTCGAGCAGCAGGCCGCCGCCGCAGAGCACATCCCCTCCGCGCACCGTGCCGGGAGGGGACCGGCGCAGCACCGACTCCACCCGCAGCACCAGTTCCCGGGGGCTGAACGGTTTCGTCACATAGTCGTCGGCTCCCGTCTCCAGGCCCAGGATGCGGTCCTCCTCGGCACCCCGGGCGGTCAGCATCACCACGGGCACCGCCCCGCCGCGGCGCAGCCGCCGGCAGACCTGCAGGCCGTCCAGTCCCGGCAGCATCAGGTCGAGCACCACCAGGTCGGGCGGTGCCGCGGCGACGCGTTCCAGCGCGCCGGGGCCGTCGGCGGCACGGTCCACGGAGAATCCGGCCCGGCCGAGATAGCCGGCCACGACTTCGCTGACGGTCGGATCATCGTCGACGACGAGCACGCGGCGGGGGAGTGTCTGAGGCATGTGCGGGTCTCACCTCGGTTGCGTGGTGCGGCCTGGGGGCGTGAGAAGGGGCGGCGGACGTCAGACTTTCGTAAGAAGACAACAGACCGTTATGCGGTTGTTGTCTTCGTAGGGTAGGGGAGATGACCATTTCTCCGACGGAACACGGTGACGTCGTCCTGCCGTGCCTGAACGAGGCCGCGGCGCTGCCCTGGGTGCTGGACCGCATCCCGGAAGGGTGGCGGGCGGTCGTGGTGGACAACGGCTCCACCGACGGCTCGGCCCGGATCGCCGAACGGCTGGGTGCCGTCGTCGTCCACCAGCCGGTGCGCGGTTTCGGCGCGGCCTGTCACGCCGGGCTCGAGGCCGCGGAGGGCGACCTGGTCGCCTTCTGCGACTGCGACGCCTCCCTGGACCCCGGACGGCTGGTGGATCTGGCACGGCCGGTGAGTGCCGGGGAGGCGGACCTGGTACTTGCCCGCCGGCGCCCCACCGGGCGCGGAGCCTGGCCGCTGCACGCCCGGCTGGCCAACCGCGCGCTGTCCCGGATGGTCCGCCGCCGCACCGGGGCCCGCCTGCACGACCTCGGCCCGCTGCGGGTGGCCCGCCGCAAGGAACTGCTCGCCCTGGACCTCACCGACCGGCGCAGCGGCTACCCCCTGGAAATGGTGGTGCGGGCCGCCGACGCCGGCTGGCGGATCGAGGAGGCGGAGGTCCCCTACCGGCCGCGTACGGGACGGTCGAAGGTGACCGGCACCTGGCGCGGCACCTGGCAGGCGGTCCACGACATGAGGGCGGTGCTCAGGTGAAGCGGACGACCATGCCGACGGAGCCGGTGCCCGGCGCGGCGCCGGGGGCGGTGCCCGGCGGCTGTGCGCCGGACGGGCCGGCCACCCTGCTCGTCATCGCCAAGGAGCCGGTGCCCGGCCGGGTCAAGACCCGTCTGACCCCTCCCTACACCCCTCGCGAGGCGGCCCGGCTGGCGGAGGCCGCGCTGGCCGACACGCTGCGGACCGTGCTGAAGGTGCCCGCCCGGCGGCGCGTGCTGGTGCTGTCCGGCCGCCCCGGCCCGTGGCTGCCGGGCGGCTTCGAGGTCGTCCCGCAGGCGGAGGGCGGTCTCGACGAGCGGATCGCGGCGGCCTTCGCCCGCTGCGCCGGGCCCGCTCTGCTGCTGGGCATGGACACCCCTCAGCTGACGCCCGAGCTGCTGGCCCCGGCCACCGGGCCGGACAGCTGGCCCGAGCGCACCGCCTGGTTCGGGCCCGCCCGCGACGGCGGGTTCTGGGCGCTGGGGCTGACGGACCCCGACCCCGCCCTGGTGCGGGGAGTCCCGATGTCCACGTCCGGCACCGGCCGGGCCCAGCGGGAGCGGCTGACGCGTGCCGGGCTCACCGTCCGTGAACTGCCGGTGCTCACGGACATGGACACCGTGCGGGACGCCGAACGGATCGCCGCCGAGACGACCGGCGGCCGCTTCCCGGCCGTGTACGCAGCCGTACGACGGAGGGCCGCCCCGTGACCATCACTTCCTCCTCGCGCTCCCCGCGCGGTCCCGCGCGCGCGGCCCCGGCCTGGTCGGCCGACCCCTACACCAGGGCCCTGCGGGCCGGCGGCGGCCCGCTGTACCTGCGTTGCCCCGACGGAAGACGCCTGCCGCTGGAGGTGGAGCGCTGGTGCGCCGGGCCGGACGCGGCCGACCGCACCGTGCTGGGCCGGTGCACCGGCCGGGTGCTCGACATCGGCTGCGGCCCCGGCCGCATGGTGACCGCCCTGGCCCGCATGGACCGTCCGGTACTGGGCATCGACACCGTCCCGGCGGCCGTCGAGCGGACCCGGCGGCGCGGCGGGCCCGCGCTGCTGCGCTCGGTGTTCGGGGACGTCCCCGGCGCGGGGCGCTGGCGCAGCGTGCTGCTGGTCGACGGCAACATCGGGATCGGCGGCGATCCGGCGGCGCTGCTCACCCGCATCCGGGAACTGACCGCTCCGGGCGGGGTCCTGGTGGCCGAGGCGAGCCACGGCGAGGCAGGGCTCGACGAACGGTTCGAGGTCCGGCTGGACGACGGCAGCGGGGACACCGGCCCGGCCTTTCCCTGGGCCAGACTGGGCCAGGACGCGCTGCGCGACCGTGCCGAGCGGACCGGCTGGGTCACCGCCGGCCTGTGGACCGCACACGGCCGCAGCTTCGTGGCGCTGCGCAACGGCAGCCACTGACAGACCGGCCCCGCCCGGCGGGGGAGCGGCGGCGGGGTGCGACGAGCCGCGACGCCCCGAACGGGTGACGCCGGCTCACCAGCCGGTGAGCAGCAGGTGGTTCACGGCCAGCGCGACCGCTGCCTGGGCGGCCAGCCAGCCGCGTGCCCACCGGGCGGGCAGCAGCGCGGCGGCCGGCAGCAGCCACAGCACGAACGGCAGCCAGATGCGTTCGGTCTCCGCCTTGCTCATGCCGGACGCCGTGGCCAGCAGTATCGCCGTCAGGGCCCCGGCCACCAGGACCACGGTCGCGGCCTGTCCCGTCAGCGGGCTGCCCGATCCCAGGTCGCGGGCCGCGCGACGGGCGGTGCCCGGCAGGGCCACGGCCCAGCGGCGCAGCGCCGCCACACCGGCCAGTCCCACCGTGAGCACCTGGACGGCGAGGTTGGCCCACACGAAGTAGGCGTAGGGGCGCACACCGCCGGCCCCCTGGTGGTAGCGGTCCACCACGGCGGTGTAGCCGTCGAACCACCAGAAGCCGGCCGCGGTGAAGGCCACCACCCACACGGCGATGCCCGCCAGGGCCCACGGCAGCGGGCGCCAGGACCGGGCGGCCACCAGCACCGCCAGTGCCACGGTTCCCATCAGCGCGAGCCCGTACGACAGGTACAGCAGCCAGCCGAACAACAGCCCGGACCCCAGCGCGGCCGCGGCCGGGAACCGGGCCGCTCCGGTGGCGGCCAGTGCCAGCAGGGCGACCGCCCACGCGGCCACGGCGGCGAAATGGGCGTCGGCCGACACACCCATCCAGACCGCGGCCGGGGCGAGCACCACGAACGGGGCCGCCCGCCGGGCGGTCTCCTCCCCGGCCAGTGCCCGGACGGTCACCAGTACGGCGGCGGCCGCCGTGGCGGCGGTGACCACGCAGAACATGCCCGCCCAGGCGCCGCCGCCCAGCCCGATGCGGTCCAGCCCCACGAACGTGAGCAGTGCGCCGGGAGGATGCCCGGCCACGTGCACGGGCCAGTTGTCGGGCCGGTCCAGGGGTACGCGTTCGGTGAACGTGGTGAGGAACACCCGCAGGTCCCGTACCTCGTCCACCGCCGCCAGGTACTCGTAACGGCTGGTGAGCCGCTCGGTGATGCCACGCTCCCAGCCGTCGATCATCGCCAGGGTCCAGATCCACACCAGCGACCCCGCGGTCGCGGCCCAAGGAAGCGCCCGCGTGCTCAGCCGGCGGGCAGCGGCGGGCCCGTACACCGTGAGCAGGGTGCCGGTGACCAGCGCCGGCACGGTGCCCGGACCGACGTGGGGTTCCCAGTCGGCATACAGCGGGGGCCAGTTGAGCTGAAGAACGTTGTCGCCGTCGACCGCGGCCCCGACGGCGTCGGCCACCGCGAACAGCGCCGCCGCGACGGCGGCGGCGATCAGGTCGGCTCTGCGCCCCGGGTCGGCGGGGGCCTCGTTCCGGTGGCCGTCGGGTTTCTGCGGACCGGAGCGGCCGGTGTCGGTGTTCGCGGCGGTCACCGTTCCACGCTAAGGGCTGTCCCGCCGTCCCCGGCGGACCGGCGCGCGGCGCCGGACGCGGTGCCTCGCGCGGCGCCGGACGCCCGGAAGATGTGCCGCCGCGGGCCGTGTCCTGCCCGTGCCCGGGTCGTTGGCCCGGGCATGAGCCAGAAGAACCGTGAGGGGAAGAGCACCGCCCGTGAGCGGCTGCTGGAGGACCGCCGGCGGGAGAAGGCGGCCGAGCGGCGGTTGCGGGTGGCCAAGGTGCTCGGTGTCGCGCTCGCCGTTCTCGGTGTCGCGGCCGTGGTGGGCTACATCGCGGCCGGCCAGGGCGGCAACGGGGACGCCGACGGTCCCGCCGACCCGATCGCCGTGGGGTCGGCCCGGGCGCCCGCGACGCTGAGCATCTACGAGGACTTCCGGTGTCCGGCCTGTGCCCAGTTCGAGATCTCCTTCCGGGACACCATCGGGGAGCTGACCGAGGAGGGCAAGCTGCGCACGGAGTACCACCTGGTCACCATCATCGACGGGAACCTCGGCGGGGACGGCTCGCAGTTCGCGGCGAACGCCGCCGCCTGCGCCCGCGACGAGGGCGCCTTCACGGAGTATCACGACGTCCTGTACGACAACCAGCCTCCGGAGTCCGCGGACGCCTTCGGGGACAAGGACCGGCTGATCGACCTGGCCGCCGGGATCGAGGAGCTGGACACCGAGAGCTTCCGCTCGTGCGTGCGGGACGGTACCCACGACGACTGGGTGGAGCGCTCGAACAACGCGTTCCGCCAGTCGTCCTACCAGGCCACCCCGACGGTCCTGCTGAACGGCGAGAACATCTACGGCGACCCGTCCGACCCGCTGACTCCCCAGCGGCTGCGCGAGAGGGTCGACGAACTGGCCGGTGAGGAGGGGTGACGCGGTGGTGAGGAAGGTGTGTGACACGGGACGGGATCGGCCCCGCGGATTCCGGCCGGGGGCACCGGCGCGGTAGCGTCGGGGACACCATGGAGATCCTTGCCTCTATCCCCAGCCCCGGGACCAGTGAGATTCATCTCGGGCCCCTGCCCCTGCGCGGTTACGCGCTGTGCATCATCGTCGGTGTCTTCGTCGCGATCTGGCTCGGCGGTCGGCGCTGGGTCGCCCGCGGCGGCCGGGCCGGGACGGTGGCGGACATCGCCGTCTGGGCGGTGCCGTCCGGACTGATCGGTGCCCGGCTGTACCACGTGATCACCGACTACCAGCTCTACTTCGGCGAGGGCCGGAACCCGGTCGACGCCATCCGCATCTGGGACGGCGGCATCGGTATCTGGGGAGCCATCGCCGGCGGTGCGGTCGGAGCCTGGATCGCCTGCCGCCGCAGGGGCATCCCGCTGCCGGCGATGGCCGACGCGGTGGCTCCCGGCATCGCCCTGGCCCAGGCCATCGGGCGCTGGGGGAACTGGTTCAACCAGGAGTTGTACGGGCGCCCCACCGATCTGCCGTGGGCGGTGGAGATCGACAACAACGTCGACACCGGCACCTTCCATCCCACCTTCCTGTACGAGTCGCTGTGGTGCGTCGGGGTCGCCGTGCTGGTGATCTGGGCCGACCGCCGGTTCCGGCTCGGGCACGGCCGGGCCTTCGCCCTGTACGTGGCCGCCTACACGGTGGGCCGGTTCTGGATCGAGTACCTGCGCATCGACGAGGCCCACGAGTTCCTCGGCCTGCGGCTGAACAACTGGACCGCGGTCGTCGTCTTTCTCGCCGCGGTGGCGTACTTCGTGATCTCCGCCCGGCGCCGTCCGGGCCGTGAGGACGTGGTGGAGCCGGCCCCCGAGGGCGGGGCGGACGAGGACGGCTCGGAGCGTGAGCCGACGGAGGAGAGCACCGGAGGCGAGGCCGGCGACGCCGGTGCCGGGGAACCGGAGCGCGAGCGGGCCGGAAAGGCGGCGGGGAAGCCCGCCGGAGGACGCCCCGGCGAGTAACCGCGCCGCGACACACGGTCCGAAGAGCCGGGGCTCCCATGCCCCGGCTCTTCGAGGCTTGCGCGCCCGCGTGTGGGTGTGCTTTGTTACCCAGGGGTTTCGCCCGCCGTTCAGGGGGCATGACCCCAGGGCCCCCGAGCAGTGACGCTCGCCGCCATCCGTTCCTCCCGGGTGGCTCGCCCGCCCTTCCCGGAAGCGGCCCCTGCCACAGCGTCGTCCGCATCGTGGACGGGGTTTCTCCGCTCCCCGGGAATGGCCGCATCGTGTAACCTGCACGAAAATTTTTGAACGCCAGGGCCAACGTCGTCCCTCGGCAACACGCAACTTGCCAAGAGACGACGACGGGAGAGCCGATGCGTTCTGCGTCCCACCCGGCCAAGCAGGGGATGTACGACCCGGGCAACGAGCACGACGCCTGTGGCGTCGGCTTCGTCGCCACCCTGACCGGTGAGGCCAGCCACGACCTCGTCGATCAGGCGCTCACCGTGCTCCGCAACCTGGAGCACCGGGGCGCCACCGGCCGCGACCCCGACACCGGCGACGGCGCGGGCATTCTCCTCCAGGTGCCCGACGCCTTCCTGCGGGAAGCCGTGCCCTTCACACTTCCCGCCGCCGGCCGCTACGCCGTCGGCATGGCCTTCCTGCCCGCCGAGGCGGACGCCGCCGCGGGCGCCGCGGCCACCATCGAGACGATGGCAGGCGAAGAGGGCCTGACGGTGCTCGGCTGGCGCGAGGTCCCTGTCGCCCCCCAGCTGCTGGGCGCCGCGGCCCGCGAGGTCATGCCCGCCTTCCGGCAGCTGTTCGTCGCGGACGCCGCGGGCGAGCGGGCGGGCCTGGAGCTCGACCGTCTCGCTTTCCTGCTGCGCAAGCGCGCCGAGCGCGAGGCCGGCGTCTACTTCCCCTCGCTGTCCTCCCGCACGCTCGTCTACAAGGGCATGCTCACCACCGGACAGCTGGAGCCGTTCTTCCCGGACCTCTCCGACCGCCGTCTCGCCTCGGCCATCGCGCTGGTGCACTCCCGGTTCTCCACCAACACCTTCCCGAGCTGGCCGCTGTCGCACCCCTACCGGTTCGTGGCCCACAACGGTGAGATCAACACCGTCCAGGGCAACCGCAACTGGATGCGTGCCCGGGAGTCCATGCTCGCCAGCGACCTGTTCCCCGAAGGCGCGCTGGAGCGGGTGTTCCCGGTCTGCACCCCGGGAGCCTCCGACTCCGCGACCTTCGACGAGGCCCTGGAACTGCTGCACCTGGGCGGCCGGACGCTGCCGCACGCGGTGCTCATGATGGTCCCCGAGGCGTGGGAGAACCACGAGTCGATGGACCCGGCGCGGCGCGCCTTCTACCAGTACCACTCCACCCTGATGGAGCCCTGGGACGGCCCGGCCTGCGTCACCTTCACCGACGGCGTCCAGGTCGGCGCCGTACTGGACCGCAACGGTCTGCGCCCGGGCCGGTACTGGGTCACCGACGACGGGCTGGTCGTGCTGTCCTCGGAAGTCGGCGTGCTGGACATCGAGCCGGCCAGGGTGGTCCGCAAGGGCCGCCTCCAGCCGGGCCGTATGTTCCTGGTCGACACCGCCGAGCACCGCATCGTCGAGGACGACGAGATCAAGGCCGGGCTGGCCGCCGAGCGCCCCTACGGCGAGTGGCTGGAGGCCGGGCTCATCGAGCTGGCCGACCTGCCCGACCGCGAACACATCGTGCACACCCACGCCTCGGTCACCCGGCGCCAGCAGACCTTCGGGTACACCGAGGAGGAGCTGCGGATCCTCCTGACGCCTATGGCCAGGACCGGAGCCGAACCGATCGGCTCCATGGGCACCGACACCCCCATCGCCGCGCTCTCGGACCGCCCCCGGCTGATCTTCGACTACTTCACCCAGCTGTTCGCGCAGGTCACCAACCCGCCGCTGGACGCCATCAGGGAGGAGCTCGTCACCTCCCTGCACTCGTCGCTGGGCCCGCAGGGCAATCTGCTGGCGCCCACCGCGGCGGCCTGCCGCAGCGTCACGCTGCCCTTCCCGGTGATCGACAACGACGAGCTGGCCAAGCTCATCCACATCAACGCCGACGGCAACCTGCCCGGCTTCGACTCCGCCACCCTCTCCGGCCTGTACCGGGTGGCCGGCGGCGGCCGGGCCCTGGCCGCCCGCCTCGACGAGATCTGTGCCGAGGCGGACGCGGCCATCGCCGACGGCGCGCGCGTGATCGTGCTCTCCGACCGGCACTCCGACGCCGAGCACGCCCCCATCCCCTCCCTGCTGCTCACCTCGGCCGTCCACCACCACCTCATCCGCACCAAGCAGCGCACCCAGATCGGCCTGCTGGTGGAGGCGGGCGACGTGCGCGAGGTGCACCATGTCGCGCTGCTCATCGGCTACGGTGCCGCCGCGGTCAACCCCTACCTGGCCATGGAGTCGGTGGAGGACCTCGTCGCGCGCGGCACCTACTTGCCCGGCATGGAGCCGGAGACCGCCATCCGCAACCTGATCCTGGCGCTCGGCAAGGGCGTGCTGAAGGTCATGTCCAAGATGGGCATCTCCACGGTGGCCTCCTACCGCGGAGCTCAGGTGTTCGAGGCCATCGGCCTGGACCAGGAGTTCGCCGACACGTACTTCCACGGCACCACCACCAAGATCGGCGGCGTGGGGATCGGCGTCATTGCCCAGGAGGTCGCCGCCCGGCACGCCAAGGCCTACCCGGCATCCGGCATCGCCCCGGCCCACCGGAACCTGGAGATCGGCGGCGAGTACCAGTGGCGCCGGGAGGGCGAACCGCACCTGTTCGACCCGGACACCGTCTTCCGGCTCCAGCACTCCACCCGGCAGCGCCGCTACGACATCTTCAAGCAGTACACCGAGCGGGTGAACGAGCAGTCCGAGCGGCTGATGACGCTGCGCGGCCTGTTCCGGTTCAAGGAGGGTGAGCGCCCGCCGGTTCCGCTGGAGGAGGTCGAGCCGGTCAGCGAGATCGTCAAGCGGTTCTCCACCGGAGCGATGTCCTACGGCTCCATCTCCCAGGAGGCGCACGAGACGCTGGCCATCGCCATGAACCGGCTGGGCGCCAAGTCCAACACCGGTGAGGGCGGGGAGGACCCCGACCGCCTGTACGACCCGGAGCGGCGCAGCGCGATCAAGCAGGTCGCCTCCGGCCGGTTCGGCGTCACCAGCGAGTACCTGTCCAACGCCGACGACATCCAGATCAAGATGGCCCAGGGCGCCAAGCCGGGAGAGGGCGGCCAGCTGCCCGGCCACAAGGTCTACCCGTGGGTCGCCAGGACGAGGCACTCCACGCCGGGCGTCGGGCTGATCTCGCCTCCGCCGCACCACGACATCTACTCCATCGAGGATCTCGCCCAGCTGATCCACGACCTGAAGAACGCCAACCCGTCGGCCCGTGTCCATGTGAAGCTGGTCTCCGAGGTCGGTGTGGGCACCGTGGCCGCCGGAGTCTCCAAGGCGCACGCCGATGTTGTCCTGATCTCCGGGCACGACGGCGGCACCGGGGCCTCGCCGCTGACCTCCCTCAAGCACGCGGGCGGCCCCTGGGAGCTCGGCCTGGCCGAGACCCAGCAGACGCTGCTGCTCAACGGGCTGCGCGACCGGATCGTGGTGCAGACCGACGGCCAGCTGAAGACGGGCCGCGACGTCCTGATCGCCGCCCTGCTGGGCGCCGAGGAGTTCGGTTTCTCCACCGCGCCGCTGGTGGTCTCCGGCTGCATCATGATGCGGGTGTGTCACCTGGACACCTGCCCGGTCGGTATCGCCACCCAGAACCCGGTGCTGCGCGGGCGCTACGCCGGCAAGGCCGAGCACGTGGTGAACTTCTTCGAGTTCGTGGCCGAGGAGGTCCGCGAGCTGCTGGCCGCGCTGGGCTTCCGCACCCTGGAGGAGGCGGTCGGCCACGCCGAACTGCTGGACACCTCCCGCGCCGTGAACCACTGGAAGGCGGCCGGCCTGGATCTGGACCCGCTGCTGCACGTCCCGCAGCTTCCCGAGGGCGCCGCCCGGCACTGCGCCACCGTCCAGGACCACGGGCTGGAGAAGGCGCTGGACAACCAGCTGATCAAGCTGGCCGCCGACGCCCTGGAGGCCGGGAGCGCCGAGGCCGCACAGCCGGTGCGCGCCCAGGTCGCGATCCGCAACATCA
This sequence comes from Streptomyces sodiiphilus, assembly GCF_039529215.1. NCBI lineage: Bacteria > Bacillati > Actinomycetota > Actinomycetes > Kitasatosporales > Streptomycetaceae > Streptomyces > Streptomyces sodiiphilus. The sequence continues at coordinate 204,889 of NZ_BAAAMJ010000030.1, read as the reverse complement.
ACCGCACGGTCGGCACCATGCTGGGTCACGAGGTGACCAAGAGGTTCGGTGGCGCCGGCCTGCCGGACGACACCATCGACATCACCTTCACCGGCTCCGCGGGGCAGTCCTTCGGCGCCTTCGTGCCGCGCGGTGTGACCCTGCGGCTGGAGGGCGATGCCAACGACTACGTCGGCAAGGGCCTGTCCGGCGGGCGGCTGATCGTCCGCCCGGACCGCGCGGCCGACCACCTGGCGGAGTACTCCACCATCGCGGGCAACACCCTCGCCTACGGGGCCACCGGCGGCGAGCTGTTCCTGCGCGGCCGGGTCGGCGAGCGCTTCTGCGTGCGCAACTCCGGTGCCACGGTGGTCGCCGAGGGTGTGGGCGACCACGGCTGCGAGTACATGACCGGGGGCCGGGCCGTCGTACTGGGCGAGACCGGGCGCAACTTCGCGGCCGGCATGTCGGGGGGCATCGCCTATGTCCTCGATCTGGCCCCGGAGCGGGTCAACCCCGGCTTCGTCGCCGTGGAGGAGCTGACCGTCGAGGACCGCGAGTGGCTGCACGACGTGGTGCGCCGCCACGCCGAGGAGACCGGCTCCACCGTCGCCGCCGGGCTGCTGGGCGACTGGGAGGCCGCCGTTGCCCGGTTCGGCAAGATCATGCCGATCACGTACAAGGCCGTGCTCGCCGCCAAGGACGCCGCCGAGCGAGCTGGACTCAGCGAGTCCGAGACCCACGAGAAGATGATGGAGGCGGCGACCCATGGCTGACCCGAAGGGCTTTCTCACCACCGAGCGCGAGGGCGCGCGGAGCCGTCCCGTCGCCGAGCGCGTCAAGGACTGGAACGAGGTCTACGTCCCCGGCTCCCTGCTGCCGGTCATCAGCAAGCAGGCCGGCCGCTGCATGGACTGCGGCATCCCGTTCTGCCACAACGGCTGCCCGCTGGGGAATCTCATCCCCGAGTGGAACGACTACGCCTACCGCGAGGACTGGGCGGCCGCCAGCGAGCGGCTGCACGCCACCAACAACTTCCCGGAGTTCACCGGGCGGCTGTGCCCGGCGCCGTGCGAGTCCGCCTGCGTGCTGGGCATCAACCAGCCCGCGGTGACCATCAAGAACGTCGAGGTCACCATCATCGACAAGGCGTGGGAGTCGGGGCACGTCATCCCGCAGCCCCCCGAGCGGCTGTCCGGGAAGACGGTCGCCGTCATCGGTTCCGGGCCGGCCGGGCTGGCCGCCGCCCAGCAGCTGACGCGCGCCGGGCACACCGTCGCCGTCTACGAGCGCGCGGACCGGATCGGCGGCCTGCTGCGGTACGGCATCCCCGAGTTCAAGATGGAGAAGCGCCACATCAACCGCCGCATCGAGCAGATGCGCGCGGAGGGCACGAAGTTCCGCACCGGGGTGGAGGTCGGCCGCGACATCGACGCGGCCCGGCTGCGCAAGCGGTACGACGCGGTGGTCATCGCCGCGGGTGCCACCACCGCGCGGGATCTGCCGGTGCCCGGACGCGAGCTCAAGGGCGTGCACCAGGCGATGGAGTACCTTCCGCTGGCCAACAAGGTGCAGGAGGGCGACTTCATCACCTCGCCCATCTCCGCCGAGGGCAAGCACGTGGTGGTCATCGGCGGCGGTGACACCGGCGCGGACTGCGTCGGCACCGCTCACCGGCAGGGGGCGGCCTCCGTCACCCAGCTGGAGATCATGCCGCAGCCCGGAGTGGACCGCCCGGAGAACCAGCCCTGGCCGACCTTCCCGATGACCTACAAGGTCACCTCCGCCCATGAGGAGGGCGGCGAGCGGGTCTACTCCGTGTCCACCACCCATTTCGAGGGGGACGAGGACGGCCATGTGCAGTGGCTGCACATGGTGGAGGTGGAGTTCACCGGCGGCCGCCCGGTGCCGGTGTCGGGCACCGAGCGCAGGATCCCGGCCCAGCTGGTCACCCTGGCCATGGGGTTCACCGGCCCGGACCGGGAGAACGGGCTGGTCGAGCAGTTCGGTCTGGAGCTCGACGAGCGGGGCAACATCGCCCGGGACGGCGACTACGCGACCAATGTGGACGGGGTCTTCGTGGCCGGTGACGCCGGCCGGGGCCAGTCCCTGATCGTGTGGGCCGTTGCCGAGGGCCGGGCCGCGGCCCGCGGCGTGGACAGCTATCTGACCGGCGGCAGCGCGCTGCCCTACCCGGTGCGCCCCACCGACCGCGCCCTGACCGTATGACCTGACGCGGCGTGGCCGGGCGGTCCGTTCCGCGGCCGCCGGGCCCGTCAGCGAAGCCCGGCGGCCGCGGTGGCGGCCGCACCCGGTGGCGCGGCCGGTGCCGCGATGCCCTGCCCGGCCGGACGGCCGGGAACGGACGCCGCGGCGGTGCGGGCCGGGATGCACCGGCCCGGCCCGCGGCCTGTCAGTCAAGCGGCGGGAAGCGCTCCTCGAACAGGTCCGTGCCATGGACGGCGTCCACCACGACCCGCCCGCCCAGCTCCGCGTCGAGCTCGACCTCCACCGGGTCGATGACCAGCATGTCGTTGCACACCTCGGCCTCCGGGTCGGGCACCGACCAGCCGCCGAGGATCACCAGGTCCTCGGTCTCCTTCACCCAGACGCCGAAGTCCGCGTCGCAGTCGCCGTGCCCGACCTGCACGGTGAGGCCCTCGGCATCCGAAGAGGCGGGCGGGTCCGCGCCCTCCAGCGGCAGCAGGTCCTGCCCGCCGCCCACCGACGGCTCCACCTCGGGCCAGTCGGCCGCGATCTGTTCCGCCCGCTCGTCGAAGGCGGCGCGGGAGGCAGCCCCGGGTTCCTGGCCGCCGGCGTCCNGCCCTCCGTGGCATCCGCGTCCCGCGACGGTTCCTGGGCGCTCTCCTCGCCGCACCCGGCGAGCACCAGTGCGGCGATTGCCACCAGCGGCAGTATCGTGGTCCTGCGCATGACACGCACCTCCTTGATCTTCGGCATGGGGGTGTGACGGACGAGCGGACGGATGGGTTCCGTTCCCCCGGCAGAAACCCGACCGGTCCGGATCTCCCGCTCCGGAGGAGCCGGGTGACGGAAGGGCAGGGCCGCCGGGAAGCGGCGGCCCGGGATCAGCCGGGGTCCCGCGGCAGCCGGGCCTGCCAGGCGGTGAACAGCGGTACCGAGCCCTCGCCGTCCAGCACCACCACCCCGAACGGCCGGTCGAAGGCCAGGTGCCGCACGTGTCGCGCGCGGCGGAACGCGGCCCGCACCATCGTCACCGCCGTGGCGGCAGCCGCCTCCACGCCCTCCTCGGCGACCGCCAGCACGCATTCCTGGACCACCCGGTCGATCCGCAGCCGGCCCGGCGAGAGCCCGGAGAAGTCGGCCGCGTCCGAGACCGCCGAACCGGCCCCCAGAGCGGCCAGCCGGTCCGTCACCTCCCAGCTGCTCCGCAGCCGGTGGCGGGGCAGCGACACCGACACCTCGTCCGCGTCCACAGCCTCCCGGCGGCCCGGGTCCGCCCAGGCCGCCGGCAGCACCTCGGGCGCCGGTGCGCCCGGGGGCCCCAGCACGAAGCGGACCACCGCCGGCAGCCCGCCGCCCCCGGTGGAGCACCGCAGCTGGACTACCGCCGCGCCGTGTCCCGGCACCAGCCACGCGTCGGCGCCCGGTACCGGTCCGCGCATCGTGCGCACCGGCGCGGTGGTCCCGGCCACGTCGGTGAACGGACGCATCGCGGTGCCCGCCGGGTCGAAGGGGGTCTGCCAGCGGGCGGTCAGCGCCAGCACGTTCACCAGCAGCAGCTGAGTACCGGCGGCCGGCTGGAGCGGCAGGTGCCCGATCCGGCCCCCGGTCGCTTCCCGTACCCAGTCGTCCAGGCGTCCGCCGGTGAGCTTTTCCAGCTCTCCGAAGCCGACGCAGGGCAGCCCGTCCCGGTACGCCGTGTGCACCGGTTCGCGCGTCCACACCGCGGTCCCGCAGGCCAGCGCGTCCGTCCGGGCCAGCGCCCGCGCCACCGCCGTCACGGCGGGAGCCGCCGGCCGGCCGGCGGTGCCCAGCAGCCCCTCCAGCTCCGCCGCCGTCCCGCCGCGCGCCCCGGCCGCGAGGGCCGCCAGAGTCAGCCACAGGCCCGCCGGGGAGCAGACGAGATCCCCGCCCGGCCGGGCCGGGTCCGGGCCGTCCGCGGACACCTCCAGCCACCGGCGGGCCAGTGCGCCGATGGCCTCCGCGTGTCCGGTGAGCCCTTGCTGCGTCACGTTCGCACTCCGTCGGTCGTCCGCCAGGGCCATTGTGCGTCTCACCACCGGGCCGGGGCCGCAACCGCCGTCCGTGCCGCGCGTCCCTCCCCGGCCGCCGGGCGATCTCACTGTGCGGCGACCGGCGGCGCCGCCGGGACGTCCCGGCATAGAGTCCCGACTGTGACGTACAGCGACATCGACGAGACTGTGGCCGCGGAACTCGGCCGGCTGCGCGAGAGCATCGACAACATCGACGCGGCGGTGGTGCACATGCTCGCCGAGCGCTTCAAGTGCACCCAGCAGGTCGGCCGGCTCAAGGCCGCTCACGATCTGCCGCCCGCCGATCCGGCCCGGGAGGCCCGGCAGATCGCCCGGCTGCGCCGGCTCGCCGAGAACGCCCGGCTCGACCCGGCGTTCGCCGAGAAGCTGCTCAACTTCATCATCGCCGAAGTGATCCGCCACCACGAGACGATCGCCGGCCACCCGGAACCGCAGGGCGGGCCGGACCGCCCCTGAGGAGGGCCGCCCGCCGGGCGCGAACCCGCTTTCACCGGGCCCGGCCGGTACGGCAGCATGAGCGCATGGCACCCCTTACGCGCGACGAGGCGCAGACCCGTGCGGAGATGCTCGCCGTCGACCGGTACACGATCGACCTCGACCTCACCCGCGGAGAGCAGACCTTCGGCTCCACCACCATCATCCGTTTCGCCGCCGTCCGGGACGGCGACACCTTCGCCGAACTCCGTCCGGCCGCGCTGCGCCGCGCGGTGCTCGACGGCCGGGAACTGGATCCCGGGACGCTGGCGGACGGCCGTCTGCCGCTTCCGGGACTGACTGCCGGAGACCACGAACTGCGCGTCGAGGCCGACATGCCCTACTCCCGCACCGGGGAGGGCATGCACCGCTTCACCGACCCCGCCGACGGGCACACCTACCTGTACACCATGTGCGCGCTGACCGAGGCTCCCCTGGTCTACGCGTGCTTCGACCAGCCCGACCTCAAGGCCGTCCTCGAGGTGACCGTCACCGCCCCGCCGGACTGGACAGTCCTGGCCAACGGTGTCGCCACCCGGGCGGAGGGGGAACCGGGGCGCTGGACGTGCGCTCCCACCCCGCCCCTGAGCACCTATCTGCTGGCGGTGGCCGCAGGACCGTGGCACTCGGTGCGCACCGAGCACGCCGGCCTGCCCTTCGGCCTGCACGTGCGGCGTTCCCTCGCCGCTCACCTCGACGCCGACGCCGAGGAGATCCTCGACATCACCCGGCGCTGCTACGACCGGTATCACGAGATCTTCGACGAGCCCTACCCGTTCGACTCCTACGACCAGGCGTTCGTCCCTGAGTTCAACGCGGGAGCCATGGAGAACCCCGGACTGGTCACCTTCCGCGACGAGTTCGTCTTCCGGTCGGCGGTCACGGCCACCCAGCGGCAGACCCGGGGCATGGTCATCGCCCACGAAATGGCCCACATGTGGTTCGGTGACCTGGTCACCCTCCGCTGGTGGGACGACATCTGGCTGAACGAGTCCTTCGCCGAGTACATGGGATACCAGGTGCTCAGCGAGGCCACCGGTTACCGCGACACCTGGACCGAGTTCGCCGTCCGCCGCAAGGGCTGGGGATACGACGCCGACCAGCGGCCCTCCACCCACCCCGTCGCCCCCGAACCCGACGACGTCCCCGACACCGCCGCCGCGTGGCTCAACTTCGACGGCATCTCCTACGCCAAGGGGGCCTCGGCCCTCCGTCAGCTCGTGGCGTGGCTGGGGGAGAAGGACTTCCTGGCCGGCATCAACGACCACTTCGCCCGCCACCGTTTCGGCAACGCGACCCTCGCCGACTTCATCGACTCCCTGGCCCGCGCGTCCGGCCGCGATGTCCAGGGCTGGGCCGCCCGCTGGCTGCGCACCAGCGGCCCCGACACCCTCACTCCCGAGATCACCGGCGGTGCGGACAGCGGCGACGGCTGGCGGCTGCGGCTGCGGCACACCGGGGGCCGTCCGCACCGGCTGCTGCTGGGGGCGTACGACCTGGCCCCCGCCGAGGGCGGCGGCCGTGACACGGGCACCGTGGTCCTGCGCGAACGCACCGCGATCGACCTGCCCGCCGGCGACGGCACCGGTGAGCACACCTTCCCCGGGCCCCGCCCCGACCTCCTCGTCGTCAACGACACGGATCTCACCTACGCGAAGGTCCGCCTGGACCCCGTCTCCTGGCGGACCGCGCGGCAGGTCCTTCCCTCGCTGCCCGGATCGCTGACGCGGTCCGTGGTGTGGAACGCCGCCCGCGACATGGTGCGCGACGCCGAACTCGACCCGATGGAGTACCTCGGCACCGCCCGCCGGAACCTGGCCGCGGAGCCGGACCTGGCCATCGTCGAGGGTGTGCTGGACTTCGCCCGCGGCCAGATCGCCGACCGCTACCTGCCCGCCTCCCGGCGCGGTGAGGCCCTCGGTCTCCTCGGCGAGCTGGCCGGGGAACTGCTGGCCCGCACCGAGGACGGCGGCGACCCGGGGCGCAGACTCACCGCCGTCCGCGTCGCGATCCGCTCCGCCACCGCCCCCGGCACGCTGCGCGCCTGGTGGGAGGCGGGAAGCGTGCCCGGCGGGCCGGTGCTCGATCCCGAACTGCGCTGGCTGCTGCTGCACCGCCTCGCCGTGCTCGGGGCCACCGACCCGCGGGAGATCCAGGCGGAGGCCGGACGCGACCCGAGCGCCGCCGGTGAGCAGGGAGCCGCCCGCTGCCGGGCCGCGCTGCCCGACAGCGGCGCCAAGGAGGCGGCCTGGGAGGCGATGTTCGGTGAGGCCGACACGCTCTCCAACCGTCTGTTCTCGGCCACCGGCCAGGGGTTCTGGCACCCTGAGCAGCACGAACTGCTGCAGCCCTGGACCGAACGCTGGTTCCCGGCCGCCGTCGCGCTGGCCGAGCGGCGCGGCCACGCCCTGGCCGAGGCCGCGGTGAACGACGCCTTCCCGCACGTCTTCGGGTCGGACCGCCTCCTGCGGCTCGGGGAGGAGCACCTCGCCGGGACGGAACTCACCCCCACGCTCCGCCGACGGCTCACCGACGCGCTCGACGACATGCGGCGGGCGCTGCGGGTGCGGCACGGCTGACCGGCCAGGGACGGGAGACGGGCCGTGGTGTCCCCCGATCGGGGGAAGAACCTCCGGAGCCCGGCCGGGGGAGGGCGCCCGCCCCTAACTTGAGGGCGTCCTCCCCCCGCACCACCGGTCCCACCGGGCACCGCTCCGGCGGCCCCGGTGGTGCGGGGCCCGCACCCTTGCCGACGGGAGCCGCTCCGTGCCCGCACCACACCTTCCCCCGGATCCGGCGTCGCTGGCCGGCGGACCCGCCGGCCCCCGCGCGCTGGCGCCGCTGCTCCACACCGTGCTGGAGGCCCTGGCCGATGGCGCGGACGCCCGCTGCGGGCCCCTGCCCCCGGGCGGGCCCGGCGCCGTGGGGCGTGCGGTCGCTTGCCGCTGCGCGCCCGTCCTGCCCCGGCAGGGCACCGGGGCCCACGAGGCGCTGCGCGAACTCGTCGGCCTGCTGGCCGAGGGCGCCGCCGATCCTGCCGACCCGCACTGCGCGGCACACCTGCACTGCCCCCCGCTGGCCGTCGCCGCGGCGGCGGATCTCGCGGCCGCCGCACTCAACCCGTCCATGGACTCCTGGGATCAGGCCCCCGCCGCCTCGGCCCTGGAGACCCTGGTCACCGAAGAGCTCGCCGGGCGTGTCCACCCCGGCGGCCCGGACCCCGCGGCACTGGTCACCACCGGCGGCACCGAGGGCAACCAGCTCGGTCTCCTGCTGGCCCGGGAGGCACCGGGGGCGAGCGGGGACGGGCACCGGCTGCGGGTGCTGTGCGGGGCCAATGCCCACCACAGCGTGCTGCGCGCCGCCTGGCTGCTCGGACTGCCGGCACCGCATGTCCTGCCCACCCCGGCGGGAACGCTCGACCCGGCCGCCGTGCACACGGCGCTGCGGGACACGCCGGACCCCGGGGCCCCGGCGCTGGTCGTGGCCACCGCCGGGACCACCGACAGCGGCGCCGTGGACCCGCTGCCCGGACTGGCCGCCACCGCCGCCGCCCACCGGGCCCGGCTGCACGTGGACGCCGCCTACGGCGGGCCACTGCTGTTCAGTGCCGCCCGCCGGCATCTCCTCGACGGCCTCGGCCGTGCCCACAGCGTCACGCTGGACCTCCACAAGCTCGGCTGGCAGCCGGTCGCGGCGGGCCTGCTCACGGTGCCCGACCGCGCCTTCCTGAAGCCCCTGGAACACCGCGCCGCATACCTCAACCCCGGCGACGACACGGAGGCCGGACTCCCCGACCTCCTCGGCCGGTCGCTGCGCACCACCCGGCGGCCCGACATCCTCAAGATCGCTGTCACCCTCCGCGCGCTCGGGGAGGAAGGGCTCGGCGCGCTCATCGACCGGACCTGCGAGGCCGCCGCGCAGCTCGCGGCACTGGTGGACTCCGACCCCCGGCTGGAGCTGCGGACCCGGCCGGTCCTCAGCACCGTGCTGTTCCGCCCCGCGGGAGCCACCGACGCGCTGGTCGCCGCCGTGCGCCGACGGCTGCTTGCCGACGGCCGCGCGGTGCTGGGCCGCGCCCACGCGCCCGATACCGGCGGACGGGAGCGCCTGTGGCTCAAGGCCACCCTGCTCAACCCGCACGTCCAGCCGGACGATCTGGCCGCCCTGATCAAACTCGTGCACGAGGCCGCCGCGGGCGGTGCCGGTCCCGTCCACTCCCCGGCGCGGAGGGCCGTCCGGTGACCCACGACCCGTCGGCCGGGGCCCCGCTGGATCTGGCGGGTGTCGGGATCGGCCCGGCCAATCTCTCGCTGGCGGCCCTGGCCCACCCGGTCCCCGGGCTGCGCACGGCCTTCCACGACCAGCGGCCCTCCTTCCACTGGCACCCGGGACTGCTCATCGAGGGAACCACCCTGCAGGTCCCCTTCCTGGCGGACCTGGTCACCCTCGCCGATCCGACCAGCCCGTTCAGTTTCCTCAGCTACCTGGCGCACCGTCAGCGCCTGTACCCCTTCTACTTCGCCGAACGGCTGCACCCGCTGCGCACGGAGTACGACGCCTACTGCCGGTGGGTCAGCGGCCGGCTTCCGTCACTGCGCTTCGGCCACCGGGTGGAGGCGGTGCGCTGGGACGCCGCGGACGGTCTGTTCGTGCTCGACGTCACCCGCACCGGGGCGGCCCCCGGCCCGGGTCCGGACGCCGCCGGGGAGCCCCGGCCCGCACCGTGCCGGGTCCGGGCCCGCAACGTGGTCCTGGGGGTGGGCACCGCGCCGCACGTGCCCGAGGCGCTGCGGGGGCAGGCCGACGACCCGTCGGTGCCGGTCGTCCACTCGTCCGATTACCTCCGGCACCGCGACCGCCTGCTGGCGGCCGGGCACGTCACCGTCGTCGGCTCGGGCCAGTCCGGTGCGGAGGTCTTCCTGGACCTGCTGCGCCACCGGCCGGCCGGGGCGGAGCGGCTGCACTGGCTCGCCCGCAGCCCGGCCTTCGCACCCATGGAGTACAGCAAGCTCGGCCTGGAGCACTTCACCCCCGACTACACGCGGTACTTCCACACGCTTCCCGAGCCGGTGCGCGATGCCCTGCCCGGCCGGCAATGGCAGCTGTACAAGGCGGTGGACCACCAGACCCTGGCGGCCGTCCATGACGAGCTGTGCCGCCGCTCCCAGCACGGGGGGTGGCCGGACACCGTCCTGACGCCCGGCGTCACGGTGCGCGCCGCCTTCCGCACCGCGGAGGGACGGATCGGGCTGGATCTGGCCCACGCGGAGCAGGGCACCCGCGCCGGGCTCGTCACGGACGCCGTGGTGCTGGCCACCGGCTACCGGGAACGCCCCCTGGACCGCCTGCTCGCCCCGCTCGGCGACGCCGTCCGCAGGGACTCCGCCGGGCGGCCGCGGATCGACGAGTACTACCGGCTGGTGCTGGATCCCTCCGTCACCGGCGCCGTCTTCGTGCAGAACGCCGAGCGCCACACCCACGGGGTCGGTGCCCCCGATCTGGGCCTGGTGGCCCACCGCAGCGCGGTCGTTCTCGCCGCCCTCACCGGGCATCCGCCCTATCCGCTGCCCGAGCGCACCGCATTCACCGCATTCGGTCTGGGACAGCAGCCCCGGGCGCACGAAGAGACATCCGCCGCCCGCTCATCCGAGCACCCCCGTGCACATTCATGAAATGTCAACGGGAAGTTATCCGGAAGCCGTTGTGCGGACGTCTTCGCGCGCTCCTCTACTCATTGGTAAGTCGTAGAGTCGTCGCCATGCGCCGAGCGAAAATCGTCTGCACCCTGGGGCCCGCCACCGACTCGTACGAGCAGATCGCCGCGCTCGTGGAGGCCGGAATGGACGTGGCGCGGCTCAATCTCAGCCATGGTGCGCATGCCGAGCACGAACTCAGGTACGACCGTGTCCGCCGTGCCGCGGCGCAGGCGGGGAGGGGGGTGGGTATTCTCGCGGATCTCCAGGGCCCGAAGATCAGACTCGGGAGTTTCCGGGAAGGTCCCGTGCTTCTCGAGAACGGGGACACATTCACCATCACCACCGAAAGCGTGGAAGGCGATCAGAACCGTTGCGGCACCACCTATGCGGGCCTGGCGGCGGATGTCTCGCCCGGTGAGCGCATTCTCGTCGACGACGGAAAGGTGGCTCTCGATGTCGTCGCCGTCGACGGCCCCCGGGTGCACACCGTGGTGGTCGAGGGAGGGGTGGTCTCCGACCACAAAGGGCTCAATCTCCCCGGCGTCGCCGTCTCTGTCCCGGCGCTGTCGCCCAAGGACGTCGCCGACCTGCGCTGGGCGCTGCGCACCGGCGTGGACATCGTGGCGCTGTCCTTCGTGCGCACCGGTGACGACATCAAGGACGTGCACCGGGTGATGGCGGAGGAGGGGCGGTTCCTGCCCGTCATCGCCAAGATCGAGAAGCCGCAGGCGGAGGAGAACCTCCAGGACATCGTCGACGCCTTCGACGGCATCATGGTGGCCCGCGGCGACCTCGGTGTGGAGACCCCGCTGGAGGCTGTGCCGCTGGTGCAGAAGAGGGCGGTCCAGCTCGCCAGGCGCAACGCCAAACCGGTGATCGTCGCCACCCAGATGCTGGAGTCGATGACCGACTCCTCGCGGCCCACCCGGGCCGAGGCGTCCGACGTCGCCAACGCCGTGATGGACGGCACCGACGCGGTCATGCTCTCGGGTGAGACGAGCGTCGGCCGCCATCCCGCCGTGACGGTGCGGACCATGTCCCGGATCGTGGCCGCGGCGGAGGAGGAGATGCTCTCCGGCGGGCTGTCCCCGCTCGTCCAGAGCAGCAAGCCGCGCACCCAGAGCGGGGCGGTGGCCCGGGCCGCCGCCGAGATCGGCGACTTCCTGGGTGCCTCGCTGCTGGCCGCCTTCACGCTCAGCGGTGACACGGCACGGCGGCTGTCCCGCTACCGTTCCCCCGTCCCCCTCGTCGCCTTCACCCCGGACCCGGCCACTCACGCGCAGCTGAGTCTCACCTGGGGGGTGGAGTCCTTCCTGGTCCCCACCGTGCGGTCCACGGACGAGATGGCCGACCAGATGGACCGGCTGCTGCTGAGCAGCGGTCGCTGCCGCCGCGGGGAGGTGGTTGTCATGACCGCGGGATCCCCGCCGGGGGTGGCCGGCACGACCAATCTGGTGCGGGTGCACCGGGTCGGCGGGGGCGAGCCCCCGGCCTGAAGCGGTCGGCCGGCAGCCCGGGCGGCCGACCGCCGGCCGGGCGCACTTGTCATGCCCGGCCTGGCGTGATTGGGTTTCCGGCATCGCCGGGAAAGCGCTTACTGCGAGGAGTCGCGCATGGCCGGACCGCCCCGCATCCGCGTCGCCGTGGTCGGTACCGGCGCCATCGTCACCGGCGGCCCCTACTACGACGCGATGCACGGCGGTCATCCGGACTGGGCGCCGGCCGCGGGCAAGGAGATCGCATGACCGCCGGCCTGACCGTCACCCACGCCCTGGGCGAGCACATCGCCGTCGAGGCCTGCGGCAGCGGGATCCTGTCCTACGTCTACCGCCCCGATCCGGAGCCCTACGAGTCCCGCAAGCCCTACGCCCACCCGCTGCGCACCCTGGCCGGCCGCCTGGTCACCGGATACCGCCCCAACGACCACCGGTGGCACAAAGGGCTGCAGATGACCGCCAGCCATCTGTCGGAACAGAACTTCTGGGGCGGCAACTCCTACATCCACGGGCAGGGGTACCGGCGCATTCCCGAGCGTGTGGGATCGATGCGGCACGACGCCTTTCCCGCCGTTGAGTGCACCGGGGAACGCGCGCACATCGCCGAGGACCTGACCTGGCTCAGCAACAGCGGTCAGGAGTGGGCCGCCGAGCACCGCACGCTCACCGTCCACTCCGCCGATCCCACGGAGGGCGCCTGGGTCCTGGACTGGACTATTCACCTCACCAACCTGCGCGACGAGACACTCCGCTTCGGAAGCCCCACCACTGCGGGCCGGGAGATGGCCGGGTACACCGGGCTGAACTGGCGCGGCCCCCGCGACTTCACCGGGGGCCGGGTGCTCACACCCCAGGGGCCCGGCGCCGACGCCGCCGTCATGGGAACCGCGGCGGCCACCGTGCCCTGGCTGGGCTTCACCGCCGAACACGACGACATGGACGCCCACTCCACCCTTGTCTTCGCCCATGCCCCGGAGAACCTCGGCGCGGAGGCCGTGCACCCCTCCCACTGGTTCGTCCGGTCCGCCCCGATCCCCTCGGTCGCCTTCTCCTGGGCGTTCTTCGAGGAGTTCGGCCTCCCGCCGGGAGAGTCGTTCGCCTACCGCTACCGCGTCGTCGTGGCCGACGGAGCCTGGGACACCGCCCGCATCCAGCGCTACCTCGACACCCTCCCCTGGTGAGCGGGGGAGTCGCGATGGACCTTTCCGCCCCGCTTCCCGGCGCCGTGGGGCTGTCCCACATCAGCGCCTGCCCCTGGCCCGCCGCCGACGGCCGCTGCGGCGGGAGCCCGCACGTCCACCTCGCCTGCACCGAGGCGTACATCACCACCGGCGGGACGGGAGCGGTGCAGACGCTGACGCCCGGCGGCTTCGAGGAGACCTTCCTGGAGCCCGGCATCGTGGTCTGGTTCACCCCCGGCACTGTCCACCGCATGATCGACGGGAGTGGCCTGCGGGTCACCGTGCTGATGCAGAACAGCGGCCTGCCCGAGGCGGGGGACGCGGTCTTCACGTTTCCGCCGGAGATCCTGGCCGATCCGGCGCGCTACGCCGCGGAAGCCGCTCTCCCGGCCCGCGAGGGGCCCGCCGCCGGGAAGGCCGCCCGCCGCCGGCGGGATCTGGCCGTCGAGGGCTACCTGGACCTGAGCGCGGCCCTGCGCGCCGGTGACGCCGGGCCGTTGCGGGAGTTCCACCGGGCCGCTGCACGGCTGGTGGCGCCGAAGGCGGAGGCGTGGCGCGAGCGTTGGCGGACCGGAGCCCTGGAGGCGGCGCGGACCACCGGCCGGCATCTGGACGCCCTGGTGCGGGCCGACCCCTCGCATCTGGGCCGGGCCGTGGTCCGTTCGACGGGGCCGACGCGCACCGGAGGCTACGGGATGTGCGGCCGGAGGGCCGAGTACGAGGTGCCCGGTGCCACACTCCCGTACCACGGGGAGTCCGGGGACGCGTCGCCCTGAAGGGGCGCCTCCTTCGAATAAAAGGGAAAAGTGTCCCGGGTGGGACTCGAACCCACACTGTGCACCTTTTGAGGGTGCCGTCTCTGCCGATTGGACTACCGGGACCCTTCGGAACAAAGGGCGGCGGCTACCCGCCGTGACTCAAACATACAACAGGTAGGTACCCTCATGGGTGCCCCATCCGGTTGGAAGCGAGGAGCACCGTGAGCACCGCCGATGTCCCCGACGAGCCGACGCCGACCGACCCCGCCGGCGACGGAAGTGATGCCCACACACCGCCGCACACCACCCGCGTGGTCATCGCCGAGGACGAGGCGCTGATCCGGCTGGACCTCAAGGAAATGCTGGAGGAGGAGGGCTACAGCGTCGTCGGCGAGGCCGGGGACGGCCAGCGGGCGCTGGAGCTGGCCCGCGAGCACCGGCCGGACCTGGTGATCCTGGACGTGAAGATGCCGGTCATGGACGGCATCTCGGCCGCGGAGAAGATCGCCGCGGACAGTATCGCCCCGGTGCTGATGCTCACCGCGTTCTCGCAGCGCGACCTGGTGGAGCGGGCGCGCGACGCCGGGGCGATGGCGTACCTGGTGAAACCCTTCAGCAAGGGTGACGTGGTGCCCGCCATCGAGATGGCGGTCTCCCGGTTCGAGGAGATGAAGGCGCTCTCGCAGGAGGTCGCGGACCTCACCCAGCGGCTGGAGACCCGCAAGATGGTCGAGCGGGCCAAGAGCGTCCTGCAGACCCAGTACGGGCTGACCGAGCCCGCCGCGTTCCGCTGGATCCAGAAGACCTCGATGGACCGCAGGCTGTCCATGCTCCAGGTGGCCGAGGCCGTCATCGAGGACGCGCGCGAGCGCAAGCAGCAGTGACCCGGTTGCGGCGCGTAGCCCCAGGACTGGCGCCCCGCCGTGCCGCCGCGGCCGGATTCCGGGTGTGTGCGGGTGTGTGCGAAAGCGAGTCGATCTTCGCGGGGGCGTCCGCTTGCCGGTGAGGGGTGTTCTGTGACCGGTGTGTCGGTGAGGTCACGAGGCGATCACATCTGGGCCGACCGTCTATCTGTGCAGCGTGCGGGGCAATAGATTCCGCTCCACACCGTACCAGTGTGCGATTGCACCGGTCCTCGTGCGGTGACGTCATGATCTGGGCTCGGTCCAGGGGGTTTTCGAAGTGCTCAACAGAACCATCGTGAGACTCGCGATACCTATCGCCATAGGCGCGCTGGCGCTCACCGCTTGCGGAAGCGAAGACGGTGACGACAACGGCGGCGGCGGTGGCGGTAGCGCGACCTACAAGATCGCCTACCAGGGTCCCCTCTCCGGCGACAATGTCGCGCTCGGCGAGAACATGCAGAACGGCATTCAGCTCGCCATCGACGAGGCGAACGAGTCGGGTGATTACGACTTCACCGTCGAATACGTCCCGACGGACGACGAGGGCGACCCGGGCAAGGCGACTGCCGCCGCCCAGCGCGCCATCGACGACAGCGCCGTGATGGCGGTCATCGGCCCGGCGTTCTCCGGTGCCGCGAGCACGGCGGCGCCGCTGTACGGCGAAGCGGGCATGGCGGCGGTGTCGTCCTCGGCGACGAACCCCACCCTGACCGAGCAGGAGTTCCCGACCTTCCTGCGCGCGGTGCCCAACGACAGCGCCCAGGGCGCCGGCATGGCCACCTACCTGGCCGCCCAGGACGGTGTCGAGACGGTCATCGTCATCGACGACGTCTCGGACTACGGCGTCGGCCTGGCCGAGGTCGCCGAGCAGGGTCTGCTGGACGCCGGGCTGAACGTGGAGCGGGAGAGCATCCCGGCCGACACCCCGGACTACAGCGGTGCGGCCCGCACCGTCGTCCAGTCGGGCGCGGACGCGCTGATCTACGCCGGTTACTACGAGGCCGCGGGCCGGTTCGCCCCGGCGCTCGCGGACGCCGGTTACGACGGCCTGGCCATGGCCGGTGACGGCGTGAACGACGACAACTTCCTCAACCAGGCGGGCAACTCGGCCGAGGGCTGGCTGCTCACCTGCCCGTGCACGGACCCGACGGAGGAGGAGGCCACCTCCGCCTTCGCCGAGCGCTACCAGGCGGAGTTCAACACGCCTCCGGGAACCTACTCGGCCGAGTCCTACGACGTGGCGATGATGATCATCAGCACCATGGCGGAGCTGGGTGACGACGTCAACCGGGAGTCGCTGTACGAGGCGCTCGCGAGCACCGAGTACCAGGGTCTGACCAAGACGTTCTCCTTCGACGAGAAGGGGGAGTTCACCAACCAGGCGATCTTCCTCTACGAGGTGCAGGGCAGCAGCCGTGAGTACCTCGGCGGCGTGGAGGAACTGACCGGCAGCTGAGACCGGCGCCGGCCGGATCCGAGGGCCGGCCGGCACGGAAGGGCGATTGTCTTCCGTGCCGGCCGGGCCCCTGTCGCCGGGGCGTGACGCACCACGTGCCGCCCGCCCCCCTTCTCGGTCCTTACTTCCGCCGCGCTCCGCGGCGCACCGCGCGGCGGCGAATCGCGCCGTCCGCACGGCTGCTCATTCCCA
This sequence comes from Streptomyces sodiiphilus, assembly GCF_039529215.1. Classification (NCBI taxonomy): domain Bacteria; kingdom Bacillati; phylum Actinomycetota; class Actinomycetes; order Kitasatosporales; family Streptomycetaceae; genus Streptomyces; species Streptomyces sodiiphilus. The sequence goes on along the minus strand of NZ_BAAAMJ010000030.1, from coordinate 188,490 downwards.
CAAGGAAGTCAGTTCGATGCCCTTCAGTGATCTCTGGGACGTCCTGGTCCTGGGGCTGGTGCTCGGCTCGTTGTACGCCGTCATCGCCATCGGTTACACGCTGGTCTACGGGGTCCTCCAGCTGCTGAACTTCGCGCACAGCGAGGTCTTCATGTTCGGCGGCTTCGGCGGGCTCATCATGCTCACCCTGGTCGCACCTCCGGCCGCCCCCTCGGGGATGCAGTCCGCCCTCTACGTGGTGCTGGGGATATCCGCCGGCGCTGCACTGGGCGCCACGGTCGCCTACGGCCTCGAAAAGGTCGCCTACCGGCCGTTGCGGCGGCGCCACGCTCCCCGGCTGGTCTTTCTGATCACCGCGATCGGCGCCTCCTTCTTTCTCTACAACCTGGTGGGCAAGGTCTTCGGGCGCAACACCAGCGCGATGCCCAGCATGTTCGAGAACCGGACGCTGTTCACCCTTTTCGGCACCCGGGTCAGCATCAATCAGCTGCTGATCGTGGTCGCGGCCGTTCTCATGCTGATCACCGTCGACTACGTGGTGAACCGCACGAAGCTGGGCTCGGGTATCCGTGCCGTGGCGCAGGACCCGGAAGTCGCCGCCCTGATGGGTGTGAACATCGACAAGGTGGTCTCGCGGACCTTCGTCATCGGCGGTCTGATGGGCGGAGCCGCCGGATTCCTGTACGGCATGACCAACCAGGTCTGGTACACGATGGGCTTCCTGCCCGGGATCACTGCGTTCGCCGCAGCGGTGCTGGGTGGTATCGGCAACGTCCGGGGCGCGATGCTCGGCGGCCTCCTCCTGGGCCTCGTCGAACAGTTCACGGTCGAATTCTGGGGCGATTCCTGGCGGTACGTCGGCGCGTTCGCCGTACTGGTTCTGGTGCTGATGTTCCGGCCCACCGGCATCCTCGGTGAGCGGATTGCGAGGGCGGCATGAGTACGGACACGACACTCCGCCGGACCCCGTCCGCGGCGAAGCTGCGGAAGGTCTCGTGGTACCAGCAGCCCCGCGTCAAGCGGCTCGGGGCCCTGATGGTCGTGGCCCTGGTGGGCACCCAGGTCACGGGTGAACAGGGCACGACCAACGACATCTTTCTCGCCCTGCGGGAGAACTTCACCGGCACCGGCCTGTGGATGTGGGTGGGAGCCTGCCTGGCGATCTGGCTGGTGCGGGAGTTCCTGCACGAGCCGGTCCGCTCCGGCTGGTCCGCCGGCAAGGCGCTGGTCGCCGGGCCGGTGGCCGGCGCCCGGCAGGAGTGGCGGTCCCGCCCCGTCCTGCGGCACGGCGCGCTCTCGATGCTGCTGCTCTTCCTGGTACTGCTGCCGCTGTGGGTCTCCACCTACTGGCAGCAGGTCATGGTCGACCAGATCGCGATCTTCGTGCTTCTGGCGATCGGCCTGAACGTGGTCATCGGCTGGGCCGGCATGCTCGACCTGGGCTTCGTGGCGTTCTTCGCCATCGGTGCCTACAGCGCGGCGTTCTGGACCGGCGCCCTGCCGGTCCAGCCGCCGATGGAGCTGAACACCTTCGCGGTCATCCCGATCGCCGTGGTGACCTGTCTGATCGCCGGTGTGCTGCTGGGCGCCCCGACGCTGCGGCTGCGCGGCGACTACCTGGCGATCGTGACTCTCGGCTTCCACGAGATCGTCTACCTGACCGCCCGGAACTGGGACTCCCTCACCGGCGGCTCGCGCGGCGTGCACACCGACCGGTTCTCCATCGACCTGGGCTTCTGGAGCTACGAGTGGGGTCTGGACCCCAAGCCGTACTACTGGCTGCTGCTCGGCTTCATCGTCGTGGTGATCTTCCTCTTCCTGAGGCTGGAGCACTCGCGCGTGGGCAGGGCGTGGACCGCCATCCGGGAGGACGAGGTCGCGGCCGCGTCCACCGGTGTGAACACCGTGCGGATGAAGCTGCTGGCATTCGCCATCGGAGCCTCGACCTCCGGAGTGGCCGGGGTCGCGTACGCCTCCAAGGCGGGCTTCTTCAACCCGGAGAACTTCGCGATCCTGCTGTCCATCCTGGTGCTGGCCTATGTCATCTTCGGCGGCATGGGCTCCATCCCCGGCGTACTGATGGGCGCCGCGCTGCTGGTGTGGCTGCCCGAGGTGCTGCGTGAGTACGTCGACCCGCGGGACCGGCACATGTACCTGGGAGCACTGCTGGTGATCATGATGATCTACCGGCCGCAGGGTCTGTGGCCCTCCCGGCGCCGGCAGCGAGAGCTGAAGATGGCGGAGGAAAGCACCGGCGGAGCCGACGCGCTGGGTGCGGCAGGAGGCAAGCAGGCATGACGACGGAGATGAAGCAGGCGGGCACGGAGGTGGCCGCGGGCGCCGCGGAGAACGTGCTCGAGACCTCGGGCGTGACCTTGCGCTTCGGTGGTCTGACCAGCCTGGACCACGTGGACCTGCGGATGCGCCGGGGCGAGATCCTGGCCATCATCGGGCCCAACGGTGCCGGGAAGACCTCGCTGTTCAACTCGCTGACCGGTGCCTATCTGCCGCAGGAGGGCCGGATCTCGTTCCGTCCCCGGGCCGGTGGCGAGCACGAGCTGCGCGGCCGCAAGCCGCACCTGGTGAGCCGGCTGGGCGTGGCACGCACGTTCCAGAACATCCGGCTGTTCGGGGCGCTCACCGCACTGGAGAACGTGAAGATCGCGGTGGAGACCCGGCAGCACACCGACGCGCTGTCGATCATGCTGGGCCTTCCGCACGCCCGGCGGGCAGAACGGGAGAGCGACCGCAAGGCGCACGAGATCCTGGCGTACGTGGGGCTGGAGACCCGGCTGAACGAACTGGCCTCCTCGCTCAGCTACGGCGAGCAGCGCCGGCTGGAGATCGCCCGGGCGCTGGCCACGGACCCCGAGCTGCTGCTGCTCGACGAGCCCGCGGCCGGCACCAACCCGACGGAGAAGCAGGACCTGGAGGAACTGATCCGGCGGATCAACCAGGATCTGCAGGTCAGCGTGCTGCTGATCGAGCACGACATGCGTCTGGTGATGTCGGTGGCCGACCGGGTCGCGGTGCTGAACTTCGGCCGGAAGATCGCCGAGGGCACTCCGTCGCAGGTGCAGCAGGACCCGGTGGTGATCGAGGCGTACCTCGGCACAGCCGCGGAGGAGGACACGGCGGCCGTGGCCGAGATGGCCGAGCGGGTGGCCGAGCACGAACAGCACGAGCACGAGGAGCGCGAGCGTCTGCGGCGCGAGTCCGAGGACGAGGAGGGGCGGGCATGAGTACGCCTCAGTTGAGCAAGCAGCCCGCCGCGGGGGGAGCGGACGCGGTGCCGCTGCTGGAGCTGCGGGACCTGCATGTCTTCTACGGAGCCATCGAGGCGCTGAAGGGCGTGAACCTCACGGTGGGGGAGGGCGAGGTCGTCGCGCTCCTCGGCGCGAACGGCGCGGGGAAGTCGACCACGCTGAAGACGGCCTCGGGCATGCTCTCGCCGCGCACCGGGGAGGTGCTGCTGCGCGGTGAGCGGATCGACGGCATCGCCTCCCACGAGCTCGTGAAGTTCGCCATGGGGCATGTCCCCGAGGGGCGACGGGTCTTCGCCCGGATGTCGGTGCTGGAGAACCTCCGTATGGGGGCTTACCGGCTGCGCCGTCCGGACCCGGACGACCTGGACCGGGTGTTCACCCTCTTCCCGCGGCTGGCCGACCGGCGCAGGCAACTGGCCGGCACGCTCTCCGGCGGTGAGCAGCAGATGCTGGCGATCGGCCGGGCCCTGATGGGCAAGCCGGAACTGCTGCTGCTGGACGAGCCGTCGATGGGCCTGGCCCCGCTGATCGTGCAGCAGATCTTCGAGATCCTGCGGGAGATCAACGAACAGGGCACCACGCTGCTGCTGGTCGAGCAGAACGCGGCCCAGGCGCTGCAGCTGGCCGACCGGGGGTACGTGCTGGAGACCGGGCAGGTCGTGATGTCGGACCAGGCGGGTGCCCTGCTGTCGGACCCGCGGGTGCGAGCGGCCTATCTGGGGGAGAGCGGGGAGCACTGACCGGCCGGGGCGGCTCCGCCGGGCCGTCCCGGGAACGCCGGCCACCGGACCGCGCGGCAGCCGCCGCGCCCCGGTGACCGGCGTTCCGGCCGTCCGGGCCGCTGTACCGGGGACTGCCGGACAGCCGGACCGGGAACCGGACGCGGGCTCAGGCCGGGGTGCCGGGCGCGTCGGGATTGTCCCGCAGGGCGCAGGTCAGGCGTGCGGTGCACACCCGCCGGCCGCTCTCGTCGGTGACGACGATGTCGTAGGTGGCGGAGGTGCGGCCGGTGTGCGCGGGAGTCGCCGTGGCCGTGATGATCCCGGAACGCACCGCCCGGTGGTGGGTGCAGTTGAGGTCCACACCGACGGCGAGCTTGTGCGGTCCGCCGTGCAGCATGGCGCCGATGGAACCGAGAGTCTCGGCGAGGACGGCCGAGGCGCCGCCGTGCAGCAGCCCGTAGGGCTGCGTGTTGCCCTCCACCGGCAGGGTGCCGGTCACTTTCCCGGGCGAGGCGTGCAGGACCCGCAGGCCCATCCGGGTGCCGAGGTTCCCGGCGGAGAAGAGAGCGTGCAGGTCGACGCCGCGTCCGGACCACTCCTCCAGGATCTCCGGCGGGAAGTAGGTGCTGGTCTGCTCGCCCATGGTGTCGGCTCCGTTCGGTGATCGGCCCCCTCGGAGGGATTCCCCGCAGACTAAGCCAGCGCTCAGCCGGGCTGCCCGGTGGGGGTCAGACGCACGACCACGGACTTGCTGGCGGGGGTGTTGCTGGTGTCGGCGGTGGCGTCGAGCGGTACCAGGACGTTCGTCTCGGGGAAGTAGGGCGCGGCGCAGCCGCGGGCGGTGGGGTAGTGGACCACCCGGAAGCCGGGAGCGGTGCGTTCGGTGCCGTCGGTCCACTCGCTGGTGATGTCGGCGTAGCACCCGTCGGGCAGCCCGAGGGCGGTGGCGTCCTGCGGGTTCACCAGGACCACCCGGCGGCCGCCGCGGATTCCGCGGTAGCGGTCGTCCAGGCCGTAGACGGTGGTGTTGTACTGGTCGTGCGAGCGCAGGGTCTGCAGCAGCAGCCGCCCCTCGGGCACCCGCGGGAAGGTGACCGGGCCGGCCGTGAAGTGGGCCTTGCCGGTGGCGGTGGGAAAGCGCCGCTCGTCGCGGGGGGCGTGCGGGAGTGCGAAGCCGCCGGGCCGGGCGATCCTGGCGTTGAAGTCCTCGAATCCGGGGATCACCCGGGCGATGCGGTCGCGGATCAGCGAGTAGTCCCGCTCGAACTCCTCCCAGGGCGTGCGGCTGCCCGGTCCCAGCACCCGGCGGGCGAGGCGGCACACGATGGCCGGCTCGGAGAGCAGGTCACCGGCCGGCTCCAGCCGGCCGCGGGAGGCGTGCACCATCCCCATGGAGTCCTCCACGGTCACGCACTGGTCCCCGCCGGCCTGGGTGTCGCGTTCGGTGCGGCCGAGGGTGGGCAGGATCAGTGCCCGCGCCCCGGTGACACAGTGCGAGCGGTTGAGCTTGGTGGAGATGTGAACGGTGAGCCGGGCGCGGCGCATCGCGTCCTCGGTGACCGCGGTGTCGGGCGAGGCGGCGACGAAGTTGCCTCCCATGGCCAGGAAGACGTCGGCGCGGCCGTCGCGCAGGGCACGGATGGCCTCCACGGTGTCCAGGCCCGGGCGGCGCGGCGGCGCGAAGCCGAACTCCCGTTCGAGGGCGTCCAGGAACTCCGCGGAGGGCTTCTCCACGATGCCCATGGTGCGGTCGCCCTGCACGTTGCTGTGACCGCGCACCGGGCACACCCCGGCGCCGGGGCGCCCGATGCTGCCACGCAGCAGGAGGAGGTTGACGACCTCCTTGATGGTGGGAACGGCGTGCTTGTGCTGGGTGAGCCCCATGGCCCAGCAGACCACGGTGCGCCGGGAGGCGAGGATCATCTCCAGGGCGCGCTCGATGTCGGCGCGATCCAGGCCCGTGGCGCGCTCGGTGTCCTCCCACCCGGCGGTGCGGGCGGCCGCGGCGAGTTCCCCGAAGCCCGCGGTGTGCTCGCGCACGAACTCCTCGTCGACGGCGCCGGGGGTCTCGATGATCAGCTTGTTGAGCATCCGGAACAGTGCCTGGTCCCCGCCGAGCCGGATCTGCAGAAAGAGGTCGGTGAGCCGGATGCCGCGCCCGACCAGCCCGCGGGCGGTCTGCGGGTTGTCGAACCGCTCCAGTCCGGCTTCGGGGAGCGGGTTCACGGTGATGATCCGCGCCCCGCCTGCCTTGGCCTTCTCCAGTGCGGAGAGCATCCGGGGGTGGTTGGTGCCCGGGTTCTGCCCGGCGACGATGATGAGGTCGGCCCGGTACAGGTCCTCCAGGAGCACGCTGCCCTTGCCGACTCCCAGCGTCTCGGTCAGCGCGGAGCCGGAGGACTCGTGGCACATGTTGGAGCAGTCGGGCAGGTTGTTGGTGCCGAATTCGCGGACGAAGAGCTGGTAGAGGAACGCCGCCTCGTTGCTGGTGCGTCCGGAGGTGTAGAAGAGGGCGCGGTCGGGTGTCTCCAGGCCGCGGAGCTCCGCGGCCAGCAGGTCCAGCGCGTCGTCCCAGCCGATGGGCCGGTAGTGGGTGTCGCCCTCGGCGAGGTACATGGGGTGGGTGAGGCGGCCCTGCTTGCCGAGCCAGTAGCCGGACCGCCCGGCCAGAGCGGCGACCGGGTGTTCGGCGAAGAAGGCGGGGGTGACCCGGAACCGGGTGGCCTCCTCGGCCACCGCCTTGGCGCCGTTCTCGCAGAACTCCGCGGTGTGCGGCTTGTCCGGTTCCGGCCAGGCGCAGCCGGGGCAGTCGAAACCACCGGGCTGGTTGACCCGCAGCAGGGTCCGGGCGGCGCGTGCCGCCCCCATCTCCCGGCCGGCGGTGCGCAGGGTGTGGGCGACCCCGGGGAGCCCGGCGGCGGACCGCCGCGGTGCCCTGATCTCGGGGGCGTCCTGGACCGGGTCGCCGGAGAGCGGGTCGGCGGGCATGGGCTCCAGCTCCTCACCTCGTGCGCGGCGTGCGCTGTCAGCAGATGGTCGCACGGCGATGCCGGGGCGCACACGCCGGGCGCGGGGAGTGTCGGTGGCCCGTGCGAGGATCTGTCCCGTGGCTGAGAACGCATCGCAGAAGACCACCGCCCCCCACCTGATGCTGCTGGACGGGCACTCCATGGCGTACCGGGCCTTCTTTGCCCTGCCCGCGGAGAACTTCTCCACGGCCACGGGCCAGACGACGAACGCGGTCTACGGGTTCACCTCCATGCTGGCGAACACGCTGCGGGACGAGGCCCCCACGCACGTGGCGGTCGCCTTCGACGTGTCCCGCAGGACGTGGCGCTCGGAGCGGTACGCGGAGTACAAGGCCACGCGCTCGAAGACCCCGGACGAGTTCCGTGACCAGGTGGAGCTGATCGGGCAGCTGCTGGACGCGATGTCCGTGCCGAGGTTCGCGGTGGACGGCTTCGAGGCGGACGACGTCATCGCCACGCTGGCCACCCAGGCCGCCGGCGAGGGGTTCCGGGTATCGATCGTCACCGGCGACCGGGACGCCTTCCAGCTGGTCTCCGACCAGGTGACTGTGCTCTACCCGACGAAGGGCGTCTCAGAGCTGACCCGCTTCACGCCCGAGAAGGTCCAGGAGAAGTACGGTCTGCCGCCGGCCCGCTACCCGGACTTCGCCGCGTTGCGCGGGGACCCGTCCGACAACCTTCCGGGCATTCCCGGAGTGGGGGAGAAGACGGCCGCCAAGTGGCTGACCCAGTTCGGCTCGCTGGACGAGCTGCTGGAGCGGGCCGACGAGGTCAAGGGCAAGGCGGGCCAGAACCTCCGCGAGCACCTGGAGTCCGTCCGGCTGAACCGGGTGCTCACCGAGATGGTGCGGGACGTCGAGCTGTCCTCCCGCCCCGCCGACCTGGTGCGCGCGCCGTACGACCGGGAGGCCCTGAACGGCCTGATGGAGACCCTGGAGTTCCGCAACCCGAGCCTGCGCGAGCGGCTGTTCGGTGTGGATCCGGGCGCGGAGGAGGAGTCTCCTGCCCCGGCCGGTGAACTGCTGGTGGACGGCCGGGTGCTGGCCGGAGGCGAGCTCGCACCCTGGCTGGCCGAGCACGGCGCCGGGCCGCTGGGCGTGGCCACGGTGGACGACTGGAAGCTGGGCGCCGGCATCGTCCACGCGGTCGCGCTGGCCACCGCCGGGGGCCCGGCCGCGTGGTTCGATCCGGCCGGCCTCGACGAGGAGGACGAGCGGGCGTTCGCCGCGTGGACGGCCGACGCCGGGCGCCCCAAGGTGCTGCACGGCGCGAAGGTGGTCCAGCGGGTGTTCGCCGAGCACGGCTGGAGCGTGGCAGGTATCGCCATGGACACCGCCCTGGCCGCCTACCTGGTGCAGCCCGGCCGCCGCTCCTTCGCCCTGGAGGGGCTCAGCCTGGAGTTCCTGGGCCGGGAGCTCGTGCGTCCGGAGGGCGCCGGCGGCCAGCTCGCCTTCGGCGCGGACGACGCCGCGGAGGCGGATGTCCTGATGCGCGAGGCCCGGACGATCCTCGACCTCGGCGAGGCGTTCACCGGACGCCTGGAGACGGTCGGCGCCGGCGCCCTGCTCCGCGAGACGGAGCTGCCCACCTCGGGCCTGCTGGCCCGGATGGAGCGGGCCGGAATCGCGGCCGACCGTGGCTGGCTGGAGCGGATGGAGCAGCAGTTCGCTGCGGCTGTGCGGCAGGCGGTCACGGAGGCGCACGCCTCGGTGGGCCGGGAGTTCAATCTGGGCTCGCCCAAACAGCTGCAGGAGGTGCTCTTCGGCGAGCTGGGCCTGCCGAAGACGAAGCGGACGAAGACCGGCTACACCACCGACGCCGACGCCCTGGCCTGGCTGGCCGCGCAGACCGAGCACGAACTGCCGGTGATCATGCTCCGGCACCGGGAGCAGTCCAAGCTGCGCACCACGGTCGAGGGGCTGATCAAGGCGATCGCCCCGGACGGCCGCATCCACACCACGTTCCAGCAGACGGTCGCGGCCACGGGCCGTCTGTCGTCCACCGATCCCAACCTCCAGAACATCCCGGTGCGGACCGACGAGGGCAGAGCGATCCGCCGTGGCTTCGTGGTGGGGGAGGGGTACGAATCGCTGCTGACCGCCGACTACAGCCAGATCGAGCTGCGGGTGATGGCCCATCTGTCGGAGGACTCCGGGCTGATCGAGGCGTTCACCACCGGCGAGGACCTGCACACCACGGTCGCCTCCCAGGTCTTCGGGGTCGGCGCGGACCAGGTCGACCCGGAGATGCGGCGCAAGATCAAGGCGATGAGCTACGGTCTGGCCTACGGCCTGTCGGCGTTCGGCCTCTCCCAGCAGCTGTCCATCAGCCCCGAGGAGGCCCGCAAGCTGATGGACACCTTCTTCGAGCGGTTCGGGGGCGTGCGTGACTACCTGCACCGGGTGGTCGAGGAGGCCAGGGAGACGGGCTACACCCAGACGCTCCTGGGCCGCCGCCGGTACCTTCCGGATCTGACCAGCTCCAACCGCCAGCGCCGGGAGATGGCCGAGCGGATGGCGCTGAACGCCCCGATCCAGGGCACCGCCGCGGACATCGTCAAGATCGCCATGCTGCGGGTGGACACGGCGCTCGCCGAGGAGAAGCTCACGTCCCGGCTTCTGCTCCAGGTGCACGACGAGATCGTCCTGGAGGTCGCGCCGGGGGAGCGGCAGCAGGTGGAGGAGCTCGTCCGACGGGAAATGGCAGGGGCCGTACGGCTGCGTGCCCCTCTGGACGTCTCGGTGGGTTCCGGTGCCGACTGGGAGGCCGCGGCGCACTGACGGGCCTGATGCGCGGCATCTCCTGGTCCGGAACCACGAGTTGTCGTACTGTCGTCACAGTTGTCGGAGGTGTGCACACCTCGAAGGGGCAGGCGGCACAGGGAGGGAGTGCGCGTGGGACTGCGCATCGGCAGGGTTCGCAGGGGCATTTCGGGATCCGCGGTGGCCGCGGCGGCGATGGCCGCCCTCACCGCCTCCCAGGCATCGGAGCTGATGATTCCGGAGTCCGAGGCGCAGGAGCCGAGAGACCCGGCGGCTCAGCGGGACGACGTCGCCGCCGACACCGACTTTCCTCCGTACCACACCGAACTCCCCCCGCTGGACACGGTGGAGTCCGGCCCCCTGGAGCCCGGGCTGCCGGAGAGCGGGCAGGGCGGTGACCCGGCCACGCCGGCGGGGCCCGCCGAGGCGGGGATTCCGGCCACGGTCCTGGACGCCTACCGCAAGGCCGAGGAGCGGCTCGCGGAGACCACCCCCGGCTGCAACCTCGACTGGGAACTCCTGGCCGCCATCGGCAAGGTGGAGTCAGGCCATGCCCGCGGCGGTGATGTGGACCGGTACGGCACCACGAACAGCCGGATTCTGGGTCCGGTCCTGGACGGGAACGGCTTCGCCCGGATCAAGGACACCGACGGCGGCCGGTGGGACGGCGACGCGGTCTTCGACCGCGCCGTGGGGCCGATGCAGTTCATCCCCTCCACCTGGGCGACCTGGGGTGCCGACGGCAACGGTGACGGCGTGAAGGACCCCAACAACGTCTACGACGCCACGGTGGCGGCGGGCAACTACCTCTGTGCCGGGGGCCGGGACCTCTCGCGGGCCGCGGACCTCGACCGGGCCCTGCTGAGCTACAACTACTCGCGCGAGTACGTGAACACCGTGAAGTCCTGGCTGGAGTACTACTACCGCGGCACCCACGAGGTGCCCGACGGCGAGGGCAGGCTGCCCACCACTCCCGGCCCAGGCTCCCCCGACCCGGCCACCGGCGGGGGCGGAAAGAGCAAGGGCAAGGACAGGCAGAGCGGCGGGAGCCAGAGCCCGGACACCGGCCGGGGCGGCTCGCCGGACCGCGGAGACGGTGGTGGCAAGGGCGTCGAGGCCGCCCCCCGGCCGACCGCGAGCGCGAGCGGCGGCATCGGGCCGGGCCCCGGGGAGCCCTCGCGGCCGCAGCAGCCCTCGCCGGAGCCGACCGGCGCGGACCCCACGGAGCCGGAGCCGTCCCCGACACCCACCGTGCCGGAGCCCACGGAGCCGGAGCCGTCCCCGACACCCACCGTGCCGGAGCCGTCTCCCACTCCCACTGGCCCGGGGGAGCCCACCGAGCCCGGGGAGCCAGGGTGCCCCGGGGACCCGGAGCCGGAGCCCACGGAGTCCGCGGACCCGACCGCGACCCCGGCCCCCTCGCCGACCGTTACCGCCTCACCCACCGCCTCACCCACCGCCTCGCCGGACCCCTCCGGTGAGAACGGCGAGGAGGAACCGGAGGAGGAGCCCGGCGAGGAATGTCCCGGCCCGGAGAACCCCGAGGGTGACGACGCGGACGGCGACGGCACGAAGGACGGACAGGACCGGGACGGAGCCGGGGAGGACGCCGACTCCGCCGTCCTCCCCCGTCGCCTGGCCTGACGGGACAGCCCGGAGGGCCGGGCTCGCGGCCCGGTACCGGATGCCGCCCGCCGGCCTCTCAGGACCGGCGGGCGTTCGTCCGCCGGGTCGGCCGGGCGGTGCCCGGGTCCTGTGGCCACGGGTGCCGGGGGTACCGCCCGCGCAGTTCCGCCCGCACCGCGCGATAGCCCTCGCGCCAGAACGACGCCAGGTCGGCGGTGACCGCGGCCGGCCGCCCCGCGGGGGAGAGCAGGTGCAGCAGTACCGGCACCCGCCCGCCGGCGATCCGCGGGGTGCGGTCGAGCCCGAAGAGCTCCTGGAGCTTGACCGCCAGGACCGGCTGGTCGCCCGAGTAGTCCACTTTGATCCTGGAGCCCGAGGGCACCTCGATGCGCTCCGGCGCCAGTTCCTCCAGCCTGGCCGCCTCCCCCGCAGCCCACGGCAGCATGCCCGTCAGCAGCGCGTGCACGTCCAGCCGCTCCAGGTCGGCACGGCGGCGTGCCCCCGGATCCAGCAGGTCACCGGCACGCGCGGTGACCGCGGCGTCGGAGACCTCCGGCCACGGGTCGCCCAGGACCCGGTGCAGGAAGGACATCCGCTGCCGCAGCCCCTCGGCCGCGGGGCCGGGGCGCAGCACCCCCACGCCCTCCCTGCGCAGCCCTTCCAGCAGCGCTGCGCGCAGCCGGGCGGGGTCGGGCGCGTCCAGGCGCTGCTCGCGCAGCTCCACCGCGCCGATCCGCTCCACCCGCCGTGCCACCACGTCCCGGCGGACGTCCGACCAGAACACCTCCTGCTCCTCCTCGACGAGCGGGGCGGCGGCCCACCGGGCGGTCTCCTCGTCGATCACCGCGGCGAGGCGCACGCGTGCGGACGCCGCCTGCACCGGCCGGTCGGCCACCGCGACCGCCAGCCAGGGGACGTTCCGCAGTGCGGATCCCTCCGCCAGGTCCGCGCGTGTCCCCGAGGCCATCAGCAGGGATCCGCCGCCGCGCTGTCCGGCCACCCGCTCGGGAAACGCCAGGGCGGCCACCAGGCCGGATGCGTGGGTGTCGTCGCCTCCGTCGTCCCGCGCGCCCGTCACCCGGTTCCCGGCGTCCGCGCCGCCGGTCTGTTCCAGGGCGCCGCACAGCCGGCGCACCTCGGCTCGCCAGCGGCCGGTGTACGGGTCGTTCCCGCGCCGCGCGGCCCGCAGGGCGGCGGCCAGGTCGTCGCCCCACTCGCGCGGCGGTTCCTCGCTCAGGAGCGCCACCACCTCCGCCGCCCGCCGGGCACCGACCCGTCCGGCGCCGTCCAGCAGGGCCCGGGCCAGCCGCGGGTGGAGACCGACGCGGGCCATCTGTTCGCCCCGGGGGGTGATCCGGCCGTCCGGAGCGGTTGCCCCGATCGACCGGAGGGTTGCCCGCGCCGCGGCCATGGCCCCTTCCGGCGGCGGATCCAGCAGAGCCAGTCCGGAGGCGTCCGGGTCGCCCCAGCAGGCGGTGTGCAGGGCGAAGGAGGTCAGGTCGGCCACCGAGATCTCGGGTGCGGGCTGCCGGGGCAGCCGTGCGTCCTCGCCCCGGTCCCAGCACCGGTACACGGTGCCGGGCGCCTCCCGCCCGGCCCGCCCCGCCCGTTGCTCGGCCGCCGCCCGCGAGACGCGCACCGTCGTCAGGGCACTCAGTCCCCGGGCGTGGTCGGTGCGCGGCTCGCGCGCCAGCCCGGCGTCCACCACCACCCGCACCCCGGGGACCGTCAGGCTGGACTCCGCGACCGCGGTCGCGAGCACCACCCGACGCGGTGCGCCCCGGTCCGTACCGGCCAGCACCGCGTCCTGCACGGCTGCGGGGGCCTGCCCGTGCACGCGCAGCACCTCGGTCCCCTCGGGGCCCGTGCCGCCGTCCGCCAGCAGGCCGGCGACCCGTCCTATCTCCCCGACACCCGGCAGGAAGCACAGCACGTCTCCGTCCCGTTCGCGCAGCGCCCTGCGGATCACGTGGGCCACGTGCTCCAGGAGCGCGGGGTCCACGCGTGTGCCGTGCGGGGGACGCACCGGGCGCGGCGGCGGCGCCCACACCACCTCCACCGGGTGCGCGGTGCCGCCGGCGGTCACCACCGGGGCGTCCAGCAGACGGGCCCAGCCCTCGGTGTCGGTGGTGGCGGAGGCGGCCACCAGAGCCAGGCCGGGGCGCAGCGCGGCCCGGATATCGAGCAGGAATGCGGTGGCGGTGTCGGCGTCCAGATGCCGCTCGTGGCATTCGTCGAGCATCACCAGGTCGACGCCGGGAAGGTCCTGGTCCCGCTGCAGCCGTTGCAGCAGTACCCCGGTGGTCACCACCTCCACCACGGTCTGCGGGCCGGCCCGGCGTTCGCCGCGTACGGTGAAGCCGACCCGCCGGCCCACGGGCTCGCCGAGCACCCAGGCCATCCGGCGGGCTGCGGCACGGGCGGCGATCCTGCGGGGTTCGGCGACCAGCACGCGGAGTCCTGATCCGGCCAGCGCGAGCGGTACGGCTGTGGTCTTCCCGGTGCCCGGCGGGGCGGCGAGCACGGCGGTGCCACCGGCCGTCAGGGCCTCCCGCAGGGCGGGCAGCGCGGTGCGGACGGGGAGCCGGTCGAGGCGCTGATCAGGAATCACGCGGTCCAGTGTGGCCCCGGGGGCCGCGGAGGGGGGCCGGGGGCCCCGTCCCGTTCGGAGAACTGTGCCCTGTCGCACACGACGGGCCGGCCGACGCCGGATTTGGCCCGATTGGGCCCCTGCTGGGGCGAAGCGCGCATTGACCCGGTCCGTCGGCGCACGTATGCTATAAGACGCGCTGCGGGCCTGCGCGCCTCGGACGGAGCAGGTCGCGCTCGCATCGGTTGTGATGTCCCCTCGGTCGGCGAGGCGCTTCCCGGATCTCCGGTCTCCGGAGGTCCTGGAGGAGCGCTTCTCAGGCTGTCCGGCTTCGGCGGTGCGGCTCGGGTCCGCGAGCGTGGTAGTGCCTACGACACACTGTCCGTACCGGAGCCCTTTACCACATGACGAGCAGCACCGAGACCACCGTGACCACCCCGCAGGTTGCGGTCAACGACATCGGTTCCGAGGAAGCCTTCCTCGCCGCGATCGACGAGACGATCAAGTACTTCAACGACGGCGACATCGTCGACGGCGTCATCGTGAAGGTCGACCGGGACGAGGTCCTGCTCGACATCGGTTACAAGACCGAGGGCGTGATCCCCTCCCGCGAGCTGTCGATCAAGCACGACGTCGACCCGAACGAGGTCGTCGCCGTCGGCGACGAGATCGAGGCCCTCGTTCTCCAGAAGGAGGACAAGGAAGGCCGCCTGATCCTGTCCAAGAAGCGCGCTCAGTACGAGCGGGCCTGGGGCACGATCGAGAAGATCAAGGACGAGGACGGCATCGTCACCGGCACCGTCATCGAGGTCGTCAAGGGCGGCCTGATCCTCGACATCGGCCTGCGCGGCTTCCTCCCGGCCTCCCTGGTGGAGATGCGTCGCGTCCGCGACCTCCAGCCGTATGTCGGCAAGGAGCTCGAGGCCAAGATCATCGAGCTGGACAAGAACCGCAACAACGTGGTGCTGTCCCGCCGTGCCTGGCTGGAGCAGACCCAGAGCGAGGTCCGCCAGACCTTCCTCACCACCCTCCAGAAGGGTCAGGTGCGCTCCGGCGTCGTCTCCTCCATCGTCAACTTCGGTGCGTTCGTGGACCTGGGCGGCGTGGACGGCCTGGTGCACGTCTCCGAGCTGTCCTGGAAGCACATCGACCACCCCTCCGAGGTCGTCGAGGTCGGCCAGGAGGTCACGGTCGAGGTCCTGGACGTCGACATGGACCGCGAGCGGGTCTCCCTGTCGCTGAAGGCGACCCAGGAGGACCCGTGGCAGCAGTTCGCCCGGACCCACCAGATCGGCCAGGTCGTTCCCGGCAAGGTCACCAAGCTGGTGCCGTTCGGCGCGTTCGTCCGGGTGGACGAGGGCATCGAGGGCCTGGTCCACATCTCCGAGCTGGCCGAGCGCCACGTGGAGATCCCCGAGCAGGTCGTCCAGGTCAACGACGAGATCTTCGTCAAGGTCATCGACATCGACCTGGAGCGTCGCCGGATCAGCCTCTCGCTGAAGCAGGCGAACGAGAACTTCGGTGGCGAGGACCCGATGGCCGTCGAGTTCGACCCCACGCTGTACGGCATGGCGGCGTCCTACGACGACCAGGGCAACTACATCTACCCCGAGGGCTTCGACCCCGAGGCCAACGACTGGCTGGAGGGGTACGAGAAGCAGCGCGAGGAGTGGGAGCGCCAGTACGCCGAGGCGCAGGTCCGCTTCGAGCAGCACCAGGCCCAGGTCATCAAGTCCCGCGAGGCGGACGCCCAGGCCGAGGCCGAGGGTGCGGCCGGCGGCGGTGGCCAGTCCTCGCAGGGCGGCGGCACCGGCGGCGGGTCGTACTCCTCGGAGTCGTCCGACGACTCGGGTGCGCTGGCCTCGGACGAGGCGCTGGCGGCGCTGCGCGAGAAGCTGGCCGGAGGCCAGAGCTGACCGCTCGCTGACGGCGGCAAGCCGGCACACCGAGGGCCCGCCTCCCGTACCGGGGGGCGGGCCCTCGCCCGTGCCGGAGGTGAGGACGCCGAAGGCGGGAATGCTCCGCAGACCCGGTTCGTTGGTTCCGGTGGCAGGGCAAGACCAGAAAGGGTGCGGTTGACGGTGCACGATCCGCAGGATTTGTACACGTGGGACCCCGACGGCCTGCGGCAGGCCGAGGAGGAGGTCAGCCGTGAGGGCGATGCCGGGCCCGTCCTGCTGTACCACTTCGAGGGCTTCATCGACGCCGGCGAGACCGGGGCGCAACTCGTCGAGCAGTTGCGGGAGGGGCGCGCATCCACCACCGTGGCCCGTTTCGACCACGACCGTCTGGTGGACTACCGGGCGCGTCGGCCGGCCATGACCTTCCGGCGCGACCGCTGGACGTCCTACACGACCCCCGTGCTGGAGCTTCAGCTGCTGAATGATGCCACCGGCCAGCCGTTTCTGCTGCTCAGCGGCCCGGAGCCGGATGTGGAATGGGAGCGGTTCGCCGCTGCCGTCCGGCAGATCATGGAGCGGCTGGGGGTCCGCCTGGCGGTGACCTTCCACGGCATCCCGATGGGTGTCCCGCACACCCGCCCGGTGGGGCTCACCCCGCACGGCAGTCGCACCGACCTGCTGCCCGGGCACCGCAGCATGTTCGACGAGGCCCAGGTCCCGGGCAGCGCCGCGGCTCTCACGGAGTTCCGGCTGGGCGAGGCCGGCCACGATGTCCTGGGGCTCGCCGCTCATGTGCCGCACTATCTTGCCCGGTCCCGCTACCCGGACGCCTCGCTGACCGTGCTGGAGTCCGTGACCGCGGCCACCGGTCTGGTGCTGCCGGAAGCGGCGCAGGAGCTGCGCTCCCGCGCGCTGCGCACCCGGGAGGATATCGAGCGCGAACTGGCCGACGGGGACGCGGAGCTGGTCTCCGTGGTGCGTGGGCTGGAGCAGCAGTACGACGCGATGGCCGGAGCGGAGACGCGCGGCAGCCTGATGGCCGAGCCCGCGGAGCTGCCCTCCGCGGAGGAACTCGGCGAGGTCTTCGAGCGGTTCCTGGCCGAGCGCGGGGAGGGCGAGAGCGGCGGCGGCACGGAACGATAGCCTGCCCGCATGCTCACAGTGGGACTGACCGGCGGTATCGGAGCGGGCAAGAGCGAAGCGGTCCGGCTTCTGGCCGCCCGCGGGGCGGTGATCATCGATGCGGACCGGATCGCCCGCGAGGTGGTGGAGCCGGGAACCGAAGGGCTGGCCGCGGTGGTGCGCGAGTTCGGGGAGGAGATCCTGACGCCCGCCGGGACGCTGGACCGCGAGCGGCTGGGCGGCATCGTCTTCGCCGACCCGGAGCGGCTCCGGGCGCTCAACGCGATCATCCATCCTCTGGTGCGCGACCGCTCCGCCCGGCTCCAGGAGGCGGCTGTCGCGCGCGATCCGGACGCGATCATCGTTCAGGACGTGCCTCTGCTCGCCGAGAACGGGCTGCAGGATCTGTACGACGCCGTGCTCGTGGTGGATGCCTCCGAGGAGACCCGGCTGGACCGCCTGGTGCGGCTGCGGGGCATGGCGGAGGCCGACGCGCGGGCCCGGATGGCGGCGCAGGCGGGCCGGGCGGAGCGCCGGGCGGTCGCCGACATCGTGCTGGACAACGACGGCTCGATGGAGGAGCTGCGGGAACAGGTGGACAGGGCCTGGCAGTACCTGCGCGAGCGGGCCGGCGGCATCCCGGGGTGACTCCGTGGGCCGTGGCCATGACGGAATCGGCCGGAGAGTGACACAATTGGGTGATATGAGCCGAGGTGGGAACCCGCACACCCTGTACACCCGATGGCTGGAGGAGCTCTGGAACGGCGATCTCGACCGGGTGGGCCGGGTCGCTGAGGACCTGGTCACCCGTGACTTCCTCGGGCACTGGCCCGGCAGGCCGGCGCTGGTGCGCGGAGCGCACGCGCTGGCCGAGACCGTCCGCGAGGGCCGCCGCCCGTTCGAGGGTCTGCGGTTTCACGCCGAGGTGGGGCCGATCGTCGAGGGGCAGTTGATCTGTGCCCGCTGGCGTGCCCACGGCACCTATGCGGGGGATCCGGCGTTGCCGGGGGTCCGCGCCGAGCCCGGGACGGTCGTGGAGTTCCACGGTCACGACATCCTGCGCCACTCCGGCGGACGGCTCGCCGAGTACTGGGTGATCTCGGAGACCGAGCAGCTGATGGCACAGCTGGGTGCCGGAGGGCAGGGCCGCTGAGGCCGGGACTCCCTTCGCCGGGGCGGGCGCGGGCGCCGGTGGTCAGGGCCGGGAGCGCCGTCGCCGCGGACCCGCCCACAGCCGACTCCTGAGGCGGTACAGGCGCGGGTGGCGTTCCCGCTGCTCACGGGTGTACCGGTCGAGTTCCTCGGCCAGCCGTACCGACCGTTTCTCCACGTCCAGCTCGTCGAGCATGCGGTCGGTCTCGGCCAGCAGGGAGCCGTACAGATGCCACTGCCGCGGGTGCCGGCGGATGTGGCCCAGCAGCAGGTGTGCCAGCCGTTCCCGTGAGTCGCGGGCGGCCGCGAGTTCCTCGCCGAGCCGTTCCTCGGCCTGCTCGGAACTGGCGCTGACCTCGCTGGTGATGAGCACCGCGAAGGCGTCGACGGCCCCGGCCAGATGGCCGAACAACTCCTCCAGAGTGTCCTCGACGACCGGAGGGAACAGGTCCTCCCGGGTCCGGACCCGGGCCAGATCGGTCAGGTTCCGGGACATGGTGCGCAGGATGACCGTGCAGATCTCCAGGGTGTCCAGGCCGGTCCGGAGCACCACCCGGGAGAGCAGCCCCTCCTTGACCCGCGGGTTGAAGCGCAGGCTCTCCTCCGCCTGGGTCAGTGACGCGTCGACCTGGGCGACGTCGTTGTCCAGCCGACGGGCCTCGTGGAGCTTCTCGGCGGCGTCCTCGACCAGGGAGGGGCCGCGGACCTCGTCCCCCACCCGCAGCAGCAGCCGCCGCATCCGCCCGGCCAGGTCCTCGATCGCCTCCTCGGCGGACCGTACCCACACCGGCGGGACGAAGATCACGTTGAACAGCAGACCGACCACCGCCCCGATGAGTGTCTCCAGGACACGGTCCAGGGCGGTCTCGGCGACCCGGGTCACCCCGAGGACCAGCATCGCGCTGATCGCTACCTCGGGAACGAACTGTCCTGCCCGGACCAGGTGCCCCACCGTGAGCGAGGCCAGGATGAGCAGCCCCAGGCTCCACCAGCTCAGCCCCATCAGGGCGCTGAACCCGACGGCCACGGTCACCCCGGCCACCACAGCGTTCACCCTGCGGATACCGCTGGTGAGAGTGGCGAACAGGGTCACCTGGACCACGAGCAGCGCGGTCAGTGGTGCCAGCAGCGGGGCGGGGACGTCCACCAGCCACAGGGCCGCCAGATAGGCGAGTGTCGCCGCGGCCGTGGACCGCAGCGTCTGGACCACCACGGGCTCGTTGCGCCGGCTGGCCAGCTCGACGACCCGCTCGGAGACTTCGGGCACGCACTCCACCCTTCCCGTCCGGCCCTGCCCAGGACACCTTCCGTTCCTGCTGCAACACGAGTGGCCCACCCGGAGGCGGTCAGTCCTGCGGGCTTCCGGCGGACCCGGTTCCTGTCCCGTGGCCGGGGGCCGGGTAGACCAGCAGGCCGTCCTCGCGCAGGACCGCCCCCTCGGTGACCGGGTGCGGGGTGCGGCGGCCGTCGTGGGCGAGGTGCTCGACCCGCGCGCCCCGGGTGAGTACGGCGGCGTCGGCGATGATCCGCCGATGGCTGCGCCACCACACCGACTCGCTGCACATCACCGCCGTGCGGTGCTCCGCCGCCTGCGCGAGCAGGTCGTCCAGGGCGGCCAGGAACCCGGGGGTCCTGGTGTGCCCGGCGTAGCCGCGGAAGGAGTCGTTGCGCCAGAAGGCGTCCGGCGAACCGGGGGCCGGCCTGCGGAAGCCGCCCAGCCTCGGCTCCCACCGGTAGGCCATGCCCTGAGCCGGCAGCCACCGGCCGAGCTCCCGGCGCCCGGCGTCCGGGTTGCGCCGGCTGCCGGGCGCCGTGCGCACATCCACCACGGCGCGCACGCCGGCCGTGTGCAGAAGCTCTGCCAGACGGTCGCGGCCGGCGGTGCCGTGTCCGAAGGTCAGCAGGGTGGCCAGAGGGTTCTCCTCCCGTCGCGGCCCGGCGGAGGCACGAGGTTTTCCCGTACCCGCCCTCTCGCCTGTTTAGCGGAGCCGACCCGGGCCACTCGCCCTTTCTCGGACATTTCCCCCAAGAGGAGGCCGACGTGAAGGCTGTGGTGTACCAGGAGCCGTATTCGGTGGCCGTGCAGGAGGTGGAGGATGCGCGCATCGAGCATCCCGGCGACGTGGTCATCAAGGTGACGACCACGGCGATCTGCGGCTCCGATCTGCACATGTACGAGGGCCGCACGGGCGCCGAGTCCGGCATCGTCTTCGGCCACGAGAACATGGGGATCGTCGAGGAGACCGGCTCCGGTGTGGTGTCGCTCCGCAAGGGCGACCGGGTCGTGCTGCCCTTCAATGTGGCCTGCGGGTTCTGCGCGAACTGTCTGGGCGGCAAGACGGGGTTCTGTCTGACGGTCAACCCCGGCTTCGCGGGCGGTGCCTACGGCTACGTCTCGATGGGCCCCTACCGTGGTGGTCAGGCGGAGTACCTGAGGGTTCCCTTCGCGGACTTCAACTGCCTCAAGCTGCCGCCCGGCCGGGAGCACGAGGACGACTTCGCGCTGCTCGCCGACATCTTCCCGACCGGCTATCACGCGACGGAGCTGGCTCAGGTCGGGCCGGGGGACACGGTCTCCGTGTTCGGCGCCGGCCCGGTGGGCCTCATGGCGGCCTACTCGGCGATGCTGCGGGGCGCCGCACGCGTGTTCGTGGTGGACAGGCAGCCGGACCGGCTGCGGCTGGCCGAGGAGATCGGGGCCACCGCGATCGACTTCGGCCGGGCGGACGCGGCCGAGCAGATCAAGGAGCACACCGAGGGAGCTGGCACCGACAAGGGGATCGACGCGGTCGGCTACCAGGCCACCGTCTCCGAGGGAGAGGAGCAGCCCGCGGTGGTGCTCAACACGCTGGTGGAGGCGGTGCGTCCGACCGGGCTGCTGGGCGTGGCCGGCCTCTACGTGACGGAGGACCCGGGAGGCCCGTCGGAGTCGGCGCGCCACGGCGAGCTGCTCTTCCGGATGGGCCGCTTCTTCGAGAAGGGCCTGCGGATGGGCACGGGTCAGGCCAACGTCAAGGCGTACAACCGGCAGCTGCGGGACCTCATCATCGCCGGGCGGGCCGAACCCAGCTTCGTGGTCTCCCACCGCCTGCCGCTGGAGCAGGCGCCGGAGGCCTACGACCGCTTCGACAAGCGGGAGAACGGCTGGACGAAGGTCCTGCTCAAGCCGGAGCTCAGCGCGGCCTGAGCGTCCCCGGGCGAACCGCCCGCACGGCCTTCCCGGCGCCGTGGGTCCGGGAAGGCCGTGCGGCTCGTCATGCCAGCCCGAGGTCCGGTCCGAAGACCTCGTAGTGCACGTCGCGGGGTGCCACACCGGCTCGCAGCAGGTCCTCCCGGGCCGACTTCAGGAAGGGCACCGGCCCGCACAGGTAGGCCACCAGTCCCGGCGGCAGCTCCAGCCGGGACAGGTCGCAGCGGCCGGGCAGCGCCGTGCCGCCGGCGGCACACTCCTCGTACCACAGGTGGAGTTCCGCCTCCGGGAGCCCCGCGATGAGCCGCGCCTGCTCCTCCCGCAGCACGTGGTCCGTCTCGCTGCGGTCGGCGTGCACGGCGATGACGCGCCGCCGTGACCGTGCGGCGGCGAGGTGCGCCAGCATGCCGGCCATCGGGGTGATGCCGATGCCGGCCGAGGCGAGCAGGACCGGTGCGCCGCCCTCGTCCAGCGCGATGTCGCCGGCGGGTGCGGACAGCTGAAGAATGTCTCCCGCGCGGACCTCGCGGTGCAGGAGCTCGGAGACCTCGCCGGCCGGGGTGGCCGCGTCGCCCGTCACGCGCCTGACGGTGATCCGTCGCCGTCCCTCGGGCGAGGCGCCGGACAGGCTGTACTGGCGCAGCTGGCGGGTGCCGTCCGGCAGGTCGACGGCCACGCTGACGTACTGACCGGGGCGGAAGCCCGGCACCGGCGTCTCATCGGCCGGGGCGAGCCAGAAGGAGACGGTCCCGGGGGTCTCCGTCACCCGCTGCTCGACCCGCCAGGGACGCCACTGGCCGTACCGGTCCGCGCCGGACCGTGCGTACAGCCGTTCCTCGACGGCGATCAGGGAGTGGGCCATCAGCCAGTAGACCTCGGCCCAGGCCTCGGCGACGGCGGGTGTCACCGCCGGGCCCAGCACCTGTCGCAGGGCCTGGAACAGGTAGTGCTGCACCAGCGGGTACTGATCCTTGCGCACCCCGACCGAGACGTGCTTGTGGGCGATCCGGCCCAGCAGGGCGTCGGGCCGTTCGCCGGGGCGCTCCACCAGTACGCGGGCGAAGGTCACCACGGAGCCCGCCAGCGCCGCGCGCTGCTCGCCGGTGGCCTGGTTGCCGCGGTTGAACAGGCCGTCCAGCAGCTTGGGGTGATCGGTGAACATCGTGCGGTAGAAGACCCGGGCCACCTCGTCGATGGCCTTCCCGACGGCGGGGAGCGTGGCACGGACGGTTTCGGCAGCGGATGCGGACAGCATGAATCCTCCTTGAAGGGGAATCTCAGATACCACTTTCAGGGGTGGGGGTTGGGGTTGGGGTGGCAGGGTGGTGCGGAGCCGGAGCGTCAGGCGGGGGTGGTGGGATGCTCGGGGGTGCTGCGTCCACCGGTGGCCGTGGGGCCGAGCCCGAGCAGGACCGGGCCGGTCGGCGCGGCGGCCAGATCGGCGATGGTCAGCGGGTCGAGGGAGGAGAAGAAGGCCTCCTGTGCCGTGCGCAGAGCGGTGCGCAGCCGGCAGGCCCGGCGCAGCGGGCACGGAGTCGCGTCCTCGCACCCCACCACGTCGCCCTCACCCTCCAGTTCGCGCACCAGCCGGCCCACCGAGACTCCGGCCCCGCCGCCGCTGAGGCTCAGCCCGCCGCCGCGTCCACGGCGGGCCTCGATCACGCCCAGGTGCTGGAGCCGGCTGACGACCTTCGCGGCGTGCGAGTGCGGCACGGCCAGTGCCTCGGCCACCTCGCGGGTGCGCAGCAGTTCGGCGGAGCCGTCGCGGGCGGCGAGCAGCATCGCCACCCGCAGGGCCAGATCGGTGAACTTCATCAGTCGCACGGCACGCACGCTACCAAATGTGCATCCTGGATGCGCATTCGGGATCGGACGGGGGTGGCCGGTGCTCACGGCTGCCGTTTTGGCGTGCGCACCACATGATCCATAAGATCCGCCAATGATCATAAGAAGATGGTCCGCGGCCGCGCTGTGCGGCGCGCTCGCGGCCCTCATGACCGGCGCCCTTCCGGCCACCGCATCGGCCGAGCCGACCAGGGAGAAGGAGCCGCCCAAGGTCCAGCTCGTCATCGACGCCAGCGGCTCGATGAAGGCGAAGGACATCGACGGCCAGTCCCGGATGGCCGCGGCCCAGCAGGCGTTCAACGAGGTCATCGACGCGATGCCCGAGGAGGTGCACCTCGGCATCCGCACCCTCGGCGCCAACTACCCCGGCCAGGACCTTGCCAAGGGGTGCGTCGACAGCGAACAGCTCTACCCCGTCGGCCCGGTGGACCGGACCGAGGCCAAAGCCGCCGTCGCCACCCTCCGCCCGGTGGGCTGGACACCCATCGGCTACGCGCTGCGCGGCGCCGTCGAGGACCTGGGCACCGGTGAGGGGATGCGCCGCATCGTCCTCATCACCGACGGCGAGGACTCCTGCGGTCAGCCCGATCCCTGCGACGTGGCCCGGGAACTGGCCGCCCAGGGAACCCAGCTGACCATCGACACCCTCGGTCTGACCCCTGCCGACGCCAAGGTGCGCGACCAGCTTTCGTGCATCGCCGAGGCCACCGGCGGAACCTACACCGCGGTCCAGGACACCGAGCAGCTCGGCGAACGCCTGAAGCAACTCGTGGACCGCACCGCCGAGAAGCCGCTGGAGAACCCCACCGGTGTCACCGGCGCCGCGGACTGCGCGGGCGCCCCCCTGCTGGGCACCGGTGTCTACAGCGACCGCGCCGAGTTCGGCGAGCACCGCTGGTACCGGGTGCAGGTCGCGCCCGGACGCGAAGTGCGTGCCTCGGTCAGCGTCGCCGCCGACCGCCCCGTCGACCGCGACTACGGCGTACTGCTGCGCGCCCTGGACGAGGACGGCCACGAACTGGTGCGCGGCAGCGAAGCCGGCCACGGCCGCACCGACGTCGTCTCCACCGGTCTGCGTTACCCCTCGGCCGCCGAGGAGGAACAGACCGTCTGCCTGGAGGTCGGCACCTCCTTCTCCGCACCCGAGTCCGTCCAGCGCACCCCGGGCATGCCCGTCGAGCTGACCGTCGACCTCGCCGCGGCCCCCGACGCGCACGTGGACGCCGCCGCCTACGGCCTCGCCCGCGGCT
The DNA here is from genome assembly GCF_039529215.1 of Streptomyces sodiiphilus. Lineage (NCBI taxonomy): Bacteria > Bacillati > Actinomycetota > Actinomycetes > Kitasatosporales > Streptomycetaceae > Streptomyces > Streptomyces sodiiphilus. The sequence continues at coordinate 164,035 of NZ_BAAAMJ010000030.1, read as the reverse complement.
GGGTGCCCCTGGCGCTGCTGACCGTCACCGGCCTGCTCGCCGGACTGCTGTGGGGCTTCATCCGGAGGGCGTTCTGATGACGACGATCACGCACGCCCGCCGCGCCGCGCGCACCGCTCGGGCGCTGGCCACCACCTTGCTGGCCGGCGCGCTTCTGCTGTCCGGAGCGGGCCCGGCCGCCGCCGAGGACGAGCCCGAGGAGGGACAGCGGGAACAGCAGGACGGGAACGAGGCCGAGCCGACCGAGGCGGGCACCACCTTCCGGAACGCCACAGCCCTGGAACTGGGCTGGCGGGGCACCGCCAGGGCCTCCACCGGCGACTACCTGTACTGGGTGTTCCCCGCCGGGGCCGGCCAGGACGCCACCGCACGGGCGACGGTCACCTTCCCTGACACGGGGATCCGCAGCGGGCCCGCCACCTGGCAGCTCGACGTTTACGACGGTCTGCGCCGCCGCCAGCCCTGCGTCGCGGGAGAACCGTCCGCGCAGGCGGCACAGAACGCCGGTTCCGTGACGCTCACCTGCACGCTGCGCACCGTACGGCCGTGGGCCGAGCCGTGGTCGAACGACCCGCTGCCCGGCGCCTACTACCTCCGGCTGACCGCCGTGGAACTGCCCGAGAAGGACCTCGGACTGCCGGTGCTGGCCGAGGTCGAGACCGAGGTGGAGGAGGCGGGAGGCGCCCGTGCCACCGGCGGTGACCTGCCCGCACCGCTCGTCCAGACCCTGCGCGCCGGAGCCGAGGGAGACGGCACGGAGCGGGAGGACGAGGAACGGGAGGCGGACGCCGTGGACGCGCAGGAGGCCGCCGCCCTGACCGAGCCCGATGGCGGCTGGTCCGGCGGCTGGTGGTCGGATCGCTGGCTGTGGACCGCGGCCGGTGGCATTCTCGGTGCCCTGGCCGGAATCGGCGGCTACCACCTCACCCGGCGGCCCCGGGGCTGACCCGGGCCGCCCGCCGGTCACCGGCCCGGCCCGCGGCAGCGGACGGCCCGGCCCGGGCGGCCGGCCCTTCCGGCAGCGGCCCCAGGCCGCTAACGGGAGGGCCGGTCCTCGGGGTGTCCGGCGAGCCACTTCCCGGCGATCTCGGAGAGCTCCGCGTCCCGCCCGGAGAGCATCATCCGGATCATCTCGGCGTCCCCCCGCAGTGACCAGGCCGGATGCCCGAAGGTCGCCGGATTGTTGCCCTCGATCAGGAAGTGGGCCGTCCACGCGGACCCGTATCCCAGCACCGGCAGCGCGGGCAGCAGCCGGCGGCGGCCGCTCACCGCCCCCCAGGCCGACAGGGCGAGCCCGGTGAGCGTCCCGGTGAGGTGTACCCACCGGGTGGCCGGCTTGGAGTGCATGGCCACGTAGTACGGCCAGAACTCCTCGTACGTCTGGAAGCGGTGTTCCGTCATCCGGCCACGCTAACCGCCGCCCGGGCCGCTGTCACGGCCCGGCCGCGGGCGGCGGACGCCGTTCCGCGGCCCCGCCGGCGGGCCTCACGAACCGCGGCGGGGCCACGGGATTCCGTCCCGTCCCGGAGGACCGGTCCGGCTTCCGGTGTCGGAGACGCGGGGGAGGCCGCTGTCTGTCGTTCCGGGCCCCGTGACGGGGCGGTACGCGGCGCAGGGGAGTGCGCCGCGGGTCAGCGCCTCACCAGAGGCGGCTGCGGGTCCCCGCCATCGGCCGGGCACTCCTTCCAGCCGAGCTGGTAGGTGGTGCTCACATCGCCGTCGGTGGAGTCCATGGCCATGAAGCTGGTGGTCTCCGAGGGGTTCGAGGTTCCGGCGCTCACCCTCAGCTCGGTGTTGATGTTGAAGTTGCGCATCTCGCCGCACGGTGCCCACACGACCGCGCCGGCCTCCACCTCGTCGGTGGCCTGCCAGTTGTCGTTCATCGGTCCGTCGAAGGCGTGCACGGAGGTGGAGGTCTGGGGGGAGCCCTGGAAGTAGTAGCTGGCTTGCTGAGTACCGGTCGCGCCGTCCTCCAGATAGGCGTATCCCGGTAGTCGACGCCGAAGACGGCGTAGGTGAAGCCCTGCGGGACCCGCACGGCCAGGTTGAGCTGGCAGTTCTTGCGGAAGTCGGTGGGTTTGGCGCCGACCCCGACCTGCGCGAGGTATTCGCTGTAGGTCACGGTGAAGGCGGTGTTGTCCGGCGAGACGGCGACCGCGGCCGAACCCTCCGGACAACCGGAACCGTAGACGGAGACCAGTTCGATCACCATCCCGTCTTCCGGAGCGTCGGCGAAGTAGGGAGGATCGGTGAGCTGGTTGGGCAGCGCCGAGGCGAACAGCGCCACCAGCGCACCTCCCGCGGCAAGAGCACCGTACATGGCTCTCCAATCATTGTGGTGGTCGCAGCCGGCTGGAACCGTCGCCGGCCTTGCCGAAAGAATTCCGCGGACCGCTGTCACCGCAGTGCGCTAAGGGTCCGCAAAGGGAAACGCTGTGCGTGGAGCTGCCCGGGGCCGGCGATCTCTCCGGCAGGGCGGCAGGAGGAGTTGTCCCGCATCCCGGAATGCCGGAAACTGGCTCCGATGCCGGGTTCCGTTCTCGGTGGCGTATGCCCGTGCGGGGAGACGTGAGCGAATGCGGCCACTCCCGTGCCGGGCGGGCGGCGCGGCGGGCGCAGGTTGTGCGCCGGCCGGCCGGTTCTCTGCCCGGGATGCGTGGGGGTAAAAGTGCGGGAGCGCTCCCATGATAGGTCCGCACGCATGGCAGGGAAAGGGTGAACGCGGGGAAAACGAAGGGCGGCCGAAAGGCGGCCGAAAGGTGGCCCCGGCCACCCCGGCGCCGCCTTTCCGTCACCGGATTACCGGCGGGTTTTTCTGCCCGAGGCCATGTCCGGCCGCGGTTCCGGGGCCCCTGACGTGCTGCGTGGCCGCGGACCGCGGCAGCAGACGTGTGCGACGGATTCCGGACGCCGGGGCCCGCAGGGAGTCAGTCCGCGGTCAGCCGCCCCGCCGCCAGGCTGTCACTCATACCCGCCACCAGTCCGCCGCCCAGCCGGCCGGCCTCGCGCAAGGACCGCTCGAACAGGTGGAGCTGCCGGAACACCTCGCCGTACCGGCGCTGTTCGGCCGGCGGCAGCCGCAGCACCCGCAGCCGGCGGACGTTGACCCGCGAGGCCGTGGAGGCGTGCGAGCCGGCCTGTCTGCCGTTGGCCGGGGCGCGCAGGCAGCCGGCCAGGAACCAGGGGTCGAGCACGGCCGGGTCGGTGCGCAGCAGATGCAGCTGTGGTCCCAGTGCGACGGGCGCGGTCCGCTCCACCCAGGCGTCGAAGGCCCGTGCGGTGCCCGCGACCACGACATCCCCGTCGGCGGTCACCGCCGGCCCGTCCGGTTCCGCGGCGGCATCCGCGGTGGTCAGCCACGCCGCGGGCGACCGGCTTGCCATGAGGTCCGCGACCGTGAGCAGCGGGACTGCCCCGTCCGGCGCCTGCCCGCCCTGCACGGTTCCCGCGCGCGGTGTCCGTCCGCTGTGCAGGGTGAGCGCCCCGGCCCTCTCCAGCTCTTCCACCGTGATGCTGCGGGTGTCCGGTCCGTCGTGGTCGAGGGGGAGACCGGCGAGGACCTCGGCCGTCTCCCGCAGCTCCCGCAGCCGGGCCCCGAACTCGCGCCACGAGTCCCGGAGCTGTCGGCCGGCCGCCACCGCGGCGGCGGGAACGTGCCGGGCCGGGGTCAGGTCGACCTGGTCGTCGAGCAGATCGATCACGGGTACCGCCGTGCTGCCGGCCGGTGGGCCGGCGCCGTCCGTGGCGCCGAGGTGAGCTCCCACCGCTGCCGGGACAGCGACGCCGAGGCTCTCCCAGTCGATCACCGGCTTTCCGCCGCCGGGCGCCTCCTCCCCGGCCGGGCGTGCGGTGTCGACGAACAGCAGCGAACTGCCGGCTCCCGCGGTCTCGCCGGGCCGTGGCTTGTACAGCAGCCACAGCTGGAGCGCCACCGCGTGCGGCGGTGCGGCGCCCGGTGGCAGGGCGATGACCGCGCGCAGCGCCCCGCCCCGCAGCAGGGCCGCGCGGATCCGCCTCCCGGCCCGCCGGGCCGCCGCCGCCGGGGGCAGCACCACGACCGCCGTGCCGCCGGGGGCCAGGTGGGCCAGGACATGCTGGACCCAGGCGAGCTCGGGCTCGGTGCGCGGCGGGTGCCCGTACACCCACCGGGGATCGGTCGTCAGTTCCTCCTGGCCCCAGGAACGCTCGTTGAACGGCGGGTTGCTCAGGACGGCATCGGCGGTCTCGTCCGGCCAGGCATCCGCGCGCAGCGTGTCGCCGGCGCGGATGTCCGCCCCCGGGCCCACCGGCTGACCGACGTCCGCTGTGGTCAGGGCGAGGCGCACGGCGGCCAGCCGGGCCAGGACCGGGTCGCGCTCCTGCCCCAGCAGGCGAGGCCCGTCGCCGGGCGTCCCCCAGTGCCGGGCGGCGGCCAGCAGCAGGCCGCCCGCTCCGCAGGCCGGGTCGAGCACAGTGCGGGGGGTCGTCCCGGGCCGGGAGGCCGCGAGAGCGGCGACCATGAGCCGGGCCAGCGGAGCCGGAGTGACCGATATCTGCCGGACGTGGGCCGTGAGCCAGCGATCGAGCAGGAAGGCGAACGCCTCCCGGCCGCCGTCCGGCCCCGCCGCCCTCAGGGCTTCCTCCACCACTCGTCGCCGCGGGCCGGACCGTTCCCCGGTGTCTGCCGGGTCCCGGCCGAGCGCGGCCGTGCCGAAGGAGGCGATAAGGTTTCCGGTGGTGTCACGGTCGCCCAGCGCCTCGAACTGCGGCCAGAGCCACTCGAGCCGGCTGCCGGCCTCCTTGAGCTTTCCCCGGGCGCTCAGCCACTGCTGTACGTCGGTGAGCGCGAACTGCGGGCTGGTGTCCGTGCCGCCCACCGGCTCAGGGAAACTGGCGTGCCTGCGGCGCCAGTTGCTGACGGCGGCGCGCCCGACGCCGGCCAGCCGGGCGATCTCGGCCAGGGTGACGGAGACGGAAGGTTCGGGTGCGGCGGGCATCTCGCGGTACTCCAGGCGGCAGTCGGAACCTCGGCCCCTGGCGGCTGACATGCCAGGACTCCCACGGCGTACCACAGTACACAGACGAACGCACACACCGCCAGGAAGCCCTTGACGCAGTTCACGCAATCCCGCACGGCTGTGCGGTGCGTACGCGGCCCGGGCGAGGGACGATCCGGCCGCGTGCGACAGCGGAGCCGAATGGAGCACAATGCGTGCATGAACGATGACGCTGTGGAACTCCCGGAGCCTCACCGCATCATCCACGTCACCCGGCTCGAGGAGCCGGTGCGGGCGATCGCCGATGTGGAGGCCTGGCAGGCCCGCGAGAGCCACCCAGGCCTCCGGCCGAGCGGAGCCGTCTTCGCCGTCACCGAGCAGGAGGTGGACAGCCGGTGGCGGATCATCAGCTTCGGCGACCACACCCCGCAGGGCGGCCGGGACGGCCTCGGACGCGTGTGCCGCATGCGCGCGGAAGCGGCTGCCCGCGCCGGGGACGGCCCCGCGGAGCGTGACTGGCTCGCGGGAGCCGCGCTGATGGACCGTGAGAAGCGGGACGACCTCACCGTCCGGGACCGCAGGTTCCGCATCGCCCGGGCGGAGACGTTCCTGCGCATGGGACCGGACGGTCCCGAACCGCCCCGCCCCACCGACCCCGACCCGCTGCGCGGGGAGTCCGGCGGGCCCTCTGCGGTCACCGGTTTCCTCCTCGATCCGACCGCGGGCAAGGGCATGGCCGAGGCGATCCTCACCTATGACCTCCTGCAGTTCGTCCTGCCGGCCGCTGACGTCCCCGCTGACGTCTCCGCCGCCTCCGCGCGGGCGCTGCGCACTCACCCGGGCGGCGTGCTGCTTCCGCCCGCGTTCGCCGTCCTGGAAAAGCAGGAGGAGGGGTGGCTTCTCCGTTCCTCGGGCTGCGACACACCGCAGGAGGCGCGGGAAGGCCTGGCGCTGCGCTACGAAGTCCTCGCCCCGGAATTCGTCCGGCCGGCCGCCGGACGCCGCCGGCCTCCGGAGATGCCCCAGGAGATCCGGGACGTCATGGCTCGCAGCTACGGCGTCCACGGGCCGCGGGGCAGGCCGCTGACCCGCAGAGAACTGAGGACGGCCGTGCGGGCCACCGCCCGGATGCGCCGTGAGCGCCTCGACGAGATCGGCGTCGCCGGCCGTACCTACCGGGTGGTCCGGCAGGAGCGGCTGATGCGCCTGGGGGCGGACGGCCCGGAGCCGCCCCGGCCCTCCGACTGGGATCCGGACCCGCCCATCGCGGTCCAGGCCGAACGGGACCGTGTCGCCGGCATCACCCACGACGACTGAGCACCGCCCGGGCCTCCCGGCGCGCCCCAGGGGCCTACGAAGGTGGCATACCGGGAAAAATGGGCCGACAATGGGATGAGCCGCCGGAACCTCTCCGGGGGTGCAGTGAACCGGACCATCGAGTGTGCGGGCGGCGCGTCCGGGAGCGGCAGATGGGTGATATGGACAGGGAGGCACGCGAGGCAGTGCCGGGCATGGCACTGCGGGCGCTGGACGACGCACCGGTGGCGGTGGCGGTGACGTGGGGCTCCGGGCACGCCGTCCTCTACACCAACAAGCTCTGCCGCGCCGTGACAGGCGACCGGCCCCCGGGCTCGTTCCTGGGCGACTTCTTCCCGGACCTCCCGGACGACGAGTACCTGGACCGCTTCACCCGCGTGCTGGCAGGCGGGGGGCCGCTTCCCCTGTCGGACGAACCGGTCGTCGTGCGGCGCCCCGGGGACGGGGAGCGCGAGGTCTTCTTCGACTTCACCCTCTCCCCGGTGGCAGCCGACGCGACCGGACAGGTCGGAGGCGTGCTGGTCATCGGCGTCGATGTCACCGAGCGGGTCGCCGCAGCCGACCGTGTCCACGTCCTCGCCGAGGAGCGCCGCCGCACGGTCCGCCGTTTCGAGAGTCTCCTGGCGACGAGCATGCAGACGCTCTGGGTGACCGATCCCGAAGGCCGGGTCATCGAAAGGAGTCCAGCCTGGGAGCGGGTGACCGGCCAGACCTGGGAGGAGCTGCGCGGTCATGGATGGCTGGAGGCGGTCCATCCGCACGACCGGGACCGGCTGTCGGAAGCCTGGTTCCATGCCCTGCGCAGTCCGTTCGGCCTGTTCGAGGAGGTCTACCGGCTCCGCCTGCGGGACGGCTCCTACCGGCACTACCTGCTGCGCGCCGTGCCGGTCCGGGAGAACGGCACAGTGGTGGAATGGGCGGTCGCCTGCACCGATCACGAGGACCAGTGGCTGCAGGACCGCCGCAACGACCTGCTGGCCCGGGCGGCGACCGTGGTCACCCACTCGCAGAGCGTGCAGGACGCCTGCGCCGCGGTCATCGAGATCATCGTGCCCGAACTCGCGGACGCCGGCGGCATCTACCTGCTCCCGGACCCTTCCGAACAGCCGCTGGACGACGGCACCGTGGTGTTCGACCGCGTCGCCTCCGCGGTCCGTCCCGGTCTGCCGCCCGGTCTGCCCACGGCAGGTGAGGAGCGGATGCCGCCGGAGAGCGTATTCGCCCAGGTGTTCCGGGAACGGCGTCCGGCGCACGCGAAGATCGTGCCCGAGGAGATCCCCGAGAGCCTGGCGCCGCCCAGTACGGTCCCCTGGCTGAAGGCCGCCGGAGCACACAGTGCCGCGGTGCTGCCCGTCCTGGTCGACGGAGCCGTGGCGGCCATCGTCACAGCGGTCGTCGCCGGTGACCGCCCCCCGATTTCCTCCGACGACATCGTCCTGATGCGTGAACTGGTCGAGCACGCCCCGCTGGCCCATGCCGTGCGCCTGCACCGTACCCAGCGAGTCTCCTTGGCCCTCCAGCACAGCCTGCTCACCGACCCGCCCCGGGTTCCGGGCCTGGAGATCGTCGCCCGCTATCTGCCCAGCCCGGCGGCCCCCGAGGTCGGTGGTGACTGGTACGACTCGTTCGTCCTGCCGAACGGCGTGACCACCCTGATCATCGGCGATGTGGCAGGGCACGACCTGGGGGCCGCCGTCACCATGAGCAAGCTGCGGAACATGCTCCGCGGGCTGGCAGCCGACCGTCAGGAGCCGCCCGGCGACATCCTGCGCCGGCTGGACAAGGCGACACAGACCCTCGACCCCGAGGAGGCGACGGCCACCTGCATCCTCGGCCTGGTCGAGGGACGCCCCGGCGAGGACTGGCGGCTGCGCTACTCGGTGGCCGGCCACCCGCCACCGCTGCTGGTCACCGAGGACGGCCGCACCCGCTACCTGGAGGACGCCATGGACGTCCTGCTGGGCCTGGCCCGGCCCGACCAGCGTCCCAGCACCGTCGAGCCCCTGCCGCCCGGCAGCACCGTGCTGCTCTTCACCGACGGCCTGGTGGAGCACCCGGGCGAGCACCTCGATCGCGGCCTGTCCCGGCTCAGCAGGCAGGCATCCGCGCTCGCCACCGCCCCCCTGGCGGCCTTCTGCGACACCCTGCTGGCCGAGTCCGATGTCACCGGGCGCGACGACATCGCGGTCATCGCCGCGCGGGTACCGGCCCGGCCGTTCCGCGAGGCGGACGACGGTCCGCACGCGTGAGCCCCGCCCGCCCGGGCGGCCGTGCACGCCCTGTCCGGGCCTCGCGCGCTCGCTCGTAAGCATGGAAAGCCCGGTGCGGGGTGTCCGGCTGTTGCCCCGGCGGAAGCATTGCCCTGTGCACGCCAGCAGTTGACGTTCCAGCAGGAGAAGGAAGGGCTGTCCGGGCTTCCCACACCGGGAAGCCCGGACAGCCGGAACGCCTCCCCGTCGCCGGGGCAACGGCACGGGCGAGGCTGTGCGCGGGCTCGGACGAACACCCATCACATGCCCGGCAATGTACGGCATTCCGGGCGAGGAGGCACTCATGCCCATCACACCGAATCAGGGCTCGACCGGCGGAGGCACTCCGGTCTCCATCACCGGCACGAACCTGTCGAACACCTCCGCGGTGCGCTTCGGCACCCGTCTGGCGACGGACATCGTCAACGTCTCGCCCACCGAGGTGACAGCGGTTTCCCCCGCGGGCTCGGGCGTGGCGCCCGTCACGGTGACCACCCCGGGAGGCACAAGCAACCCGGTGCCGTTCTACTACGTCGGGGCGCCGTTCAAGCAGTCGCTGAGTCCGACCACGGGGTCCACGGCCGGCGGCGAGACCATCACCCTCACCGGGACGGGGCTGTCCAGCGCCACCAACGTGGCCTTCGGCGCCACGAACGCGACGCCGACTGTGGTCTCCGACAATCAGCTCACCGTCGTGGCACCCGCGGGCACCGCCGGTTCGGTGGCCATCACCGTCACCACGGCAGGGGGCACCACCAACGGCCTCTCCTACACCTACGTGGCCGCCCCGGTGGTCACTTCCGTCGACCCGGCCGAGGGCCCGGAGGCCGGGGGCACCGCCGTCACCATCACCGGCACGAGCCTGACCGAGACAAGCCAGGTGACGTTCGGCGGGGCCGCCGCACCGTTCACCGTCCTCTCCGACACCTCGATTTCCGCTGTGACCCCGCCGGGGACCGGCACGGTGGATGTCGTGGTCTCCACCGAGGGAGGCTCCGACACGCTCGTGGGCGGGTTCACCTACCTCGCGGGCCCGGGAGTCTGACGGTGGCGCCCGCCGGGCGCCCTCACCTCGCCGCCGAGCACGGCAGCGATCCCCGCTGAACGCGGCGGTAGGTCCCGGCCCGGCAACCTGCCGGGCCGGTCCGACTTGTCATACGAAGGGAAGAGCCCACGTGCATCATGGTTCCGAACCGCGGCGACCGGCCGACACGCCGAAGGCCCCGGCCAAGGTGCCCCCGGCCCTGGCCGTGAGCTCCTTCACTCCCGCCGAGGGCCCCTGTGGCGGCGGTACGACCGTCACGCTCAGCGGTACCGGTTTCACTTCGGTCACGCAGGTGTACGTCGGAGATGCCCGGGCCCTGTCCTGCACGGTTGACTCCGACACGCGGATCACCGCCGTCGTGCCGCCGGGCACCGGGAGCGTGTCCCTTACCGTCGCCGCGCCGGGGGGCAGCGCATGCGCTCCCCACCTCTACAGCTACACACCGCGCCCGTCCGTGCGCACCGTCACCCCGGCCCGGGGGTCCACTACCGGAGGCGACACCGTCACACTCACCGGCAGCGGCTTCACCGGCACCACCGAGGTGCGCCTCGACGGCGGGCCGGTCGCCTTCACCGTCGTCTCCGACACCGTCCTCACCGCGGTCGCCCAGCCGGGACCCGCGGGCGTGACGCAGGTCACCGTTGCCGCTCCGAACGGCACGAGCGAGCCGGCCGCCTACGAGAGGGTGCCGCCCCCGCACATCTGACGTTCCGGCACGGCGGCCACCGCGCCCGGCCGCCTCTCCGTGAACGCCGACGGGCCCGGGACGCCGCGGCCTCGACCGCTGCGTCCCGGGCCCGTCCGGACCTGCTCCGGGCGATCGCCCCGTCTCCGTCAGGAGGCCATGACCGCCCAGCCCGCGGGCGTGAGGATCAGCCGAGGGGTGCCCTCGGCCTGCTCGTCGCGGACCTGGACCATCCCGGCGACCCTCGCGCCCGGGTCACCGCCGGGAAGACCACGGGACTCGTACGAGGAGGCGACTACCGCCCGGTCACCACCCGGGGAACCGGTGTGGCCCGACCGGGACCGGATGTGCTCGGTGGGGGGCATAACTCTCCTCGAAGTCGCTCCTGCGGGCCCCGGCTTCCTCGGGGCCGGAACCCGTCAGCGCATCCTGGCACAGCACCCCGCGGTGCTGTCGATATCCTTCGGGCCACAAGTTGGGGCGACTTCCGTCATCCGGTCCGGACAACGGCCGTCCCCAGCCCCCCTACTTGCCCGTGGCGGTGGGGGAACCGCCGTCCGGGCGGGTGGCCGTCTTCCGGCTTACGCCGCGAAGCTCCGGCAGGCAAGCCGGACCAGCCCGTACCGGATGTGTTCTCCGTCACCTCCTCGCGGCTGCCCTTCGTTCCGTCAGGTGTTGGCGAGCCAGATGCTCAGGTTCAGGGCGGCCGCGTAGCCGACCCACAACACGTAGGGGAGCAGCAGGGCGGCGGCGGCCGGGCGCACCCGCCGGAACAGGACGACGGTGACCCCGGCCGCCACCAGCAGCAGTCCGATGTCGGCCAGCGCCAGGCCGTACTCCCCGGCGCCGAAGAACAGGGGAGTCCAGGCAAGGTTGACTGCCAGCTGCACACCCCACCAGATCAGGGGAGTCCGGGCCGCGGCACCGGCCTTCCGCCAGATCAGCCAGGCCGAGACCCCGATCATTCCGTACAGGACGGTCCACACCGGTCCGAAGAGCCACGACGGCGGAGCCCATGGCGGCCGGTCGAGGCCGCGGTAGACCTCCCCCGCGTCCGCGCTCGCGATGCCGCCGATGGCGGCCACCGCGTAGCAGAGCCCGACGAACACCAGAAGTGAAGGGATCCCCAGGCCGCGGGAGCCCATGCCTTGGGACCTGTGCACCGCTGCCATGCCGACTCCACGAAGAGGGGGCCTGTTCTCCGGTGCCGGGTGCCCGCTCCCGGCCTCGGCAAGCCGGACGACGGCGGGGACGTACGCGGCCCGAGGGTGTCGCGCACGGTCCCCCGCCGGTCCGCGGGGGAGGATCGGTCCATGCCTTCCCCGACCGGACATGGCGCCGGCGGCTCCCTGCGCACCGGGCCGCACCCCTCCGGCCCCCGGCGGCGCCCCGACGTGCTGGTGGTGGGCGCAGGCCTCGCCGGGCTGGCCTGCGCAGCCGACCTGGTGGCCGCCGGCCTCGCCGTCCGCGTGATCGAGGGGGCCGACGCGGTGGGCGGCCGGATGCGGACCGACCGGCACGACGGCTTCCTCCTCGACCGGGGCTTCCAGGTGTTCAACACCGGCTACCCGCAGGTCAGGGCCCGGCTGCGGCTGAAGGACCTCGGTCTGCGGCCCTTCACCCGCGGCGTGATCGCGGTGACCGACCGTGGCCATGTCCGCATCGGCGCCCCCTTCCCTCGGCCGGGATACGCGGCCGGACTGATCCCCGGACGCCTGGCCACGGCCCGGGATCTCCTGGCGCTGGCCCGCCTGTCCGTACGGGACGCGGCGGGGCCTTCCCGGACGCTGAAACGCGCCCCCGACCGCACGATGCGGAAGGCTCTGACGGACGCCGGCTTCTCACCGGGGATGACCGAGCGCTTCTTCCTGCCGTTCTTCTCAGGAGTCTTCCTGGAGAACCAACTCGCCACCTCCGCACGTGTCTTCCATCTGGTGTGGCGCAGCATGCTGCGAGGCACCCTCTGTCTCCCGGCCCGGGGAGTCCAGGCCGTCCCCGAGCAGCTCGCCGCCGCGCTGCCACCGGGAACGGTGGCGCTCGGCACGCCGGTCCGGGAACTGACGGAGAAGGGCCTGCTGCTGGCCGACGGCGCCGAACTCCCCGCCCCGAGGACCGTGGTGGCCACCGGCCCTGCCGAGGCCGCCCGGCTGCTGCCCGGCCTGGAGGTACCGCACACCCGGACCGTGACCACGTACTACCACGTGACCGGCACCGCTCCGCTGGACGATCCCGTGCTGCTGATCGACAGTGCCCGCCGTCAACTCCTGAACACCTGCGTGATCAGCCGGGTGGCACCCGGCTACGCGCCTCCCGGCCGCGCCCTGATCTCCACCTCCGTGCTCGGCCCGGACACTCCGGGCCGGCGACAGGAGGTGCTGGACCGGCTCGCCATGATGTACCGGACGGATACCACCACCTGGGAACCCGTGGCCGCCCGCACCGTCCCCGGCGCACTGCCCGCCATGCCGCCTCCGCAGCCGCTGAGCCGGACCACCCGGCTGGGCGGCGGCCGTTACGTCTGCGGGGACCACCGGGCCACCGGATCCGTGCAGGGCGCGCTCGCCTCGGGCGCCCGCGCGGCCCGGGAGGTCCTCGCGGACCTGCGGGCTCCGTCCGGCTCCCGCTGACACGGCACACCGCGCGCCGAGGGCAGCGGACCCCTCACCTCCAGGGCGAGCTGTGCGAGGCACTGATGCAGTACGACTCCCACGTTCCCGTGCGGTCCTCCTCGCGGGTGGGCAGCGCGCAGACGGTGACCTCGAAGGCGTCGTTGGCGACCCCGGCCATGTTGGTGAACACGTCCCCGTCCCAGCGGATCTCGGCTTCCTTCCGGCTGCCGCCCGCGACCTCCAGCGTCACCCGGTCCCCTGGTTCGCCGTCGAGGATGCGTCCCCACACCGCGTGGCACCGAGGGCTGTGCCGGATCTGGAGACTCACGGGATTGTCCTCCGCCGGCTGGACGGTGGAGGCGTCAGCCCCGCAACCCGCGACCTGCGGATCCCGCCCGTCGCAGTCCGTCCCCGGACAGCCGGCCGGCTCGTCGTCGGCCAGGAACTTTCCGACGGCGCCGGTGGTCAGCTCCACCAGCCCGGCCGTGAGGGCCGCCACCAGAATGCCGCCCACTACGGACCACATCCGCAGTCGGGGAACCCGGCGCAACCGCCTGTGCCAGGATTGCCGGTCAGTCCCGTCGCCGGGGCCCGCGCCGCGGCCCGCGGTGGTGCCCTGCCCCGGACCGGGGTCAGGCTCGGGACCGGTTCCCGGCCGCTCCCCCTCCGGAGGCGGACCGGTTCGCTGCCGGGGCACGAGGCCGCCCCCCGGGGCGGTCGCGGAAGCGGCGTCGGCCGCGTCAGCCCCCGGGGGCGGATGCTGCCGTCCGGAGCCGGAGGGGTCGGAAGAGTCAGGGGCCTGAGGGTCCGCCATGGGGCCACCTCCGAGAGGACGCACGGCTCGCCGGCCGGAGTGGACCGGCGCATTCGTCCTACCCGCACATCACTCAGAGTGCACCACTCGGTGCCTTCCTGTTGCAGAGGATATGCCTTCGACTCCTCACCCGGCGGAGGGAGGGAGACGCCCTGAAGCGCATCGTCGCGCAGCCGGACGCGGTAGCCCGCGCTCCCCCCGTCCCCTTCCGGCCGCGCGGACAACCGTGGCCCCGGGCGCCCGGGCCAGGGACGAACACCCCGCGTCATGACACACTTACAACCGCGAAACGGGCCGGGGCTTGAGGTTGACATCCGTGCTCAAGGTTGGCTCGACGGTGAGAAGGGGTGCATCCAAGAGGAATTGCAGAAGGAGGAGAGAACTGTTCGAGGCGCCAACTGGAAGCGCTGGCTGATGAGTGGTATCTGGTGCATTCCGGCTGGGCGGATGGTCATGATGGCTACCGTACGTCGTTCAGTCGTGTCGACGAATTGGGGCAGCTGCAAACGATGGAAGGGTTGAGCTGAAGTCCCGCCATCAGCGCTTCCTGAGGTCCCGTGCGATGCTGTCGGCGGGCTGAAGAGCGAGTGAGCGCCGCGCGAAGAGCGGCAGAGGGACAGGACGGATGAGCAAGCGTTTCGAGGAGATCGACTGGCGCCCCACTCCCATGGGGGAGATCAGCCTGCGCCGGCGCAGGGACCCGGCAAGCGGCACCGACGTGTTCGAGGTGAAGCTTGGTGACGAGTTCCTGATGTCCAGCCAGTTCGTCGAGGGCGAGGTCGAACTCGCCAGGCTCGGTCTCGCCGCGCTGGCGGGCGACGCGGTGGATGTCGTCGTGGGCGGTCTCGGACTCGGCTACACCGCCCGCACCGTGCTGGAGGATCAGCGGGTCGCCTCGCTGATCGTTGTCGACGCACTCGGCGAGGTGATCGACTGGCACCGGCGCCACCTGGTTCCGCTGGGGGCCGGGCTGACCCACGACCCCCGATGCCGCCTGGTGCAAGGGGACTTCTTCTCGCTGGCCATGGGGGAGCCCGGCGAGGTGGGCTTCGACCCGGACAGCCCGCATCACCGCTTCGACGCCGTACTGCTCGACATCGATCATTCGCCCCGGCACGTCCTGCACCCCGGTCATGCCGCGCTCTACACCCCCGAGGGCCTGCGGGCCCTGGCTGGGCGGTTGCTTCCGGGCGGCGTCTTCGCCCTGTGGTCCAACGACCCGCCGGACGGAGAGTTCGAGGCCGTGCTGGCCGGTGTCTTTGCCGGGACGGAGACACACGTCGTCGAGTTCGACAACCCCCTCCAGGGCGGCACCTCGGCCAACACCGTCTATGTGTCGAGGAACCAGGCCTGACAGTCGCCGGGAACCGAGGACACCAGGCTGTGACGTGGCCGGACCGTGCGGTTCGGCCACAACGATCATTGCCACCGGATGCTGATGCGGCAGATGCCGCAGGGCGCCAGGACCCTGGGCGGCGCGGCTGCTGCCCGGCCACACACTCCGCAGACTGCCCTTCCGGAGATACCTGCTGGTCTTCCACAAGGCCGGCGGGGCGGAACGGGAGGCCGGGGAGGCTGATCGAAAAGCCGTGGTGCCGCTCCGGGGCGTCCGGCTACCGTTCGTGCCGTGGCGAAACTCAATCAGATCATCGCAGTGGAGAAGGGCGTCAAGTCCAAGTCCCAGCAGGACCTGGCGGCCGTCCGGCACGGGCTGACCAAGCCCGCCCTGCTGGCCGGCATCTCGCGTACCTACCAGCCGAAGGACGAGGACGGCGAGCAGCTGCCGCCGGAGTCGACCAGGGTCCAGGTCAAGGCCGAGGACGTGCTGCGGGACAACGCGAAGACCCTCACCCGCCTGTTCGACGTGACCGCCACCAAGGACTGGGCCAACTGCGCGGCCCGCGCGGACGTCACGGTCGAAGGCCGTACCCTGCTGCGCGAGGTGCCCGTCTCCTACCTGCTGTTCCTGGAGAAGCAGCTCGCGGAGCTGGGTTCGTTCCTGCGCAGGCTCCCGGTTCTGGACGCCGCCGAATCCTGGAACATGGACCCCTCGACGGACTGCTGGAAGACCGACCCCGTCCGGACGGTGCGCACCAGGAAGGTGCCGCGCAACCACGTCAAGGCGGAGGCGACCGACAAGCACCCTGCCCAGGTCGAGGTGTACTACGAGGACATCCCCGTCGGCTACTGGACGACGGTGAAGTTCTCCGGCGCGCTGCCCGCCCGCCGCGTCAACGAACTGCTGGAGCGCATCGAAAACCTTCAGCAGGCCGTGAAGTTCGCACGTGAGGAGGCCAACGGCGGCGAAGTCACCGACCGGAAGGTGGGGGAGGCCGTCTTCGGCTACCTGTTCGGGTAGCCTCATCCGACTCCCCTCCGGTGCGTGAGCAACGGAGGGGTGCGCCAAGAGCGCAAGCTGACGCTGAAGCTTGTCGTGACGACGCGGGACCGCGCCGCAAGAGCTGCGGGCCCCGTTCAATCTCAGACTCTCGCTCCAGACTCAGCATGCGCCGCCCATCGCTCCGGCGCCCGGAGGCGGGCGAGGCCGTCGAGATTGCCGGTTCAAGTCCGGCCCGGGCAGCTCGATGCCCGGTGGCTCAAAGGCAGAGCGCGACGCCCTGAACCTGACCCGCCTCCTGACCGCGCCGGGCGTGCCACAGGGCGGCACTCCAGGGCCCGGGGGCCGGCTATGCCCCCGGGTCCGCCGCCTGCCCTCCCCTCACGGCGCTCGTCAGCCGGAGCCGGGCAGCACGAGAACGGCGGCTCCGTCGACCCGGTCGGCGGCCAGGTCGTCCAGAGCCGCGTCGGCCCGCTCGAATGGGTACGGGGTGACTGTCGCCTCGATCCTGAGCCGCTCCGCGGCCGCGAGGAATGCCCGGCCGTCGTCCCGCGTGTTCGCGGTGACGCTGCGTACGGTCCGCTCCCGGAAGAGGTGCCGCTGGTAGTCCAGCTCCGGAACGGCCGTCAGGTGGATGCCGGCGATGCTGAGCGTCCCACCGGCGTCAAGAGCTTCCAGAGCCACCGGCACCAGGTCGCCGACCGGCGCGAAGAGGATCGCGGAGTCCAGCGGTTCGGGCGGCCGGCCGTACGCCTCGCCGGCGGACGACGCGCCCAGGCGCAGAGCCAGTACCCGTGCGGCCTCCGACCGGGTCAGCACGTGCACCACCGCGCCGTTGCCGAGAGCGACCTGAGCGGTGAGGTGCGCCGAACCGCCGAAGCCGTAGATGCCCAGCCGCCCGCCGGGCGGCACCTCGGCGCGGCGCAGCGCCCGGTACCCGATGATCCCCGCACACAGCAGCGGTGCGACCTCGGCGTCGGAGTAGCCCTGAGGAAGGGCGTAGGCGAAGGCGTCCGGCACGGTGGCGTACTCCGCATAGCCCCCATCCGCATCCCAGCCGGTGTACTGGGAGGACGGACACAGGTTCTCCCGGCCCCGTGCGCAGTACCGGCAGGTTCCGCAGGTCCGGCGCAGCCAGGGAATCCCCACCCGGCTGCCAACCGGGTGCGCCTGGGCAAGCGGACCCGCGGCGACCACCACCCCGACGGCCTCGTGACCGGGCACCACCGGGGACCGGTGCGGGGGCAGGTCGCCGTCACGGACGTGCAGATCCGTGCGGCAGACCCCGCAGGCCCGGATACGGACCAGGAGTTCGTCGGCGGCCGGCTGCGGCACGGGCAGCTCCACGGCGTCCAGCCGCCCGGGCCCGCTCACCACCCAGGCGCGCATCGTCGCCGGTACGGTCGCTGGGATGTCGGCGTCCATGGCGCCAACCTAGCCCCCGTGCGGCCGGGCCGGGCCGGACACGCCCCGGCCCGCCGGCACGGACGTCAGAGCAGCCTGCGGATCTCGCCGCGCACCCGGTAGAAGCCGCCCGCCGCGGGATGCAGCGCGTCGACGACGTAGCGTGCCCCGGGCTGCCGGATGTGGCGGGGGAACTGCACGTTCCACTGCGGGTCGTAGCCGTCGCCGGTCACCCGCATGCGCAGCCGGGAGCCTTCCTGGACGCACTCCACCACGACCCCGCCGGCGGGCACCGCCGTCACACTCTCCAGCGTCGTCACCTCGGCGGAGGGTGTGTAGGTGGGCAGCGCCGCCGCGGACTTCACGTCGACCGGCGCCGGCACTGTGCCGGCCTGGGCCGCGGCGATCGCCGCCTCACTGGCGTCGACGCAGGCCAGCGATCCGTCGGTGGTCACGATGTAGAGCTTCTCGTCGCGGTACTGCATCGACAGGGCCGAGCCGCCGCCGGTGCTCAGCTTCCACAGCCGGGTGCCGTCCTCCGCGAAGCAGTAGACAGAGGACGCGGAGTCCCCGGCGAACACGTAGCGGCCCCCGGGCGCGGTGGCGCAGGAGTAGACCGCCGCGTCGCACCGGTAGTCGGCGAGGACCGCGCCGTCCCGCTTGGACAGCCGCTGGACCACGCGCCGGACGGTGCCCGCGTAGACGGAGTCGGCCTCCTGCCAGCCGAAGAGAACACCTCCCCGGGTGGGGGTGTGCCACAGCTCCCCGGAGCCGTCGGTGGCCCAGGCGGTCACCCCGGCTGAATGACCGTGGTAGACAGCCCGCTCGTCGCGGCGGACCATCCAGGCGTGATCTCCTGAGCTGCCGCGGGACCACTGGAACTCGTCCTCGTGGTCGATCACGGTCAGCCCGCCGTCTCGGTCGGCGACGTTGAGCACGCCTTCGTGGATGTCGAGCCAGAAGATGTCCACATCCGCGCTGATCTCGTAAGCCGCGAACGGCAGCTTGGACGACAGGTCGTACACGGTGCCGTCGTCGCAGCCCGCGTAGATCCAGAAGTCGTCTGCCACCAGACACTTGACGCCGTCCGGCAGCCGGTAGTGGGCCAGCACCTCCCCGGAGTGGGACAGCGTGTGGACGTCGCCGGCCTGGTTTCCCACCCAGCAGCGGTCGGCATCGATGTGGATGCCGAACGCGGAGGCACCGGTGCGGAACCGCCACAGCACCGGGGCGACCGCCCGGGCCGTGGACGGTGCCGAGGCCGTCTGACGACGAGTGACCGGTCGCGCGGCCCGCGCGCCTTCCACAGCGGGTGCGTACCCCTTGCGCATCTTCTCGCCGAGCTTCTTCGCGGCGGCGGCCTGGGCCTTCTCCACGGTGGGGAACGCGGACGTCTTCAGCTGGCCGGCGGTCCCTATCCGCCCGTAGCGCACCGACACCGTGGTTCCGTCCACAGTGACTTCGTAGAACTTGTGCGCACCGCCACCGTCCTGGGAAAGCTCCAGGTAGGTCTTGGTACCGGGCACGACAGACAGCACGACGGACTCCCTCCCGAACGGCCACCGCGGCCGGTCGATCACGGAACGGAACGCTAGGCCGGGCCTCTGACACTGACCGGCCGCGAGCCCGGCGGGGGAGCGCCCGGAGTCCGGCAGCGCCCGGGGGAGGACCTTCTCAGGGTTCCGTTCCGGTCACGGTGCAGCGGTAGTCGGCGAGCACGTCTCCCGACGTATCTCGCAGAAGCGCCCGGACCAGCAGTCCGGTGGCCGCGTCGACCCTGAACGCGCAGTTCAGGCCGTCCTCCGGCGCCCACGCGGCGAACGGGAAGGTCCGCCAGGGACGGACCGAGGCGGTGATGTGCACACCTGGCCCCGGCACCTCCGGCTCCGCCTCCTGCGCCGAGACGGCGGCGAGGTGGGAGACGACACGGCCGGGAGTGAGCAGTTCCGCCAGCCTGGCCACCGGCACCGGGACGTCCTGCGGGTCATAACCGTCCCCCATCAGCAACTCCTGGCGCAGGCCGTCCGGTCCGGTGACCCCCACCCGCCAATGGCGCGAGGAACCGGGGGAAGGCAGGCCGTCGAAGGTCACGTCGCGGGGCTCGGTGGCCATCGTGACCTCGGCGGCCACGGAGCACGGCTCTGCCAGGGTGACCGCCATCCGGGCGAGGGCCCAGCCCGCCGCGTCCGCCCCGCGGGGAGCGGGCGCCCGCCAGACGCCGCCCCGCACCGCCGCCGGCCCGTCCGGCATCCCGGCGGCCGATGCGAACTCCACCACCTCGCAATGGGTGGCGACCCCTCGCGAGGTGACCAGTTCGGCTTCCAGGAGACAGCCGGTCGCCACATCCAGCACCAGCCTCGCCTCGCGGGCGCCGGGCGGGCACCAGGGGCTGTGCGGGTCGGCCCACACCGGGTGGGGCCGGACCCGAAGGGCCACGCAGGGGCGCCCCAGCCGGACCGCCGGTGCCGCACGCACCCGGGCGAAGTCCCGTACCAGGACCGCGGGATCGAACAGGGCCGTGACCGCAGGGTCGGCCGGCCCCTCCGCGTCGGACACTCCGGGGACGCCGCTCACGTCGTCCTCGGAGGTTTCCGCCGACGCGCCGCCCGCGCCCCGTGGTTCCGCGGGACCGGAGACACTCAGGACCCGGTCCCCGAACCGTCCGCCGAGCCGCAGGCCTCGATCGATTTCCCGGGTGCGGACCCGGGCCCGCACCGGCGGCGCATCCGCCCCGGCTGCACCGGCGACCGAGGCCATGCGGGCCAGGGCCCACATCGTCAGCGACGGCTCGTCCGCCGGAGGCGACCCTAGCCAGTCGGCAGTTGCCACGAGACCCACCTCTCCTGGCCCTCCGGCCGGCCGGGAGCCCACTGAACGTACAGAACGCGGAACGGGTGATCGGCGAGCTCGGCGGCACGGGCCCGCACGGTGTACTCGCCGATCCCTTCCTGCACGATGCTGCACTCCGGGTCGGTGATCCCGGCTCCGCACTCCAGAATCAACTGGCCCCGCTCGTCCGGGATGCCACCCGGTCCGAGACGGCTGTGGGCCAGGAGGGAGACATAGCTGGGTGCCCGCGGTGCCGTCAGTGTCACGGTTACCGCCTCGGTGGGCCGGACCTGTTCCGGATTCCAGGACAGAGTGCGAGGCGGCGGCACCTCCATCCGGCCGTGCCACTGTGCGGCCACTGTGGTCAGTTCCTCCCCCGGCTCCTCTCCGGGCAGGCCCGGAGCCGGAAATTCGCTACCCCACCGGGCGCCGGGAAGAACCGGCAGCAACTGCTCGGACGGCGCACTCGGAGCCGTGGCGCAGCCCGCGAGAGCGCACATCAGCACGGCGGCTGCCGCCGGCCGCGCCCGGCGCACGGCCTCGCTCATCCCCGGCAGGTGATCTCGCTGTCGTTCTGGTTGTACACGTGCGCGGAGCCCCTGCCCTCCGGACCGCTCACATAGAACCTCGCCTGACCGCGGTAGCGGTGACGGTCCCCGGGCCTGCAACTCTTGGGAGCGACGACCCGCAGGTGACGCGAGTTGGACTTGGTACCCCGCCGGGTCGTCAGATGCTCCCACCCGTACCACCTGGACCGGTAGAGGGCTCCCTCCGTGCTCAGGTTCGGCGCGACGCGACGGCACCTGGTGTCGAAGTGGACGTTGATGGTGGCCCGGGTGGTGTTCGAGTTGTGCGGGCGGTCCACGCTCGCGACGCAGTGGTAAGGAAGGCGGGTGGCTGCCGTCTGCGGCAGGCGTCCTTCACCGCTCGTGGAGGATGTCAGGAGCCGGGCCTCCCCCCGCTCCACGTCTTTGAGTTCGACACCCTTGGGCGGGTCGCCGGGCACGGCGGCCGCCTGAGCGGGGAAGTGGCCGCCTCCGGCGAGGACGACACCGAGAAGCAAGCTGCTGGACACCTTCAGACCGAACATGCCTGAGCCCCTTTCCGGGAACCGGGAACGCGTGATGGTGTGCTGGGACAACAGCAACCATGTCGTCCTGAAGAGCGGAAACCCACCTCTGAGGGGTTATTCCACCTGATGGAGTGAACTGCCCTGTTCGCAGTGACCGTTCCCCCGCATGCGGTACAGGCCGGTGGCGTCCGCGACGCGCGCTGCCCGGCAATAGAGTTGGGCCGTGAGCTTGAGAGACGAAGAGATACCGGCCCCGGCCGGCACGCCCGGCCGGGACGGCACGGGTGCCACCGTGGAGATCGACCCCCGCCGCGTAGGGCGCGTGCACTGCGGTTACGCACCCGACCCGGACGGCGAGCCCGACCCCGGCGAGATCGTGTGGACCTGGGTCCCCTACGAGGAGAACGACGGCCGGGGCAAGGACCGCCCGGTCCTGGTCGTCGCCCGCGAAGAGGCGGACACCCTGCTGGCGGTCCAGCTGACCAGCCGACGCCGGGAGAACAACCACGAGTGGATTCCCCTGGGCGCCGGGCCCTGGGACAGCCAGGGCCGCGAATCCTGGGTCGACATCGACCGCGTACTGCGCATCCACGCCCACGGCATGCGCCGTGAGGCCTGCGCGCTGGACCGCGCCCGCTTCCAGCTGGTCGTCCACCGCCTCCAGCAACACCACGGCTGGCGCTGACCCACCCACTTACCGGGCAGGAAGACCCTGCCCATGTCCGCCATCCCCCCGGTCGGAACAGCCGCCTCCGGCCGGTACCGCCGGGGGAAGATGCCGCGTGCGTCCTCAGGTGTGTCCTGGCAATCCGGAAGGTTTGGCGACCGTCTTTCCGGTGGTGCGAGTATTCGGTGCGTCGGACAGAGCGTCAGGCGCACCTCAGGAATGAGGAGGCTTCCCGGTAGAAGGCGCGCAGCAAATCCTCCATCGCCTTTCGTTGGTCGATGGCCGTTCCCGCGTCGGTCCTTGTTTCGATCGCGATGACCAGATACCCCTCTTCCTCTGAAGCGATACAGGGGCCGAACGCGCCGCCGCGCGATTCGTCGACCAACCCTTCCTCTCCGACTGAAACCTCGTCCGGGCTCCGGAAGAGTTCGCTTCCAGAGATCGCGCGACGGATGTCCGGCCTTTGGTCTTCGATCTCCGCGTAAAGGGAGATGAACTCACCGCGGGCATCGATGGAGATCTGGCAATGGAAACTGGAACGAGATTCGTTCAAGGGCTCGGGAGGACATGTGCGCTATCTCCCGGGGGGAGGAAAGATGTGAGAAGTTCCGACGGCAGATGCGTACCGCAAGGGGCGTCGGGAAGCGTGCAGTTGTACTGCGGCCCCTCGCTGCTGCAAGCAGAGGAGGCGAGGAAAGCCGGGGTGAGGGCCAGTAGAATGCCAAGAGCTTTCTTCATCTGGGCTTCCTCCTCTATCAGTGTAGGCGCTGAGTGATACCTCCGTAGAAGGGTTGAGATTGGTAGTGCTTCGGAGAGTGCAATATGCCGGTACTTGCGGGGCGTGTTTCAATCTGCTGTTCATGTGGGTATGGCTTGCATCTTCACGCTGCCGGTCGACTCCCGGGTGCTTGGCTACTCTGTGCAGCGCTCCTGGTCCTTAGTGGCCGTCACAAATTCTCTCAAGAAGACCTCAATGGCGTCCCTGCTGACATCGAAGCCTTCCTCTTCAGCGGGATGGAGAACAATGTCGAAGTTCAGGTGAGGTTTATTCCCTTGCCGATGGCAGGTCACGCTTGCGGTAGCTCCCTCGTTCGCCACTGCCGCGCGGCCGTCGAACGGGACTTCTTGCAGGTCCGTATAGCTGTAGAGAGCAGAGCCCTCTTTCATCGGATCGAATCTCGCTCTGTCGCGGAAGACGTCGATGTGCAAGACTCTGCTGCCATCCACTGAGACGTCGCAAATGAAGAAGTCATCGCTGATTGTTTCGTCGACTACTTCCACATCTGTGCCAGGTGGCAGAAGGGGGGAAATCGATTCCTGGCTGACCTTGACGTGGCAGAGTTGAGTCGGGGGGTCGTAGTGCGAGAGGTCAGTTGTGCAGCCTGAGGCTGCGGTGCCCAGAATGAGTGCGACAAGGATGGCACCGTGATGGCGCATGTTTACCCCGCGGCCCCTTCTGCTTCCTGCTTCCCCCGGGTGGCCGCATTGCCGAGTTGTGAATAAACGCCTCTGTCCTGGGAGTAGCCGGTCTGAGTTGCCGCCCATTCTCCATTCACCTCGAACCATGCGTCTCCCAAGGCTGTGATCTCCTTTCGCCGAAGCTCATACACCTTGATGTTCTCCCCTGCGGCCTCCTTCTTGATGCGGTTTATTTCGTCCTCGAGCCATGCGGACGATGCCATGTCGACTGACCTCTGGATCGAGTCCCCCACGAAGGGGATTCCGGTCACGGCTGCACCGAAGGAGTGGTAGAACCAGTGCTTCTTCCATGTCGGGTCTTCCTGGTTGGCCTCAATGGCCCGGTAGCGGGCCTGTTCCAGGTAGCCGATCGTCTGGCCTGCGGCGTCGAGTGTGTCCTCCGGCGGCAGCGAGGCGTCGTGAAAGCTGCTGACGATTGCGTGGTGCATGCCGCCCTGCAGGAGAGCGTAGCTCTCCGGACTTCGCATGACCTGGGTGGTCACCTGGATCAGATCACGGCCGTCGAGCGGAGTGTCGCCAGCGACGTTCGACATCGTCTCGTGGGTTGCCTGTCCGTGGTTGGCGAGCACCCTGGCCATGGGTTCCCGGTATTCCATCGGCATGTCATTTTCCATACCGGCCAAGTGGTTCAGCGCGTTTCTCACCACCGTCTGATGGTGGCGGTCGTGCTCGACGAAGGTGGCAGTGTCGTCGTCCAGGCTGATTCCTGATGCGGCTGCGAACAGAGCGTCTCCGATGGCGTGCCGGGACGCCAGGCCCCCTTCCGGTCCGCCCTCGGGCGGAAGGTGCTCGTACGGGCGGTCCTTGAGCAGGTACTCCGCGCGGTCGGAGTTCACGAAGATGGCCGTGGCGGCTTCCGGGCTGCGGCTCAGGGCCTCCATGCAGCCGGTCATGGGGTCCCACCGGAAGTCCTCCCCGAGAAGGGGGACGTAGCCGCCACCGGGCGGGGACCACCCGGAGGCCGGCGGGTCCATGGCCTTCTCCCAGGAGATCAGCGCCTTGCTGTAGTCCTCGAGGAAGTCCGGGTCGTACTCGCCGGACCTCATGAGATCGCTCATCAGCTGTGCGCCGTTCGGGCTCGGGCTCCCGTTCGGGCCGAATCGCTCGAGCCCCAGGGCGAGGATGTCGTCCCGCCAGCGGGCCATGCCCGGGTGGCCGCTTCGTGTGGCCTCGCCCAGGACGGCTCCGTACGAGTCCCGCAGTTCGGCCAGGGTTTCGAGGCGCGCGGAGGAGGGCTGGGGATGTGCGTGTGAGTCCAGCAGGTCGCTCCACAAGGCGAGGGATTCCCGGGCCCCCAGCCCCGTGGCGAGAGCAGAAGCGAAGTGCTCGTTGTCCTGGTGAGTGGCCATCAGCTCGGCCAGCTCCGCCAGGCCTTCGTCGGTGTTCTGGGCACCCGAATCGATCAGGGCGATGGCTTCGCGGGCGGCTTCGGCGCCGATGTGCTCCCGTGCCTCGTCGATGTCGGCGTAGTGGGTTCCGGGGAAGTTCTCCGGATCCTCCTGACCCAGCGCGGACAGGGCTCTTGCCGCGTCGGCGTCGGCTGTCGCGGCCTCGTCCAGGATCCGTCGAATGTTCGCGGCCACGGTGTGTGCCGCGTGCTCGGCGTTCCGGGACTGATACGTGTCCGGGTCGAGGGCGTGGGCCTGCCCCTCCGCGAGGATTTCCGGGCGGTGCCCCTCCGAGCGGGTGAGGACTGTGCCGTCGGGGCGGACGGTCAAGCCCTCCTCGCGTGCTGTTTCCGCCAGTGCGCGGAGGTCGCGCCGGTGAGTGGCGAGCTGCTCCCGCAGTTCTCCGACGATGGTGCCCATCACCTCGGCCTGTTCATGGGCCTTGTCGAAGCGTTCTGCGGTGGTGAGGACGAAGGGGCCGGTCACCGCCGCGTTCTCGCCGCGCCAGCGGGCGCGCAGCACCTTGGCACGCATGCCGGTGCGGGCCTCCTCGGCCAGTTCGCCGAGGTCTCGCGCGACGGTCCGCCAGCTCTGTTCGGCTTCCGTCAGGTTGTCCAGGCGCAGGTGGTACAGCTGCTCGTAGGTGGGCACGGTTACCTCACTGAGGGTGTGAGCGGGCAACGAACGGACAGGGGGGACAGGAAGGGATCACTGCATGCCCTTGATCCAGCCCTCCGGCGGGTCCGGGAGCACGTACTTCTCCAGGCCGGAGACCGCCCCGGTCTGCCCGCTCGAGGCGCCGCTGAGTTCGCCCGGAGCCGGGCCGGGCATACCGCCGCCCCCGCTCGGGGGCAGCGCGTCCTGGATGCGCTGCAGCTCGGCGAGGATGGCTGCCTCCTGCTCGGCGTGGGAGGAGATGGTCACGCCCATGTGCTCCTCGATGCGCAGGCAGTCGTTCCGCAGGTTCGTCGCCTGCCGGAAGAATCGCTGCGTGCTGTGCCGAAGGGCGCTGCCGCTGTCCAGGCCGGCCGCCGACAGGTCCGGAACAGCCTCGTAGCTGCTCCCCGAGGCGCCGTACGCGGCCGACAGCTGTGTCCGGAGGGCCTGGGCGTCGTCGCCGATGGGCTTCAGCTCGGCGTCGTGCATCTCCAGGTCCGGCTCGGTGCCTCCGCCGGCTGCCCCACCGCCGTCACCGCCGCCGGACGGTGCCGGGACATGGACCTCGCCGGTCTTCTCGTCGAAGACCGCGTTGAGACGGGTGCCGGTTGTCGCGTCCCCCGTGGACATCTCTCCCCCTGGCCCTGGACCGTGTGTGACGCGACTGACGGTAGCAGGCGGTCGACGCGGCGTACGAGGGACGGGTGGGGTGTCGGAGGCGGCCCGGTTGGCTTCGGGGCCGTGCCGAGGGGCACTCGGAGCGCATGGACAGGCGGAAGGACGACACGTCACGGCGCCGGGCCGGGGAGCGTGCCGGTGACCGGCGGGGCGGGCGGGCACGCCGGGCACGTGCGGGTGTGCGCCCCGGGTGCCCCCTCCTGGGTGACCACGCACCTTCGTACCGTGGGTGGGGCTCCCCTACGCTTGAGCCGTCCTTGATGTCGTCGCAGGCATCACAGGCCAGGCTGACGAACCGTCGCGTGCGGGAACGGACCGCACCGCCGGGGAGTACGGGGGCCGACCGCGGGAAGGGGCGTGGGACACAGTGGCGGCAACGGCACGCCCGGGCAGCGCGGCGTACCCGGCCGATCGGGAGGAAGAGGGCTGAACGGTCGATGATCGAGCTGGTCAGCCTGAGGAAGGCGGCATGCCGAGCAGGTTCTGCCGCGTTTCCGCCGATGCGTTCGGCGGAAGGAACGGGGACGCGGGGTCCGCGCACGACGGTTCTGTGCGCACTGGAGGGGCTCCTCGCTCAACCCGTTGCTTTCGTCACAGGTGCGACGTTTTACCGGCCGGCCGGTGG
Organism: Streptomyces sodiiphilus; assembly: GCF_039529215.1. Lineage (NCBI taxonomy): Bacteria > Bacillati > Actinomycetota > Actinomycetes > Kitasatosporales > Streptomycetaceae > Streptomyces > Streptomyces sodiiphilus. Next base: position 137,203 of record NZ_BAAAMJ010000030.1, on the reverse strand, counting down.
GTGTGCGTCGGGCGCCGGGACTCGGTACCTTCCGGCAGGAGCGTGGTGTGTGAACGTGCGCCCACAGTGCGTAGAGGTGGTACCAGATGGATGAGGAACCGGAGCCGTTCACCAAGGAGGAGCTGCTGCTCGGTGTCGCGTTGATGCAAGCGTTGATCGCGGAGGACACGGACGCCGCCCAGGCTCTCCAGGGGGAGGACGAGGAGGGCGCACAGCAGGCTGTCCGGGGCCTGTACGCGCTGGCGCACGTCATCGTCTACGGTCTGGTCGTCCCGGAGATGTGGGTGATCAAGAAGGGGCTCAGCTACGGACACACCCGGCACGTGCCGGAGCTGAATCTGGCGATCTGTGTCATGGAGAACATCAAGGAACGCGTTCCGCAGGCACACATGAGCGATGTCGTCGTCGGTCTGACGGCCAGCGACGTCCTGGGGCTCATCGTGCAGTGCACGGAGACCAGCATGGACGAGGTGCCGCAGTTCCTCGACACGGTACGTGACCGGACGTTGTCCTCGATGACGTCCTGAATAACGGGAAGGCTGTCGGCAGCCCTCCCGTTCTCGCACGGCTCGGACCCTCCGCAAGGGCTCAGAGCAGCACGACCAGCGTCACCACGGCGCCGACCGCGATGAGCAGGAGGGCGACCTTCCACCCGATTCCCGGTCTGCGGTAGCTGTCCGAGACCTGATTGATCTGGATCCGGTTGTCCTGAACCCGTCTGTCATGGAAGTGGCGGTCCTGGGTCCGGTTGTCGTGAAGCCGGCGTTCCTGGATCCGGTTGTCCTGCAGCCGGTTGTCCTGGACCCGGTTGTCCTGGAGGCGTCTGTCCTGGACCCGGTTGTCCTGACTGCGGAAGTTTCCGTGTCGGCTGCCGCTGGTGCGGTGGTCCCGCTGATCGCGGTGATCTCTGCGGCGCTGTCGGGCCACGTGTTCCCCCTCGTGCTCTGGTTGTCGGCCGGAAGTTCCATCCTGCGGCCGGGAGTCGGTACGAAGGGGGGCGCATGACAGGCGCGTTGGCGCGCGAGGGAGAGAGGAGGAAAGTGGGGGGCGCGGGTGTCCGTGCGCCGGTCCGCGCGTATCGGTGACGGTCTTCCCGTGCGCGTGCACGGTGACCCCCAGCATGCCGGTGTAGTGCGTGCCGGTGACCGCGACACCCCATCAGCGGACAAGCGCCGGGACCGTTCCGGGCCGCGGGCGCCGCACATGCAGCCCTCCTGAGAACCGGCAGTTCCACTGCTCCGGGCCAGGGTTCCGGCCCGCCGTCGCCCGGGTACCGGAAGAGGGTGCCGGCCGAGAGGAGAGACCCGTGACCGAGCCGTTGACGCCCTTCCCCGGGGACTGGCGGCGAGCCCTCGCCGTTGTGGCCCACCCGGATGATCTCGAGTACGGGGCAGCGGCCGCGGTCGCCGAGTGGACGGATACCGGGCGGGAGGTGGCCTATCTTCTCGTGACCAGGGGAGAGGCGGGCATCGAAGGGCTTGCGCCGGAGGAGTCCGCCCCGCTCCGGGAGGCCGAGCAGATCGCCGGCGCGGCCGTGGTGGGGGTGCGGACCGTGGAGTTTCTCGGCGGTCATCGGGACGGGGTGATCGAGGAGGGCGTGGCGCTGCGACGGGATCTGGCCGCTGCCATCCGGCGGCACCGCCCCGAGCTGCTGCTGACCATCAACCACCGGGAGACCTTCGGCGGCCGGGCCTGGAACACCCCCGATCACCGCGCGGTGGGGCGGGCGGTCATCGACGCGGCCGGGGATGCCGGCAATCAGTGGATCTTCCCCGAGCAGCTGACGGAGGGCGGCCTGGAGCGCTGGGACGGTGTCCGGTGGGTGGCGGTGGCCGCCTCCCCCGAGGCCACCCACGCACAGGAGGTCAGCGAGCGCTCGGTGGAACGGGGGATCGCCTCGCTCGCCGAGCACCGGGCATACATCTCGGCCCTGAGCGACCTGACGCCGCAGGAGTACGCGCGCGAGCTCTACGCCGGGGCCGTGAACGAGGTCGCCCGGAACTTCGGCGGACGGCCCGGCGTGGCGTTCGAGCTCTACCCGCGCTGAAGGGGCCGGCCGCCCCCGCGTGCGGTGGTGCGCACCGCCAGGACGGCAGCGGGCAGCAGCACCGCTGCGCCCAGCGCGTTGAGCCAGCCGTAGCCGGCCTGGGAGACGACCAGGCCGGCCAGCGCGCCCCCCGCCGCCGCGCTGCCGTTCATCGCCAGGTCGGACAATCCCTGAGCCGCGGCGCGGGCGGCCTGCGGCACCGAGTCCGTGAGCAGCGCGGAGCCGGCCACCAGCCCGGCCGACCAGCCCAGACCCAGCAGGAAGAGCCCCAGGGCGGCCTGCCCGTGGTGGCCGTCGGCGGTGCCGGCCAGGAGAGTCGCCAGGGCCAGCACGGCCAGTCCGGCGCCGATGACGGTGACCCGCCCCAGCCGGTCGGCCAGCCAGCCCATCACAGGGGAGAAGGCGTACATGCCGGCGATGTGGCCGCTGATGACCAGGCCTATCAGTTCGATGCCCGCGCCGTGGTGATCCATGTCCAGCGGTGTCATCACCATGATCGCGACCATCACCGTGTGCGACACCGCGACGGCCACCAGGGCCAGGCGTGCCCGGGGGGAGGAGGCCACGGCCGCCAGCCCGGCCCGCAGTGAGCGGTCCTCCGCGGCCGGGGCACCCGGCGCCCCGCCGTGCGACAGGGCGCGCGCGGTCAGCAGTGGGTCGGGCCGCAGCAGAACGTGCACCAGCAGCGCGGCCAGCAGGAAGATGCCCGAGGCCCACAGGAACGGCCCGGCGGTCACCGGTATCCGGTCGCTGAGTGCGGCGGCGCTGCGCCCGGCGGGGGCGGCGATGTTGGGCCCCAGCACGGCGCCGGCGGTGGTCGCCCACATCACTGCGGCGATCGCCTGCCCGCGCCGCTCGGGCGGGGCCAGGTCCGCGGCGGCGAATCTGGCCTGGAGGTTGGCGGAGGAGCCGGCGCCGAAGACGGCCATGCCGAGCAGGAGCAGGGGGAAGTTGCCCATGACGGCGGCCGTGACCACCACCGCGCCCCCGGTGGCGCCGGTCAGATAGCCGAGAACGAGTCCCGGGCGCCGCCCGCGGCGGGCCATGAGGGCGGCCAGGGGAAGCGAGAGGACCGCCGTGCCGAGCACCGACGCCGTCATGGCCAGGCCGGAGAGGCCCGCCGAGCCGCTGGTCTCCGCGGCCAGCAGGGCGGCCAGCGCGATGCCCACGGCCACTCCGAACCCGCCCAGGATCTGGCTGGTGACGATCACCGCGGTGGTGCGGCGGCGCAATGCCGGCGAGACGGTGGCCTGCTCGGCGGCCGTGGCCCGTGCCAGGGAGTCGGTTGTATCGGTCACGCGGTCAGTCTGCCAGCTCGCCGGATCCGGCGGCAGAGGCGGGCACAGGCGGCGACCGCAGACGAGGGGTATCCGTCCGCCGCGGGGGGCCGGAGGTCCCGGGCTCGCCACGAAAGAGGTCCCGGAAAAGGCCCGGAAAAGGTCCCGGGAGAAGGTCCCGGAGAACCTGGTGAAAGGCCTGCGGTAAAGGCGCATCAGGGATCGGTGTGTGAGGTGCCGCACAGCTTTCCGGAGCCTACGAAATGACGTAGGAGTCGGCCGGGACGACGGGCCGGGTCTTTGGTCCCGGAGTGGGTGGCATTTCGGGAGGAGTCGGCCGGGACCGGCGGACAGTGGGTCGTTCCGGCTGGTCAGGACGGTGGGGATGGCGTTCTGTGGCGAGTCGGCCGCCGTGGTGGGGGCGTCCGGCGTTTCCGGTGTGCTTGTGCGGCGGCATTCTGGACCGTCATTCTCTACGGCATTGCTTAGTAGTGAAGGGGTTTGATGCCGGCGGCGGACCGGGTTATCAATGTGAATGTCCCCCCGGACATGGCAAGGAATCCCCCCACGAATTGCCGAGGTATTGCTCTCATGCTCAGCACTCTGATGCGCAACGCGACTTCCGCCGGCATCCGCACCCGCGCCGTCGGCGTGACCGCCGGCATCGTCGCGTCCGCGGCTCTGATGAGCGGCGCGGGGATGGCGACCGGTGACAGCTCCGTGACCGCCGGTTCCGGCGACGTCACCGCGGAGGAGACCTTCACGTCCCGCTGGGCCACCGAGCACTCGGAGTTCACTCGCGAGCAGGCCGATCGCAGCTACGAGGCCGCTCAGGAGGAGGCCGCCGAGGCGAAGCGCGCCGAGGAGGCCGCGGAGAAGAAGGCCGCCGAGAAGCGGGCCGCGGAGAAGAAGAAGTCCTCGTGGGTCGCCCCGATCGAGGACGGCTACTCGCTGACCGCGACCTACGGCAACAGCGGTGACCGCTGGGCGTCCAGCCACAGCGGGCAGGACTTCGCCGTCCCCACCGGTACGCCCGTCCAGGCGGTGCACGGCGGGACCGTGGTCAAGGCCGGCGGCAACGGCGGCGGTGACGGTCCCGCGTACGGCAACGCCGTGGTGATCGAGCACCCCGACGGCACCTACTCGCAGTACGCCCACCTGGACCAGGTGAAGGTGTCCCCCGGCGAGAGTGTGAAGACCGGTGACCGGATCGCCCTGTCCGGCAACACCGGCAACAGCAGCGGCCCGCACCTGCACTTCGAGATCCGCACCGCACCCGACTTCGGCACCTCTGTCGACCCCATGGCGCACCTGCGGGGCCAGGGCGTCGAGGTCTGATCCGGGCGCGGCTCAGCCCCGTCCTCTCGTGGCCTGCCGCCCGGGACACTCCTCCACAAGACCGGGATACGCCGCCGCTATGGCGGCGTACACCCGTTCCTGGAGGAGCCGGTCACCCTCCGCCCTGCTGCCGGCCGGCAGGGCGTCCAGCAGGACCCGGTGCCGGTCCAGCAGGGAACTGAGGTAGTCGACCTTCCAGCGCGCGAGGTCCGCCGGGAGGGCGGTTCCCACCGATGCCGGCCGTGGCCGGTGCCCCCAGGACCGGGCTGCCCGTTCTGCGTCGCGAAGGTTCCGGTGCCGGACGGCCCGGGCTGCCAGTTCCCGCTCGGGCAGTTCCGGCAGCCGCATCGGGGCCGCCCGGACCGCGGCCAGGCCCTCCTCGCGGCGCCGGGCGTTGGCCGCCCGCAGAGCCCGTGCCCGGCGCTGCCGCAGGGCACGGGCCTCGACGAAGTCGGGACGCCGTTCGGCTTCCCGTACGCGCGGGGTGAGGTAGAGCCGCACGGGAACCGTCCGGTCCGGTTCTCCCAGGAAGGTGCGCACCAGCAGCGGTGTCCACCCCCGGGCGCGCAGCGTGTCCAGTGAGCAGTAGGTGAGGGTCCGTTCCTGGGGCACCGCCATTGCCACCCTCCTGTGCCGGGGAGGAGACCGTCCGGTTACCGCCAGTCTTCCCCGCGGGGCGCTGCGTCATACCCCGGGTGGTCAGCCGCCGAGAGCTTCGCGCACCCTGTCCGGGACGTCGGAGATGATGCCGTCCACCCCCATGCCGGCCACCTCCACGGCCCGCTCACCGTCGTTGACCGTCCAGGTCATCACCTCCACCGGGCGGCCGTGCGGGCCTCGCAGGGCCTGGATCCGGTCGACGTAGTCGGCCGTCAGTCCGGTGTGCCGGGGGTTGATCTGGTCGGCGAACTGCGCGTAACCGTCCAGCTCCGCGACCGGCGGGCTGCCGATGAAACCGGTCTTGACCTCGGGTGCCTGCTCGTGCACGGCGCGTACCGAGGCGGCGCTGAAGCTCTGCACCACCAGCCGCCTGCCGGGGTACGCCTCCGGCAGCCAGCCCTCATTGCTCAGCTCCTCGAGGATGTCCGCCTCGATGCCGGGGTAGAGCTCGGGGGACTTGATCTCCAGCAGCAGCTTCTGGTGGTTGACGGTGAGCCGGTCCAGGTAGTCGCCGAGGGTCGGCACCGGCTCGCCGGCGTACTCCTCGCCGAACCAGCTTCCGGCGTCCAGCAGGGCGATCTCGTCCGCGGTGAAGTCGGTGAGCCGCCACGGCGCACGATCGGGGAAGATCGCCTCCACGTCGGTGGTGCGCTCCAGCGTGGTGTCGTGCAGCACGACCAGCTCGCCGTCCCCGGTCCGCTGCACGTCGATTTCCACCCACTCGATACCCAGGTCGGCCGCGGCGTCGGCGGCCGCGAGGGTGTTCTCCGGGGCGTGGCCGGAGGCGCCGCGGTGGGCGATGACCTGGGGGTTGTCCCGCTCCGGCACCGGCTCCAGCTGGACGGGGGCGGGAACGGTGGCCAGGAAAAGCGCCGTGATGCCCAGGGCCGAGCCGGTGGAGGCCGCTGCGGAGAACAGATACATGGGGGACTCCTCGCATCGGTGATCAGGAACGGGATATCCCGCTTCTTTCCGGCGACTCGTACGAGCACACAGAAAATGGTTGAAGATCAGCTGAACAGACCGGAACGTGGAGGGGTGCCCGGCGCCGCACCGGATGTCGGTGGGGAGCCGTACGGTGGGGAGCATGCGGCCCGTTTCCCACATCGAACGCACAGTGGCGCCCTTCGAGGTCGTCAGCCCCTACAGCCCCGGCGGTGACCAGCCCGCGGCGATCGCCGACCTCGAGCGGCGCCTGACGGCCGGCGAGAAGGATGTCGTTCTGCTCGGGGCCACCGGCACCGGCAAGTCCGCGACGACCGCCTGGATGATCGAGCGGCTGCAGCGGCCGACGCTGGTCATGGCGCCGAACAAGACGCTGGCCGCCCAGCTCGCCAACGAGTTCCGGGAGCTCCTGCCGAACAACGCCGTGGAGTATTTCGTTTCTTATTACGACTACTACCAGCCCGAGGCGTACGTCCCGCAGACCGACACGTACATCGAGAAGGACTCCTCGATCAACGAGGAGGTCGAGCGGTTGCGGCACAGCGCGACGAACTCGCTGCTCACCCGCCGCGACGTCGTCGTGGTCGCCTCCGTCTCCTGCATCTACGGCCTGGGCACCCCCCAGGAGTACGTGGACCGCATGGTGCCGCTGGAGGTGGGCCAGGAGATCGACAGGGACGCCCTGTTGCGCCGCTTCGTCGACATCCAGTACACGCGCAACGACATGGCGTTCACCCGCGGCACCTTCCGGGTGCGCGGCGACACCATCGAGATCTTCCCGGTGTACGAGGAGCTCGCGGTGCGCATCGAGATGTTCGGCGACGAGATCGAGGCGCTGTCCACCCTGCACCCGCTCACCGGCGAGGTGATCTCCGACGACCGCCGGCTGTACGTCTTCCCCGCCTCGCACTACGTGGCCGGCCCCGAACGGATGGAGCGGGCCATCGCCGGGATCGAGGCGGAGCTGGAGGAGACCCTGGCCGCCATGGAACGGCAGGGAAAGCTGCTGGAGGCCCAGCGGCTGCGGATGCGCACCACCTACGACATCGAGATGATGCGGCAGATCGGTACCTGTTCGGGTATCGAGAACTACTCGCTGCACATCGACGGCCGGGAGACCGGCTCCCCGCCGCACACCCTGCTGGACTACTTCCCCGACGACTTCCTTCTCGTCATCGACGAGTCGCACGTCACCGTCCCGCAGATCGGCGCCATGTTCGAGGGTGACGCCTCCCGCAAGCGCACCCTCGTCGACCACGGCTTCCGGCTCCCCTCGGCCATGGACAACCGCCCGCTGAAGTGGGAGGAGTTCCTGGAGCGGATCGGTCAGACCGTGTACCTGTCGGCCACTCCCGGGCCCTACGAGCTGTCCCGGGGCGACGGTGTGGTGGAGCAGATCATCCGCCCCACCGGTCTCGTCGACCCGGAGGTGGTGGTCAAGCCCACCGAGGGGCAGATCGACGACCTGGTGCACGAGATCCGGCTGCGCGCCGAGGCGGGAGCCGACGGCGGCGAGACCACCCGGGTCCTGGTCACGACGCTGACCAAGAAGATGGCCGAAGACCTCACCGACTACTTCACCGAGCTCGGTATCCGGGTCCGCTATCTGCACAGCGACGTGGACACCCTGCGCCGCGTCGAACTGCTGCGCGAACTTCGTGCCGGGGAGTACGACGTGCTGGTCGGCATCAACCTGTTGCGGGAGGGCCTGGACCTGCCCGAGGTCTCGCTGGTCGCCATCCTGGACGCCGACAAGGAGGGCTTCCTGCGCTCGGGCACCTCACTGATCCAGACGATCGGCCGGGCCGCCCGGAACGTCTCCGGCCAGGTCCACATGTACGCCGACAAGATCACTCCGGCGATGGCCAAGGCCATCGACGAGACCAACCGGCGCCGTGCCAAGCAGATCGCCTACAACGAGGCCCACGGCATCGACCCGCAGCCGCTGCGGAAGAAGATCGGCGACATCGTCGCGACCATCGCCCGGGAGGACATCGACACCCGGGAGCTGCTGGAGACCGGCTACCGCCAGGGCGGCGGAACAGCCAAGGGCAGAGCACCGGTGCCCGTCAAGACCTCCGCCGCGCGAGGTGAGCCCGGAGGACTCACCGACCGTCCGGCCGCGGAGCTCGCCGAAACCATCGAGCAGCTCACCGAGCGGATGCGGGCGGCGGCGGCGGAGCTGCAGTTCGAGGTCGCCGCGAGGCTCCGCGACGAGGTGCACGAGCTGAAGAAGGAACTGCGGCAGATGAGGGAGGCGGGCCTGAGGTGACCGCCCTGCCGTGGCCGGTGCCCACGGTGACATAGTGGAGTACCGCCCGCCGGGAGAGGGGCGGGGCCGCGACGAAAGGGGAGTGACACGTGGGTGTGAACTTGTCGAAGGGGCAGGCCATCAGCCTGGAGAAGTCCGGCGGGGGTGGTCTGACCGCCGTGCGCATGGGCCTGGGGTGGCAGGCCATCCAGCGCAAGGGCCTGTTCGGCAAGATGTTCGGGACCCGCGAGATCGACCTGGACGCCTCCGCGGTGATGTTCGCCGGCCAGGAGGCCGCCGATGTGGTCTTCTTCCAGAAGCTCACCAGCGACGACGGCTCTGTCATCCACACCGGGGACAACCTGGTCGGCGGCCAGGGGCAGACCGACGACGAATCGATCGTCGTCGACCTCTCCAAGGTGCCCGAGCAGGTCGACCAGATCGTCTTCACGGTGAACTCCTTCACCGGCCAGACCTTCGCCGAGGTAGAGAACGCCTTCTGCCGGCTGGTCGACGAGACCACCGGCGAGGAGCTCGCCCGCTACACCCTGGCCGGAGGCGGCGAGCACACCGCCCAGATCATGGCCAAGGTCCACCGGGCCGACGGCGGCTGGACGATGACCGCACTGGGCGTCCCCGCCAGTGGCCGCACCTTCCAGGACCTGATGCCGGCGATCGCCGAGCACCTGTAGCGGCAGGGATTCCCGGGGCCGGGCGCGCGCCGCGCGCNCCCCCCCCCGGGCACGTCGGGGAGCGGTCCTGTCAGCCCGTCACCTCGATCTCCGCCTGCCGCCGCTCGCCGTTGACCTCCACCGAGAGGGTGACCGTGCCGGCCCGCAGCCCGGTCAGTTCTCCGGCCACCGGGTCGAAGGCGGCCACCCGGCCCCGCCCGGCGGTCTCCGGACTGCCGATGTGCAGCCCTGGCGACCCGGACCAGTCGGCGCTCACCGGGTGGCGTACCGGCACCCGGCGCACGCCGTCCCCGGCCAGTTGCACCAGCACTGCCCCGCCGCTCTCCCGGTCCCCCTTCGCGAGCGAGCCGGGAACCTCCAGGTAGAGCCCGTCCACGTGGGCCCTGGTCTGCACCGTCAGGAAGTCCGGCAGCGGCAGATGGGGGTCTCGCCGGGCCCGGGCCCGTTCCTGCGGGCCGACCCGGTCCACGCCGACCAGCGCCCAGCCGGTGAACCCGCCGTCCTCCGGGGCCGCCGCCGGAGCCTTCCCCGCATCCCCGCCGATGACATACGGCACACCGTCCAGCCGGTAGCCGTCGAAGATCCCGGCATGGGCACCGAGGAAGGCCGCGCCCTTTCCGGTCTCCCGGCGGAAGTCCGACAGCCAGGTCTCCAGCAGCAGCGCCTCCATCCGGTCCGTCAGCCGGCTGGCCGGCTGTGCGGTGGTGTCCCGGGGAGGGACGTGGGCCATCACCACCACCGAGCCGATGCCGGGCTCGGACGCGGCCGCGTCCAGCTGCCGGCGCAGTTCGGTGAACTGGCCGTATCCGCCGCCACGGATGGTCAGGGACGAGGTGTCCAGGGTGACGAACCGGGTTCCCCGGTGGTCGAAGGTCTGCTGCGCGGGGCCGAAGACCTCCTCGAACAGCTCGATGGAGCCTCCCATCACCTCGTGATTGCCGGGGATGTAGCGCCAGGGCAGCTCTCCCAGCTCCTCGGCGAGCATGTCCCGGGCGAATTCCAGGTCCGCCCGGGAACCCTCGTCCACCCAGTCGCCGTTGATCACCACGAAGTCGGGCCCGGCGGCCCGGGCCTCGCGCAGCGTGCGCCGGGCGAGCCGCACGATGTCGCTGTCGGGGGCGCGCGCCACGAACTGCGCGTCGGAGACCACCGCGAAGTTCCAGTCCCGGCCCGCGGCCTGGGCACCGGACCCGATGACAGGGTCGGCGTGGCGTCCCGCGGCGGGCAGTTCCACATCGGGCGGGATCTGCGCCGTCAGGTCGTCGATGACGATCTGCCCCGTGTACTGGGCGTCCGGGCGGGTCTCCGCGATGTAGAGGCGGTGCACCGACAGTGGGTGGGACAGGCCCTCGGGCACCTCGAAAGAGATCTTGCGCCAGCCCTCCCAGTCGATGTGGTCCGAGCGCAGTACCTGATTGACCCCCGAGGCGTCCTTCAGATGAAGAGACGGCCAGGCCCCCATGCCGTCTCCGCGGAGCCACAGCTGGAAGCTCCGGGGGCGCCCCCGGACCGGGATGTCGGCGGGCGGGGCGGCGTAGGCGGCGCGGGTGGCGGTGTCCCGGGAGAAGTCGTACTCCATGCGCAGCGCCGTGCCCGCCCGGCCGTCGTCGGTGGGGGAGAGCGATCCGGCGGCCCGCGCGTGGTCGAAGCGCCAGTCGGCCGCGTCCTCGAAGTCCGCGGTCATGTGCACCTCCAGGCCGGAGGTGACGGCCAGCTCCGTGCTCCGGCCGGACACCGTCACCGTGACCGTGCCGGAGGAGAACTCCTGCCCGGACAGCGCGGTGACGGCGAAGCCGGCTTTCTCGGTGTCCGGGACGATCTCGAACAGGGAACGGTCCCAGTCCAGTTCGACGTCCGCGGGCTCGATGGGGGCGGTGTGCCCGGCGGAGTCGTAACCGAGGATCCCGAAGGTCCCCGTGGAGCCCCGGTCGGCCAGCCCGACCCGGCGCACGGTCGGGGAGATCCGCTCCAGCTCTCCCAGCACGGTGAGTTCCGTGCCGCCGTGCGCCGGCCCCTGCACGGCACGCACCTCGGTGGTGCCCGGGGAGATCGCGGTGAAGACGCCGTCGGCGTTCACCCTGCCGACCCGGGGCGACTTCGACTCCCAGACGGGGTCGGCCGGTGCGGGGCCGTAGGTCTCGTCGTGACCGGCCGCCGTGAGCTGCCGGGTGAGCCCGGGGAAGACTCTGTCGGGCCGTCCACCGGGCATGGCCGAGGCGGTCGGCGCGGTCTCGGGCCTGGCCGCGGTGCGCACGTGGAAGCCGGTGACATTGCCGCTGCCGAGCGGTGCGGTCAGCGCCAGGCCGTTGGGGACCTCCCGTTCGGCGCCGTCGGAGGGACTGTTCACCAGCCGCGGCTCACTGCCGCCCGGTTCCCTGGCCAACAGGGTGGTCGACCCCCCGCCGTCGAGGTTCAGCGCGCTGTGCGCCCCCAGGCCGGCCATCAGGACGGCCAGTTCGGTGAGCGTCGTCCCGCCGGAGTGCGTCTGCCGGCCGTCCACCGTCAGGACGTGCATCTCCAGCCCGTCCGCGGAGAAGCCCACCGCGGTGCGGGGCGCGGTCGCGTTGTTCGGCCGGCCCTCCCAGTTCTGCGGCTCGCCGTCCATCACCAGCACGCCGTTGCCGCCGACGGCGGTGCGGGGCACCTCGCTGCCGTCGGCGGTACGCGGCGCGTACTCGATGTCCAGCCGGTCCCCCGGGGTGAGGGCTGCCAGAGTCACGGCTCCCGCCTCCCGGCCCAGCAGCACAGCCGTGCCCGCCGGGATCTCCCCGCTCCCCGCCTTGCCGGCGACCGAGATCACCGTGCCGTCCTCCACCATCACTTCGGTGATCTCGGTGCTGCCCGACACCGGCAGTGCCCGGTCGGCCGTTCCCCACTGGGGGGTGTACAGCCCGATGCCGCCGGCCGGCACCCGGACGGCGTTGTAGACATCCAGGACCTCGCGGCCGCCGTCCGGCAGGGTCAGCGTGCCGTCGAAATAGAGGTCCAGGATCCGGCCCGCGCTGTCCGGCCCGAAGCCGACGGCCGCCGTGCGCCCCTGGGACGCGGAGTGGGTGAGCACGCCTTCGCGCACCCCCGGACCGATGGGCGCCTTGGTGCCGTTGATGTCGAAGAAGTCGGCGTTGATCGCCGCGACGGTACTGCGGCCCTCCCCGGGGTCGTGAGCGGCGGCGAGAGCACTGACGGGCAGGGCGTTCGCGACGGTCCCGGAGTGCAGATAGTCGACCTGAGTGCCTCCGGTGAGGTCCACGCTCAGTGCCTGCGCGGCGAGCCACTTGTCCGACTCGAGCCGCTGATAGGTCGTGAGCGTCGTGCCCGGCGCCACGGGTTCCTCCGTGCGCCACAGGTCCATTCCGTCGCCGTGCGCGATGCCGCTGGGCAGGACAGGCGGGTCGAGCAGTGGGTCGGTCACGGGGTCGCCGGGGGCGACCGGGGGCGGAGCGGGCGGAGCCGCGACGCCCGCGGGGACGAGCAGGCCGAGCGTCAGCGCCGCCGTGGCACCCGCCGCGGTCAGCGGCCGGATCCACCACCTCTTGCTCCGTGTGATGCCTGGCACCGGACCTCCCTGGAGACAGCAGTGGATGCACTGTGTGCACACCCAACCGCACAGCGTGGCAAGGAGTGGGTGTTCCGCACCAGAGGGTGGCGGCGAATTTCCCGAGAACAACCCCGTCGGGCAGTCGGGTGTGAGGGCGTTCCGGTCAGGCGGCCGGACCTGCCGTCAGCGCTCCGTCATCCGTGCCGACGGCCAGGGGCGGCAGCGGGTCGGTCGCGGGCCCCTGAAGCACCTGGCCGGTGGCGAGATCGAATCTGCTGCCGTGGCAGCCGCAGTCCCCCGTCAGCTCCCGCAGACGGCTGAGTACGCAGCCACCGTGAGTGCACACCGCGCTGAACGCCCGGAAGTCGCCCTCGGAGGGCTGGGAGACCAGCACCCGCTGCACCGGATAGAGCCGGGCGCCGCCGACTGGCACGGCGTCCGGGGAGCCGAGGTCCAGTGGCTTGTCGGGGAGATCGGGCTTGGCCGGGTCCCGGCGCTCGCAGCCGGTCAGGGCCGCGGCCCCGGCCGGAGCCAGGGCCGCGGCGAGCAGGACTGCCCGGCGGCTGCTCGCCGGGGGGCCGGCGGAGGGGGCGCTGGCGGCGGGGCCGGGGCAGGCGGATCGGGGCGAGGTGTCGTGCTGGGCCACGTTCCGCACTGTACGTGAGCCCCCGGGGCGGTCGGCGCTCACCCCTTGGAGCCGGCGCCGGCCCGCGCCGAGCGCTTCGTCCGGCCGGTACCGCCGTTTCCGGGGAGGGATGGGGAAGCGTCGCTCACCCGGTCGCCGAGGATCTCCCGCAGGAACTTGCCGGTGTGGCTGGCCGGCACCGCCGCGACCTGTTCGGGGGTTCCCTCGGCGACCACCAGGCCACCGCCGTGGCCGCCTTCCGGGCCCATGTCGACCACCCAGTCCGCCGTCTTGATGACGTCCAGGTTGTGCTCGATGACGATCACCGAATTGCCCTTGTCGACCAGATCGGAGAGCACCGAGATCAGCTTCCGGATGTCCTCGAAGTGCAGGCCCGTCGTCGGCTCGTCCAGCACGTAGACCGTCCGGCCGGTCGAGCGCTTCTGCAGCTCCGAGGCGAGCTTGACGCGCTGCGCCTCGCCTCCGGAGAGGGTGGGCGCGGGCTGGCCCAGGCGCACATACCCCAGGCCCACGTCGTTGAGCGTGCGCAGGTGGCGTGCGATGGCCGGGACGGCCTGGAAGAAGTCCAGCGCCTCCTCGATGGGCATGTCCAGCACCTCGGAGATGGACTTGCCCTTGTAGTGCACCTCCAGGGTTTCGCGGTTGTAGCGGGCGCCGTGGCAGACCTCGCAGGGCACGTAGACGTCGGGCAGGAAGTTCATCTCGATCTTGATGGTGCCGTCGCCGGAGCAGTTCTCGCAGCGGCCGCCCTTGACGTTGAAGGAGAACCGGCCCGGCAGGTAGCCGCGGACCTTCGCCTCGGTGGTCTCCGCGAACAGCCGGCGGACGTGGTCGAAGACGCCCGTGTAGGTGGCCGGATTCGACCGGGGGGTACGCCCGATGGGGGACTGGTCGACATGCACGACCTTGTCCACCAGGTCGTCGCCCGTGACCTTTCGGTGACGGCCGGGAACCGACCTGGCGTTGTTCAGCTCGCGCGCCAGATGGGTGTAGAGGATGTCGTTGACCAGCGTCGACTTACCCGACCCGGAGACGCCGGTCACGGCCGTCAGCACGCCGAGCGGGAAGCTGACGTCGATGCCCCGCAGATTGTGCTCCCGGGCACCGTGCACGGTCAGCTGCCGCTTGCGGTCCACCGGACGCCGGGTGTCCGGGGTGGGGATCTGCCGCCGGCCGGACAGGTACTGCCCGGTCATCGACTCCTCGTTGGCCAGCAGCTCCTTCAGCGGGCCGCTGTGCACGACCTTCCCGCCGTGCTCGCCGGCGCCCGGGCCGATGTCCACCACCCAGTCCGAGGTCTTGATGGTGTCCTCGTCGTGCTCGACGACGATCAGGGTGTTGCCCAGGTCGCGCAGCCGGACGAGGGTCTCGATCAGCCGGTGGTTGTCGCGCTGGTGCAGGCCGATCGAGGGTTCGTCCAGCACGTACAGGACACCGACCAGCCCCGAGCCGATCTGGGTGGCCAGCCTGATCCGCTGGGCCTCGCCGCCGGAGAGCGAACCCGCCGCCCGGTTCAGCGAGAGGTAGTCCAGGCCGACGTCGACGAGGAAGCGGAGCCGTTCGTTGACCTCCTTCAGCACCCGCTCGGCGATGGTCTTCTCGCGTGCTGTCAGCTCCATGTCCCGCAGGAACTCGGCGCACTCGCTGATGGACATGGCCGAGACATCGGCGATGGACCGGCCCTTGACCGTCACCGCCAGGACGATCGGCTTCAGGCGCGTGCCGTGGCAGGCCGGGCAGGGGATCTCCCGCATGTACCCCTCGAAGCGCTCCCGGCTGGAATCCGTCTCGGACTCCGCGTGCCGCCGGCGGACGAACGGGACCACGCCCTCGAACGCCGTGGTGTAGGCCCGCTCCCGGCCGTGGCGGTTCTCGTAGCGCACCTCGATCCGGGTGCGGTGGCCGTGCAGCAGGGCCTTGCGGGCGCGCTGCGGCAGCCCGGCCCAGGGGATGTCGGTGCGGAAGCCCAGTGCCTCGGCCAGGGCGTCGATCAGGTGGTTGAAGTACCCCTTGGTGTGCCCGTGCGACCACGGATGCAGGGCGCCTTCCTCCAGGGTCTTCTCCGGGTCGGGGACGATCAGGTCCGGGTCCACCTCCATCCGGCTGCCCAGGCCGGAGCACTCCGGACACGCACCGAAGGGGGAGTTGAACGAGAACGAGCGCGGCTCCAGCTCCTCGAAGGAGAGGTCGTCGTAGGGGCAGTAGAGGTGCTCCGAGTACATCCGCTCGCGCTGCGGGTCGTCCGCGGGCAGGTCGACGAAGTCGAGTACCACCATGCCGCCGGACAGCTCCAGGGCCGTTTCCACCGAGTCGGTCAGCCGCCGCTTGGCGCTCTCCTTGACCGTGAGACGGTCCACCACCACCTCGATGGTGTGCTTCTCCTGCTTCTTCAGCTTCGGCGGATCGCTGAGCTGGACCGTGGCGCCGTCCACCCGGGCCCGGCTGTATCCCTTGGTCTGGAGCTCGGAGAACAGGTCGGCGAATTCGCCCTTGCGCTCGCGCACCAGCGGGGAGAGCACCTGGAAGCGGCTGCCCTCGGCCAGCCCGAGGACCTTGTCCACGATCGCCTGCGGGGACTGCCGGGCGATGGGCCGCGAGCACTGCGGGCAGTGCGGCTTGCCGATGCGGGCGAAGAGCAGCCTGAGGTAGTCGTAGACCTCGGTGATGGTGCCGACCGTCGAGCGGGGGTTGCGCGAGGTGGACTTCTGGTCGATGGAGACGGCAGGGGACAGCCCCTCGATGAAGTCGACATCGGGCTTGTCCATCTGGCCGAGGAACTGTCGCGCGTAGGCGGACAGCGACTCCACGTACCGGCGCTGGCCCTCGGCGAAGATGGTGTCGAACGCCAGCGAGGACTTGCCCGAACCGGAGAGACCGGTGAAGACGATCAGGGAATCCCGGGGCAGATCCAGGGAGACGTTCTTGAGATTGTGCTCGCGAGCGCCACGAACGATGAGTCGGTCGGCCACGCCGGATGGCACCTTTCCTGTGAAGAGCTGGCCGCCCGCGTCAGATGCGGGGGCCTGGTTCCAGGGTATGGGCGGCCTCTGACAATCGTCTCCGGAACGCCTGACGGGAGCCGGGCCGCGGGGACCGGAGTCTATCGCACATGAGTTCGATTGGCGGCCGCCTCCGTGTACTTCACCGCGGCCGGAGGCCCGGGATAGCGTGTGATCATGACTCGACCCGCAGCTGATCTCACCGCGCTCCAGGACGCCACGGACCGGTTCCTGGTCACCGCCGGCACGCTGGACGACGCGGCGGTGGAACGGCCCTCCCGGCTGCCGGGCTGGACCCGGGGCCATGTCCTGGCGCATCTGGCACGCAACGCCGACGCGCTGGTGAACGTGCTGGCCGGACGGCCCATGTACGCCAGTGCCGAGGCCCGCGACGCCGACATCGAGCGCGGGGCCGGGCGGCCGGTCGCCGATCACCTCGCCGACGTACGTGAGAGCGCCGCCCGCCTGGCCGGTGCCGCCGCCGCGCTGACCGAGGAGCAGTGGGACGCCACGGTGGAGCTGCGCAACGGTGTCACCGACCTCGCCTCCGCCATCCCCTTCCGCCGCTGGGTCGAGGTCGAGCTGCACCATGTCGATCTCGATGCCGGTCACACGCTCGACGACCTGCCCGGAGCCTTCACCGACGGTGCCGTCCCGTACCTGGCCCGGCGCTTCGCCGGCCACCCGGAACTCCCGCCGCTGCGCCTGACGGCCGAGGACGGCCGCACCTGGAGCAGCGGCGGATCCGAGGGCGAGCCGGTCCACGTCTCCGGTTCACCGCAGGCGCTCACCGGCTGGCTGTCGGGCCGTACCGGCGGCGGAGGGCTCACCGCCTCCGGTCCGCTGCCCGCGCTCCCGGCCCTGTGAGCGGCCCCGGCCGTACCCGCACCTTCCCCCCATCCTCTGAGAGACTGGATTCATGCCCTACACCGGAAGAGTCACGGTGGGCGGCCCGGCGGACGTCCACGAGCTGACCGATCTGATCATCTCCAAGGTTGCCGTGGGCCCCATGGAGAACAACGCCTACCTGCTGCGTTGCCGGGACACCGGTGAGCAGTTGCTCATCGACGCCGCGGCCGAGGCCGGCACTCTGCTGAGGCTGATCGGTGACGACGGTGTCGGCTCAGTCGTCACCACTCACCGGCACGGCGATCACTGGCAGGCGCTGGACACCGTGGTGCGCGCCACGGGCGCCCGCACCTACGCCGGACGGGAGGACGTCGACGGCATCCCCGTGGCCACGGACGTTCCGCTGTCGGACGGGGATACGGTCCCGGTCGGCAACACCCGGCTGACCGTCCGGCACCTGGCCGGCCACACGCCCGGTTCCATCGCCCTGATCTACGACGACCCACGGGGGCATCCGCACGTCTTCACCGGGGACAGCCTCTTCCCCGGAGGGGTGGGGAACACCCAGGGTGACAAGCAGGCGTTCGAGAGCCTGCTGCACGATGTGCGGACCAAGTTCTTCGACCGCCTTCCGGACGAGACCTGGGTCTACCCCGGGCACGGTGCCGACACCACCCTGGGCGACGAGCGTCCTCACCTGGAGGAGTGGCGGGAACGGGGCTGGTAGCGGGCCGGGTTGTCGGCCCCCGGAAGTAGGGTGGCGGCCATGGCCGACCCCTCCAGCTACCGTCCGAGGCCGGGCGAGATTCCCGACTCGCCGGGTGTCTACCGCTTCCGGGACGACCACCGCCGGGTGATCTACGTCGGAAAGGCGAAGAGCCTGCGGCAGCGGCTGTCGTCCTACTTCCAGGACCTCGCCGGCCTCCACCCGCGCACCGCCACCATGGTGACCACCGCCGCCTCCGTGGAGTGGACGGTGGTCTCCACGGAGGTCGAGGCGCTCCAGCTGGAGTACTCCTGGATCAAGGAGTACGAGCCGCGCTTCAACGTCAAATACCGCGACGACAAGAGCTACCCGTCGCTGGCCGTCACCATGAACGAGGAGATCCCCCGGGTCCAGGTGATGCGCGGGCCGAAGCGCAGGGGCGTGCGGTACTTCGGCCCGTACGCGCACGCCTGGGCCATCCGCGAGACCGTGGACCTGCTGCTGCGGGTCTTCCCGGTCCGCACCTGCTCGGCCGGGGTCTTCAAGCGCGCCAGGCAGGTGGGCAGGCCCTGCCTGCTGGGGTACATCGACAAGTGCTCCGCCCCGTGCACCGGCCGCATCAGCCCCGAGGACCACCGGGCCCTGGCCGAGGAGTTCTGCGACTTCATGGCCGGGCGCACGGGCGCCTATCTGCGCCGGCTGGAAGAGCGCATGCGCCAGGCGGCAGAGGACATGGAGTACGAGCGGGCCGCCCGCCTGCGCGACGACATCGAGGCGCTGCGGAGCGCCATGGAGAAGAACGCCGTCGTGCTGAGCGACGCCACCGACGCCGATCTGATCGCCGTCGCCGAGGACGACCTCGAGGCCGCGGTACAGATCTTCCACGTCCGCGGCGGCCGGGTACGGGGCCAGCGCGGCTGGATCACCGACCGCGTCGAGAACCTGGACACCGCCGGGCTCGTCGAACACGCCCTGCAGCAGCTCTACGGCGACGAGAGCGGCGACACGGTCCCCAGGGAGGTCCTGGTGCCCGCCGTTCCCGATCCCGCCGAGCCGGTCGTCGCCTGGCTCACCGAGCGCCGCGGGGCCGGGGTCAGCCTGCGGATACCGCAGCGTGGCGACAAGAAGGACCTCATGGCGACGGTCCGGCGCAACGCGAGCCACGCCCTGGCCCTGCACAAGACCAAGCGCGCCTCCGATCTGACCACTCGCTCCCGTGCGCTGGAGGAGATCGCCGAGGCGCTCGGACTGGACTCCGCGCCGCTGCGCATCGAGTGCTTCGACATCTCCCACCTGCAGGGCGAGGACGTCGTCGGCTCCATGGTCGTCCTGGAGGACGGGCTGGCCCGCAAGAGCGAGTACCGGCGCTTCCAGATCAAGGGCTTCACCGGGCAGGACGACGTCCGCGCCATGCACGAGGTCGTCTCCCGCCGCTTCTCCCGCTACCTGCGGGAGAAGGAGCGCACCGGGGAGTGGGCGGGGCAGGAGCCGGACGCCCCGCGGGGCGGGGGCGTCGCACCCCGCGAGGAGGACGGCAGGCCCAAGCGCTTCGCCTACCCGCCGCAGCTCGTGGTGGTCGACGGCGGCGCCCCGCAGGTGGCGGCCGCCCGCCGGGCGATGGACGAGCTCGGTATCGATGACGTCGCCGTCTGCGGACTGGCCAAGCGCCTGGAGGAGGTCTGGCTGGCGGGGGAGCCCGACCCGGTGATCCTGCCGCGCAGCAGCGAGGCCCTCTACCTCCTGCAGCGCGCCCGCGACGAGGCCCACCGGTTCGCCATCCGCTACCAGCGCGGCAAGCGCTCACGCGCCCTGCGCACCGGGCCGCTGGACACGGTGCCCGGCCTCGGTGAGACCCGCAGGAAGGCCCTGCTGAAACACTTCGGCTCCCTGAAGCGGCTGCGCGCCGCCACCGTCGAGGAGATCTGCGAGGTCCCCGGAGTGGGCCGCCGCACCGCCGAGGCGGTCGCGGCGTCGCTGGCCGCCGACGCACCGGCCGGCCCGGCGGTCAACACCGCGACCGGTGAGATCATCGAGAATTGACAGCGGGCGCCGGGCCCCGGGAAACCGGGCCGGCACCCATACGACCAGGTCCGGCACGTCACGGCCCCGGCTCCGGCAGCCGCAGGGCCGGTGAGGACCGCCACGTTCGTCCGGCCGACAGCGGGGGAGAAGACACCATGAGCGCCATGACCGAACCGACCAGACACGGAGAACAGCAGGTGGACATCACCGCGGCGAACGGCGAGGACCTGGGCCCCACACCCGAGCTGGTGATCATCTCCGGGATGTCGGGGGCGGGGCGCAGCACCGCCGCCAAGTGCCTGGAGGACCTCGGCTGGTTCGTGGTGGACAACCTTCCGCCCGCCCTGATCCCCACCATGGTCGATCTCGGGGCCCGCTCGCAGGGCAACGTCGCCCGGATCGCGGTGGTCGTCGACGTCCGCGGCCGCGGCTTCTTCGACACCCTCCGCGAGTCGCTGGCCGATCTCGAAGCCCACTCCGTCACCCGTCGTGTGGTCTTCCTGGAGGCCTCCGACAACGCCCTGGTGCAGCGCTTCGAATCGGTCCGGCGCCCGCACCCGCTGCAGGGGGACGGCCGGATCGTGGACGGCATCGCGGCCGAACGCGACCTGCTGCGCGAGCTGCGCGGCGACGCGGACCTGGTCATCGACACCTCCAGCCTCAACGTGCACGAGCTGCGCGCGAAGATGAACGCCCACTTCACCGGTGAGGACGAGCCGGAGCTGCGGGCCACGGTGATGTCCTTCGGGTACAAGTACGGCCTGCCGGTGGACGCCGACCACGTGGTCGACTGCCGTTTCCTGCCCAACCCGCACTGGGTGCCCGAGCTGCGCCCGCACACCGGCACCAGCGAGGAGGTCGCCGGGTACGTCTTCGACCAGCCGGGCGCCAAGGAGTTCCTGGACCGCTACGCCGAACTCCTCCAGCTCGTCGCCGCCGGTTACCGCAGGGAGGGCAAGCGGTACGCCACCGTGGCGGTCGGCTGCACCGGCGGCAAGCACCGCAGTGTGGCGATGTCCGAGCGGCTGGCCCGCCGGCTCTCCGACGCCGGGGTGGAAACCACGGTCGTGCACCGGGACATGGGACGCGAATAATGCCCCGCAAGGCCGCCCGGCAGGTCCGGACCGGCAACCGCACCGCACGAACCCCCCGCCGCCTGCGCACCGGGCGGCGGGGGGCCCAGCCGAAGGTCGTCGCCCTCGGCGGGGGAATGGGGCTGTCCGCGTCGCTGACCGCGCTGCGCCGCATCACCGGGGACCTGACGGCGGTGGTCACGGTCGCCGACGACGGTGGCTCCAGCGGGCGTCTGCGCAGCGAGCTGGGGGTGCTGCCGCCGGGCGACCTGCGCAAGGCGCTGGCCGCGCTGTGCGGCGACGACGAGTGGGGCCGCACCTGGGAGCGGGTGGTGCAGCACCGCTTCATCAGTGAGGGCGAGCTGCACGGTCACGCGGTGGGCAACCTGCTCATCGTCGCCCTGTGGGAGCAGATGGAGGACCCGGTCAAGGCTCTCGATCTGGTCGGGATGCTGCTCGGGGCGCACGGCAGGGTGCTGCCCATGTCGGCGGTACCGCTGGAGCTGGAGGCGCTGGTGCGCGGCCACGACCCGGCGCGGCCGCGGGAGATGAGCACCGTGCGCGGTCAGGCCACCGTCGCCCTCACGCCCGGGGAGGTCCACGAGGTCCGGCTGCTGCCGGCCGATCCGCCCGCGGTGCCCGAGGCGGTGGCCGCGGTCCGCGACGCGGACTGGGTGGTGCTCGGCCCCGGCTCCTGGTTCTCCTCGGTGATCCCGCACCTGCTGGTCCCCGGGCTGCTGGAGGCGCTCACCGAGACCAGGGCCCGGCGGGTGCTCTCGCTCAATCTCGCGCCCCAGCGGGGGGAAACAGATGGCTTCTCCCCGCAGCGTCATGTGGAGGTTTTGGTACAACACGCGCCTAAACTCACCTTCGACGTGGTACTGGCCGACCAGGCCGCCGTCCCCGACCGGCCGAGTCTGTGCCGGGCCGCCGAACGGCTCGGGGCGGAGGTCCAGCTGGCTCCGGTCGCGGCTTCGGACGGCTCCCCCCGGCACGACCCGGAGCTGCTGGCCGCCGCGTACGACCGTATTTTTCGGATGCATGGAAGGATCGGCCCATGGCGATGACGGCTGCGGTGAAGGACGAGATCTCGCGGCTCCCCGTCACCCGCACCTGCTGCCGCAAGTCGGAGGTGTCGTCGATCCTGCGGTTCGCGGGCGGCCTGCACCTGGTCAGCGGGCGGATCGTGATCGAGGCGGAGCTCGACACGGGGATCGCCGCGCGGCGATTGCGGCGCGACATCCTGGAGATCTTCGGTCACTCCTCGGACCTGGTGGTGATGGCTCCCGGAGGGCTGCGCCGCGGCAGCCGGTATGTGGTGCGAGTGGTCGCCGGCGGCGACCAGCTGGCCCGGCAGACCGGCCTGGTCGACAGCCGCGGACGCCCCATCCGCGGGTTGCCCCCGCAGGTCGTCTCCGGTGCCACCTGCGACGCCGAGTCGGCCTGGCGCGGTGCCTTCCTGGCGCACGGTTCGCTCACGGAGCCGGGCCGCTCCTCCTCCCTGGAGGTGACCTGCCCCGGGCCGGAGGCCGCCCTGGCGCTGGTCGGCGCCGCCCGGCGCCTGCAGATCGGAGCCAAGGCCCGCGAGGTGCGCAACGTCGACCGGGTCGTGGTGCGCGACGGCGACGCGATCGGCGCGCTGCTGACCCGCCTCGGTGCCCACGAGGCGGTACTGGCCTGGGAGGAGCGCCGGATGCGCCGCGAGGTGCGCGCCACCGCGAACCGGCTGGCGAACTTCGACGACGCCAACCTGCGCCGCTCGGCCCGTGCGGCGGTGGCGGCCGGAGCCCGGGTGCAACGGGCGCTGGAGATCCTCGGCGAGGACGTGCCCGACCACCTGGCGGCCGCCGGCCGGCTGAGGATGGAGCACAAGCAGGCGTCGCTGGAGGAGCTGGGGACCCTCGCCGATCCGCCGCTGACCAAGGACGCGGTCGCCGGCCGGATCCGGCGTCTGCTGGCGATGGCGGACAAGCGGGCCCAGGACCTGGGAATCCCGGGGACGGAGTCCACCCTCACCGAGGAGATGGTGGGCTGACGCGGGGCCGCGGGTACCGGGGTACCGCCCGGGTACCCGCACGGCCCCGGCGAGCGGTGCCACACCGGGCCACTGCCGGTGTCACCCCCGGCACGCGGGCGCGATAGGGTCGTAAGTGGTCGGGGACATCCCATACAGCATCGCCGGTGTCCGCAACCGGCGTACCAACGAGGAGATCGGTTCGTGACGATCCGCGTAGGCATCAACGGCTTTGGCCGCATCGGTCGCAACTATTTCCGCGCACTCCTTGAGCAGGGAGCGGATGTCGAGATCGTCGGTGTCAACGACCTGACCGACAACGCGACCCTGGTTCACCTGCTGAAGTACGACAGCATCCTTGGCCGCCTCAAGGAAGAGGTCAGCCACACCGACGACACCATCACGGTCGGCAGCCAGACCTTCAGGACGCTCTCCGAGCGTGACCCGGCGGCGCTGCCGTGGGGCGAGCTGGGTGCCGACATCGTCATCGAGTCCACCGGCATCTTCACCAAGCGCGAGGACGCCGCCAAGCACCTGGCCGCCGGGGCCAAGAAGGTCCTCATCTCCGCGCCCGCCAAGAACGAGGACCTCACGGTCGTCATGGGCGTCAACCACGAGGACTACGACCCGGCGCAGCACCACGTCATCTCCAACGCCTCGTGCACCACCAACTGCGTGGCGCCCATGGCCAAGGTCCTGGACGAGAACTTCGGGATCGTCAAGGGCATGATGACCACGGTGCACGCGTACACCAACGACCAGCGCATCCTGGACTTCCCGCACAAGGATCTGCGTCGCGCCCGCGCTGCCGCGGTCAACATCATCCCGACCTCCACCGGTGCCGCCAAGGCCACCGCCCTGGTACTGCCGCAGCTCAAGGGCAAGCTGGACGGCATCGCCATGCGCGTGCCGGTTCCGACCGGCTCGGTCACCGACCTGGTCGTCGAGCTCAGCCGCGAGGTCACTCGCGACGAGGTCAACGCGGCCTTCCAGAAGGCCGCCGAGGGTCAGCTGAAGGGCGTGCTGGAGTACACCGAGGACGCCCTGGTCTCCTCGGACATCGTCAACTGGCCGGCCTCCTGCACCCTGGACTCCCAGCTCACCATGGCCCAGGGCAAGCAGGTCAAGATCGTGGGCTGGTACGACAATGAGTGGGGCTACTCCCACCGCCTGGTCGACCTGACCGTCTACGTCGGCGGCCGGCTCTGAGCACCTGAGCCACCACGATGGAACAGACAGGGCTCGTGCGCGCAGCACGAGCCCTGTCTCGTGCCGCAACCGAGGAGTTCACAGCCCCATGAAGACGATCGATGCCTTGATCGGGGACGGGGTCGCCGGCCGGCGGGTCTTCGTCCGCGCCGACCTCAACGTCCCGCTGGCAGACGGGACCATCACCGACGACGGCCGCATCCGCGCCGCCGTACCGACCATCGCGCGGCTCGCCGAGGCGGGCGCCCGTGTGGTGGTCGCCTCCCACCTGGGCCGCCCCAAGGGCGTGCCGGACCCGGCCTTCTCGCTGATGCCGGTCTCCCAGCGGCTCGGCGACCTGCTGGGAGACCGTGCCAAGGATGTCTCCTTCGCCGGTGACACCGCCGGAGAGGGCGCCCGCACCACCGTCGCCGCACTGGGCGACGGCGAGGTGGTCCTGCTGGAGAATCTCCGGTTCCACCCGGGGGAGACCAGCAAGGACGACGCCGAGCGCGGCGCCTTCGCCGACGCGCTGGCCGGACTGGCCGACCTCTACGTCGGCGACGGATTCGGTGCCGTGCACCGCAAGCACGCCTCCGTCTACGACCTCCCGGCCCGGCTGCCGCATGCCGCCGGCGGCCTGATCGCCACCGAGGTCGGCGTGCTGCGCAAGCTCACCGAGAACGTCAGCCGCCCCTATGCCGTGGTGCTGGGCGGTGCCAAGGTCTCCGACAAGCTCGGGGTCATCGACCACCTGCTGGAGAAGGCCGACCGCATCCTGATCGGCGGCGGCATGGCCTACACCTTCCTCGCGGCCCAGGGGCACGAAATCGGTGACTCCCTGGTCCAGCAGGACCAGATCCCGGCCGTCCGGGACTACCTGCGCCGGGCCGAGGAGCGCGGCGTGGAGTTCGTCCTGCCGGTGGACGTGCTGACCTCGGGGCAGTTCCCCGACCTGTCGGCCGGTGAGCCCACCGACCCCGCTACCGTCCCCGCCCATGCCATCCCGGCCGGGACGATGGGCCTCGACATCGGGCCGAGGACCCGTCAGCTCTACGCCGCGAAGCTCGCGGACGCGGCGACGGTCTTCTGGAACGGCCCGATGGGGGTCTTCGAGCACCCCGACTACGCCGAGGGCACCAAGGCCGTTGCCCAGGCCCTGCTGGACAGCCCGGCCTTCACGGTGGTCGGCGGCGGCGACTCCGCGGCCGCCGTGCGGCTCCTGGGCTTCGACGAGAACGCGTTCGGCCACATCTCTACCGGAGGCGGCGCCAGCCTCGAGTACCTCGAAGGCAAGACGCTCCCCGGCCTCGCCGCACTGGAGGACTGACCCCGTGACCACCCGTATCCCGCTGATGGCGGGCAACTGGAAGATGAACCTCAACCATCTCGAGGCCATCGCCCATGTCCAGAAGCTCGCCTTCGGTCTGACGGACAAGGACTTCGAGGCCGTCGAGGTCGCGGTCCTGCCGCCGTTCACCGATCTCCGCTCGGTCCAGACACTGGTCGACGGCGACAAGCTCAAGATCGTCTACGGTGCGCAGGACATCTCCGCGCACGATGCCGGGGCCTACACCGGAGAGGTCTCCGGTCCCATGCTGGCCAAGCTCAACTGCACCTACGCCGTCGTGGGGCACTCCGAGCGCCGCCAGTACCACGGCGAGGACGACGCGCTGTGCAACGCCAAGGTGCGTTCCGCCTTCCGGCACGGGCTCACCCCGATTCTGTGCGTCGGCGAGCCGCTGGAGGTCCGCAAGGCGGGTACCCAGGTCGCGCACACGCTGGGACAGCTCGACGGTGCCCTGCGGGAGGTCCCTGCCGAGCAGGCCGCGACGATCGTGGTCGCCTACGAGCCGGTGTGGGCCATCGGCACCGGCGAGGTCGCCACCCCCGAGGACGCCCAGGAGGTGTGCGGGGCGATCCGGGTGCGGCTGTCCCAGCTGTACAGCCAGGAGGTGGCCGAGCAGATCCGCATCCAGTACGGCGGTTCGGTGAAGTCCGGCAACATCGCCGCCATCATGGCGCAGCCGGACGTGGACGGCGCGCTGGTCGGCGGTGCCGCCCTCGATGCCGACGAGTTCGTCAAGATCGTGCGTTTCCGCGATCAGTGAGCGGTCGCTCACCGGCATGAGCTAGTACCCTGTCGGGGACCGGACCGGCGGCACGCCGCCCGGCCGGTCCCCGACGCCCGGGTTGCGCAGAGCCGTGGCGCGGGTCCGTCCCATCCGTCCCTCTGAGAGAGTTGGTCCAGCCGTGGTCACGGGGTTCTCGATCGCCCTCATCATCTTCAGCTTCCTGCTGGGGCTGCTGGTCCTCATGCACAAGGGGAAGGGCGGCGGCCTCTCCGACATGTTCGGCGGCGGCATGCAGTCCTCCGTCGGTGGCTCCTCGGTCGCCGAGCGCAACCTCGACCGCATCACCATCGTGGTCGCCCTCATCTGGTTCGCGATCATCGTGGTGCTCGGGATCTCGATGAAGTCCTGAGAGGCATAGTGCCCACTTCGTAACTCCGGACACTGGACGTGCGTTGAGCCTTGCATAGACTGAGGCGACTTCGCAGCACGTGAGGCAGGGAGTTACGACCGTGGCAGGTGGCAACGCGATCCGGGGGAGCCGGGTCGGAGCGGGGCCCATGGGGGAGGCCGAGCGCGGCGACACCGCGCCCCGGCTGAGGGTCTCCTTCTGGTGCGCGAACGGGCACGAGACACAGCCCAGCTTCGCCAGTGACGCACAGATCCCGGAGACCTGGGACTGCCCGCGCTGCGGCTTCCCGGCCGGTACCGAGCGGGACGCACCCCCGGCTCCGCCCCGCAACGAGCCGTACAAGACACACCTGGCCTACGTGCGGGAGCGGCGCAGCGATGCCGACGGCGAGGCGATTCTCGCCGAGGCCCTGGCCAAGCTCCGCGGCGAGATCTGAGCGCTCGCCCCGGTCCTCCCGCCCGCCCGTTCGCGCCCCCCGCGTGAACGGGCGGGCGTTCTTCATGCGGACGTCGGCCGCTGCCCGGCGGAGATCGACTAGCGTGGTGCCCAGTGGGGTCGGAACGATCACAGATGGGCTGAAACCGAACATGAACGCAGCAGGCCGGGCCGGGCTGGACCGAATGCCGGAGTGGGACGCGCTGGCGGAGCACCGGAAGCAGCTGGGGGAGGTGCGACTGCGGGAGCTGTTCGCGGCCGACGCCGGGCGCGCCGGACGGTACGGGATTCAGGTGGGGGATCTGTACCTGGACTACTCGCGGAACCTGGTCACCGACGACACCCTGAGGCTGCTGCGGGAACTGGCCGAGGCGGCCGGGGTGCCCGCCCTGCGGGACGCGATGTTCCGCGGCGAGCGGATCAACACCACCGAGGACCGCGCCGTGCTGCACACCGCCCTGCGCAGCCCGAGCGACGCGGTGATCGAGGTGGACGGCGTCAATGTGGTGCCCGGAGTGCACTCGGTGCTCTCCAGGATGCAGGTGTTCACCGACAACGTGCGGTCGGGAGTGTGGAAGGGACACACCGGCAGGCGGATCCGGACGGTGGTCAACATCGGTATCGGCGGCTCCGACCTGGGGCCCGCCATGGCGTAC
The DNA here is from genome assembly GCF_039529215.1 of Streptomyces sodiiphilus. NCBI lineage: Bacteria > Bacillati > Actinomycetota > Actinomycetes > Kitasatosporales > Streptomycetaceae > Streptomyces > Streptomyces sodiiphilus. The sequence continues at coordinate 109,383 of NZ_BAAAMJ010000030.1, read as the reverse complement.
GAGGCGCTGCGGCCCTGGACCAGCCGGGAGCTGGACTTCCGGTTCGTGTCCAACGTCGACGGCGCGGACCTTCACGAGGCGCTGCGCGGCCTGGACCCGGCCGAGACGCTGTTCATCGTGGCCTCCAAGACGTTCACCACCGTCGAGACCGTCACCAACGCCGTTTCCGCGCGGAAGTGGCTGCTCGACGGTCTGGGGGCCGGGCAGGAAGCCGTGGCGAGGCACTTCGTCGCCGTGTCGACCAACGCGGAGAAGGTCGCCGGGTTCGGCATCGACACGCACAACATGTTCGAGTTCTGGGACTGGGTCGGCGGCCGCTACTCGCTCGACTCGGCCATCGGGCTGTCGCTCATGGTGGCCCTCGGCAACGACGGCTTCCGGGAGATGCTGGCCGGTTTCCACGCCGTGGACGAGCACTTCAGGGACGCGCCACTGGAGCGCAACGCGCCGTTCCTGCTGGGTCTGCTCGGCATCTGGTACGGCGAGTTCTTCGACGCCCGCTCGCACGCCGTGCTGCCCTACAGCCACTACCTGTCGAAGTTCCCGGCCTATCTCCAGCAGCTCGACATGGAGTCCAACGGCAAGTCCGTGACCCGTGACGGCAGGCCCGTGAGCCGGCGGACCGGCCCGGTGGTGTGGGGGACGCCCGGCACCAACGGCCAGCACGCCTACTTCCAGCTCCTGCACCAGGGCACCCAGGTGATCCCGGCCGATCTCATCGGCTTCGCCCGGCCGGTCGGGGAGCTGTCCGCCGATCTCACGGCGCAGCACGACCTGCTGATGGCCAATCTGTTCGCCCAGGGCCAGGCCCTGGCCTTCGGGAAGACGGCCGAGGAGGTCCGTGCCGAGGGCGTGGCGGAGGAGCTGGTCGCGCACCGGACGTTCCCCGGCAACCGGCCGACCACCACGATTCTGGCCGCCGAGCTGTCGCCCTCGGTGCTCGGGCAGCTGGTGGCGCTCTACGAGCACAAGGTGTTCGTGCAGGGCGCTGTCTGGGACATCAACTCCTTCGACCAGTGGGGCGTGGAACTGGGGAAGGTCCTGGCCAGGCGGATCGAGCCGGCCCTGGCCGAGGGCGCGGACGTGCCCGGCCTCGACGCCTCCACCGCCGCCCTGGTGACCCGCTACCGGGAACTGCGCGGGCGCTGAGACGGCGAGCGGCCGCCGGGTCCCCGCGGGTACCGGATCAGGGCCGGCCGGCCCGGTGGAACGGCCGTCCGGCCCGTGGCAGCCGGGACCGGCCCCGTCGAGCATGTGGTGGACACTGACCCTGCGGGGAGTACGAGGAGCCACAGCGGTGAAGGAGCCACTACGCAGCCCGGGCCCTGTGCCGCGGGTCCACCGTCGGGGAGACGGCACCCGGTGGCGGGTTCCTGCCCCTCACGCGCTGACCGCGCAGGAGGTGCTCGCCCGTCTGGAGGTCGAGGCAGAGCTCGGCCTCGATACCGTCGAGGTCACCCGCCGCCGCTCCCTGGTGGGGCGGAATGCCCTCGCGGGGCGCAAGAGGCTGTCGGCCTGGGGCATCCTGCTCGATCAGGTCCGCAGCGCGGTCGTTCTGCTGCTGCTCGCGGCTGCGGTGGCCGGACTGATCATCGGTGAGGTGATCGAGGCAGCGGCGATCGCCCTGGTGCTGGTGGTCAACACCGTGGTCGGGTTCACCACGGAACTGCGGGCGGTGCGGTCGATGGAGGCTCTCCGCCGTCTCGCCGCGACTGTCGCCGACGTCGAGCGCGAGGACCGCAGGGACGAGATCGACTCCGCCGAGCTCGTCCCCGGTGACATCATCTCGGTGGAGAGCGGTGACCTGGTCCCCGCCGACGCGCGCCTTATCGAGGCGGGGGACCTCAGCGTCGACGAGTCCGCCCTGACCGGGGAGAGCGATCCCGTCGGCAAGACGGTGGAGGCCGTGGCAGCGGATGTCCCGCTGGCGGAACGCACGGACATGCTCTATCTGGGGACCACTGTGCGGGCCGGGCGGGGGCGAGCGGTGGTGGTGGCCACGGGAACCTCCACCGAAGTCGGACGGATCGCCGATCTGGCGGAGCCGACCGATGTCATGCAGGCGCCCCTGCAGGCCGGCCTGGAGCGGCTGGGCCGTACCCTGTCCGTCGTCGTGGTCGGTGTGGCCGGCGGGCTCGCGGTGCTCGGCCTGCTGCGTGGCCTGGATCTCCGTGAAGTCGTCGAGGTGTCGATCGCGCTGGCCGTCGCCATCGTGCCCGAGGGGCTTCCCGCCGTGGCCACCCTCACCCTCACCGTGGGGATGCGGCGGATGGCCCGGCGGCGGGCCCTGGTGCGCAGACTGCCCACCGTGGAGACGCTCGGCAGCACCACGGTGATCGCCTCCGACAAGACGGGCACGCTCACCGCCAACCGCATGCAGACCGTGGAAACCGCGGTGGCCGAAGGCGTCGAGGAGCGGCGGCTGTGGGAGAGCGCGGTGATCTGCAACGACGCCGACATCGCCGCGGACGGCGACCCGGTCGGCGATCCCACCGAGGTCGCCCTGCTGCGCGGCGCACGGTCCGCCGGTCTGGACTGGCGCCGTACCCGGGAGCTGAACCCGCGACGGGACGAGGTGCCCTTCGACTCGGTGGCCAAGCGCATGGCAGTGGTCACCGAGGACGAAGTGCACGTCAAGGGGGCTCCGGAGGTGCTGCTGAACCCCGTCCGCGACCGCGGGCTGCTGGCTGCCGCTGATGACATGGGCGGCCGGGCCCTGCGCACTCTCGCCGTCGGTGCCGGTCCCGTGCCGGGTCGTGAGGCGGACGATCGTGAGCTGTTCGCCGGAGCCACACCGCTCGGTGTGATCGGTCTCGCCGACCCGCCCCGGCCGGCTGCCGTCGAAGCAGTCAAGGCGTGCCACCGGGCCGGTATCCGGGTCGTCATGATCACCGGTGACCAGCCCCGTACCGCCGCCGCCGTCGCCGCATTGCTGGGAATACGCTCCGGACGGACCGTCACGGGTGCCGAACTGGACCGGCTGAGCGAGGAAGAACTGGCCGAGATCGTCGACGAGGCGGATGTCTACGCCCGCGTCGCGCCGGAGCACAAGCTGCGTCTGGTGCGGGCCCTGCAGGCCGCGGGCCACACCGTCGCCGTCACCGGGGACGGCGTCAACGACGCCCCCGCTCTGCGCCAGGCCGATGTGGGCATCGCCATGGGCCGCACCGGGACGGATGTCGCCCGTGAGGCCGCTGACATCGTGCTCACCACCGATGACTTCAGCACCATTGAGCACGCGGTGGGAGAAGGCCGCCGGGTCTTCGGCAACATCCGGCGCTTCGGGCAGTACCTGTTCTCCTGGCACCTGGCCGTCGTCTTCGTGGTGACCGCCGCCATCGCGCTCGGCGCACCGCCACCGCTGGCCGGGCTGATGATCCTGTGGAACAACATCATCATCGATGTCATCCCGTCCTTCGCGCTGGCACTCGAACCGAGCAGCGACGACGCGATGCGCGATCCTCCCCGGCCCCGGAACGAATCCGTCCTCGGAGCGGGCACCCTCCGCCGGATCCTCGCCCAGGGAGCTCTCGTCGGCGGTGTCGGCCTGACGACCTTCCTGCTGGCCACCGGTGCCATGGGCATGAGTACGGCGGAAGCGCAGACCATGACCTTCGTCACCCTCACGCTGGCCCAGCTCCTCGCCGTGTTCAACGCCCGCACCGACACCGGCTCCGGATTCCGCGGCGCGGGCGCCAACCCCTTCCTGTGGGCCGCTCTCGCTCTCACCGCGGCCCTGGAGACCGCCGCCCTCGCCGTACCGGGACTGCGGGACCTGCTGGGGCTCACCACGCTCCCGCCCGCCTCCTGGGCCGTGGCGGCCGGCCTGGCCGTCCTGCCCCTGCTGCTCACCCAGACCGCGCGCGTCCTGCGCGCGGCAGGGCCGGCCCAGTAGTACCGGCCCGGCTCCGGCCCGGCGGGCGGGGTCAGAGCCGGGACGCGGCGGCCTCGTCGAGCAGGAGCAGCGTGCGCTCGGTGCCGCGGGCGCGCGTCGCCGGAATGTCCGTTCCCGCGGCGTCCGACAGGGCCGCGGCGGCGGCCTCGGCCTTGTCCTCACCGGCCGCCAGCAGCCACACCTCGCGGGCAGCGCGGATGGCACGGAAGGTGAGGCTGATCCGGGTCGGCGGGGGCTTGGGCGCGTTGTGCACGCCGACCACCGTGCGGCCGGTTTCCGCGGCGGCCGGGTGGCCTGGGAAGAGGGACGCCACGTGGGTGTCCGGGCCCACGCCGAGGAGCACGACGTCGAACCGGGGGACGCCGGGATGGTCCGGCGGCGCGGCGGCGGCCAGCTCGGCGGCGTAGGCGGCGGCCGCCGCGTCCGCGTCGGGGCCGTACGGGCCGTCGGAGGCCGGCATCGGGTGGACCCGCGCCGGGTCGAGGGCCACCGCGTCCAGCAGTGCCTCGCGGGCCTGTGACTGGTTGCGCTCGGGATCGCCGCCGGGCAGGAAGCGCTCGTCGCCCCACCACAGGTCGAGCCTCGACCAGTCGACGGTGTCACGGGCGGGCGTGTCGGCCAGTGCGGCCAGCAGGGCGTTGCCGTTGCGGCCGCCGGTCAGCACGACGGTGGCCGTGCCCCGGGCGCTCTGGGCGTCGGCGACGGCGGTCACCAGCCGGGCCGCGCAGGCCCTGGCCATGAAGCCGCTGTCGGAGTGGACCACCGGCTGGGGTGCGGCGGATGTCATGAGGCCTTCTTCTCTTTCGCCGCCCGTCTGGGCGTGGTGGTCCGGGGCGTGGCGGGCTTGCTCGCCGCGTACCTGACGGCTTGTGCGTAGGCCTCGTCCGGGTCGAGCCGGCGCAGTTCCTCGGCCAGCAGCTCGGCGGTCGTCCGGCGCTGGAGGGCCACGTGCCGGTCCGGCTGGCCGGGCACCGCCAGTGTCGCCAGGGCGCCGTCCGGTCTGTCCAGGCAGATCTCGCCGTCCTCGGTGTGCAGGCGGACCGCCGTGATGCCCGGGCCCTCGGAGACCACGCGCTCGACGGGCGTGCCGAGCCGCTCGGCCAGCCACAGGGCCAGCAGTTCGGTGCTGGGGTTGTACTCCTCGCCCTCCACGCTGGCGCCGCGGACCGGGGCGTGCCGCTGGTCCAGTGCCGCCGCCAGCACGCTGCGCCAGGGGGTGATGCGGGTCCAGGCCAGGTCGGTGTCGCCGGGGGCGTAGACGTCGGCCCGGGTGCCGAGCGTGGCCACCGGGTCCTCGGTGGCGGCCGCGTCGGTGATCCGTCGCTGGGCGAGGGTGCCCAGCAGATCGGCTGCCGGATGGTCCGGCGCGTCCTCCGGCCACCAGACCACCACCGGGGCGTCCGGCAGCAGCAGCGGAAGCACCACGCTGTAGGCGTGCGCGGCCAGTTCGCCGTGCAGCCGCAGCAGCACCGTTTCCCCGGCGATGGTCCCGCCGCCGAACCGCACCTCCGCGTCGAGCCGGGCGGCGGCCCGGTCGCGGGGGGAGCGGCCCGGACGGCGGACGACGACGAGGATCCGGGAGGGGTGTTCCTTGGAGGCCTCGGTGGCCGCCTTGAACGCGTCGTAGTGGTTGCCCTCGTCGGTGACGATGACGAGGGTCAGCACCATGCCGACGGCCGGTGTCCCGCTCGCCCGCCGCGCCTCCACCAGAGCAGCGTTGATCTGGCTGGACGTGGTGTCCGTGAGGTCGATCTTCATGGCCGCCGCCAGCTCCGTCCGTCGCGCGCCAGCATGTCGTCGGCCGCCTTCGGCCCCCAGGTGCCGGCGGTGTACGGCTCCGGCCTGCCGTGCCGGGCCCAGTACTCCTCCACCGGGTCCAGGATCTCCCAGGACCGCTCGACCTCCTGATGGCGGGGGAAGAGATTGGCGTCGCCCAGCAGCACGTCCAGCAGGAGGCGTTCGTACGCCTCGGGGCTGGATTCGGTGAAGGACTCCCCGTAGGCGAAGTCCATGGTGACGTCCCGGATCTCCATCTGGGTCCCGGGCACCTTGGAGCCGAACCGGATGGTCACGCCCTCGTCCGGCTGCACCCGGATGACCAGCGCGTTGTTGTTGAGTTCATGCGTGTTGGTGGCGTCGAACGGGGAGGACGGCGCCCGCTGGAAGACCACCGCGATCTCCGTCACCCTCCGCCCGAGCCGCTTCCCGGTGCGCAGGTAGAACGGCACACCGGCCCAGCGGCGGTTGTCGATCTCCAGCTTCACCGCCGCGTAGGTGTCGGTCACCGACTGCGGGTCGATGCCCTCCTCCTCCAGGTAGCCGGGAACCTTCCGGCCGCCCTGCCAGCCCGCGGCGTACTGGCCGCGGACGGTGTGCAGGCCCAGATCCTTCGGCAGCCGGACCGCGCTGAGCACCTTCAGTTTCTCGGTGACCAGCGCCCGGGCGTCGAAGGAGACCGGCTCCTCCATGGCGGTCAGCGCCAGCAGCTGCAGCAGGTGGTTCTGGATGACGTCACGGGCCGATCCGATGCCGTCGTAGTAGCCGGCCCGGCCGCCGATGCCGATGTCCTCCGCCATGGTGATCTGCACGTGGTCGACGTACGAACGGTTCCACAGCGGTTCGAACAAGGTGTTGGCGAAGCGCAGCGCCAGGATGTTCTGGACGGTCTCCTTGCCCAGATAGTGGTCGATCCGGAAGACCTCGTGGGCCGGGAAGACCCCGTGCACGATCCGGTTCAGTTCCTGGGCGGACGCCAGGTCGTGTCCGAAGGGCTTCTCGATGACGGCCCGCCGCCAGCTGTCGCCCTGTCCCTGGGACAGCCCGTGCTTCTTCAGCTGCTGCACCACCGTGGGGAAGAACTTCGGCGGCACCGACAGGTAGAAGGCGAAGTTGCCGCTGGTGCCGCGCTCCTTGTCCAGCGCCTCCATGGTCGAGCGGAGGGTGGTGAAGGCCGCGTCGTCGTCGAAGACGCCGGGAACGAAGCGCATCCCCTCCGCCAGCTGCCGCCACACCTCCTCGCGGAAGGGGGTGCGCGCGTGCTGTTTGACCGCGTCGTGCACGACGTGGGCGAAGTCCTCGTCCGCCCAGTCCCGGCGGGCGAACCCGACAAGGGAGAAGCCCGGCGGCAGCAGGCCGCGATTGGCCAGGTCGTAGACCGCCGGCATCAGCTTCTTGCGCGAGAGGTCACCGGTCACACCGAAGATGACCAGGCCCGACGGCCCCGCGATGCGCGGGAGCCGCCGGTCCAGGTCGTTCCGCAGCGGATTGCCGTGGTTCATCCGAGCGCCTCGCTCGTCATCCTGGGTCTCAGCCTTCCCGGGGCGCCAGCCGCTTGAGCTCGGCCTCGGTGGAGGTGAGGAGATCGGTCCAGGCGGTCTCGAACTTCTCCACGCCTTCTTTCTCCAGCAGCTCCACGACCTCGTCGTAGGAGATGCCGAGCTTCTCCAGCGCGTCCAGGTCCGCCCGGGCCTGCCCGTAGGTGCCCCTCACGGTGTCGCCGGTGATCTCGCCGTGGTCCTCGGTGGCCTCCAGGGTGGCCTCGGGCATGGTGTTGACCGTGTGCGGGGCGACCAGCTCGGTCACGTAGAGGGTGTCGGGGTAGGCCGGGTCCTTCACCCCGGTCGACGCCCACAGCGGGCGCTGGGCGTTGGCACCGGCCTGGGCCAGCGCCTGCCAGCGGTCGGAGGCCACGACCTCCTCGTAGGCCTGGTACGCCAGCCGGGCGTTGGCCAGGGCGGCCCTGCCGCGCAGCGCGGCGGCCTCCTCCGTGCCCATCGCGTCCAGCCGCTTGTCGATCTCGGTGTCCACCCGGGACACGAAGAACGAGGCCACCGAGTGGATCGAGGACAGCTCCAGGCCCTTGGCCCTGGCCTGCTCGAGGCCGCTCATGTAGGCGTCCATCACTTCCCGGTAGCGCTGCAGGGAGAAGATGAGCGTGACGTTCACGCTGATGCCCCGGGAGATCACCTCGGTGATCGCGGGCAGCCCGGCCCGGGTGGCCGGGATCTTGATCAGCGTGTTGGGGCGCTCCACCAGCCAGGCGAGCTGCTTGGCCTCGGCGACGGTGGCCGCCGTGTTGTGCGCCAGCCGCGGGTCCACCTCGATGGAGACCCGGCCGTCCCGGCCCCCGGTCGCCTCGTACACCGGGCGCAGCACATCGCAGGCATCCCGGACATCGGCAGTGGTGATCATTCGCACCGCCTCCTCCACGCCGACCCGGCGCTCGGCCAGGTCGGCCAGCTGCTGCTCGTACCCGTCACCGGCCGAGATCGCCTTCTGGAAGATCGCCGGGTTGGTCGTGACGCCCACCACGTGCTGCTGGTCCAGCAGTTCGCCCAGGGCGCCGGACGTGATGCGCCTGCGCGACAGGTCGTCCAGCCAGATCGCGACACCCTCCTCGGAGAGCCGCTTGAGTGCGTCGGTCATCGAAATCGCGTCTCCTGCTCGAATCGTCTGGAAAGGTCAGCGTTCCACGGCGGCCACGGATTCCCGGCCCGCCTGGGCCACGGCCTCGGCGGTGATCCCGAACTCCCGGAACAGTGTCTGGTAGTCGGCGGACGCGCCGAAGTGCTCCAGCGAGATGATGCGGCCCAGCTCACCGGTGTACCGGTGCCAGCTCATGCCGACGCCGGCCTCCACGGCCACCCGTGCCTTGACCACCGGGGGCAGCACGTGGTCACGGTAGGACTGCTCCTGCTCCTCGAACCACTCGACGCACGGCATGGAGACGACCCGGGTCGGAACACCCTCGGACTCCAGCTGCTCCCGGGCGGCGACCGCCAGCTGCACCTCGGAGCCGGTCGCCACGATGATCAGGCGGGGCTTGCCGTCGGAAGCCTCGGTGTGGACGTACCCGCCCTTCGCGGCGTCCTCGTCGGCCGCGTAGGTCGGCACGTTCTGCCGGGTCAGCGCCAGGGCGTGCGGGGCGCGCCGGGTGCTGAACCGCTTGAGGATCTCGCGCCAGGCCAGCGCGGTCTCGTTGGCGTCGGCAGGGCGGACGACGTTGAGTCCGGGGATGGCCCGCAGCGCGGCCAGGTGCTCGACCGGCTGGTGGGTCGGTCCGTCCTCGCCCAGGCCGATGGAGTCGTGCGTCCACACGTAGGTGACCGGCGCCTTCATCAGGGCGGCCAGCCGCACCGAGGGGCGCATGTAGTCGGAGAACACCAGGAACGTGCCGCCGTAGATGCGGGTGTTGCCGTGCAGCGCGATGCCGTTCATGGCCGCGCCCATGGCGTGCTCGCGGATGCCGAAGTGCACCGTCCGGCCGTAGGGGTCTGCCTGGGGGAGCGGATTGCCGGCCGGCAGGAAGGAGGTCGATCCGTTCATGGTGGTGTTGTTGGAGCCGGCCAGGTCGGCGGATCCTCCCCACAGCTCGGGGATCACCGGGCCGAGGGACTCCAGGACCTTGCCGGAGGCCTTGCGGGTGGCGACATCCTTGCCGGGCTCGAAGACCGGCAGCGCCTGCTCCCAGTCCTTGGGGAGCTCGCCCGCGCGGATGCGGTCGTACCGGGCGGAGCGCTCCGGGTGGGCCTCCCGCCAGGCGGCCAGCTGCTCGTCCCAGGCGGCGCGGGCGGCGCGGCCGCGGTCCACGGCCTTGCGGGTGTGGGCGATCACGGCGTCGTCGACCTGGAAGTGGCGTCCGGGGTCGAAGCCCAGGATCTCCTTGGTGGCGGCGACCTCCTCGGCGCCCAGCGCGGCACCGTGTGCGGCGCCGGTGTTCTGGGCGTTGGGGGCGGGCCAGGCGATGATCGAGCGGGCGGCGATGAGCGAGGGCCGCTCGGTCTCGGCCCGGGCCGCCTTCATCGCCTTGTACAGCGCGTGCGGGTCCAGGTCACCGTTCTCGCCCAGCGGGACGCGCTGCACGTGCCAGCCGTAGGCCTCGTAGCGCTGGACCACGTCCTCGGAGATGGCGGCCTCGGTGTCACCCTCGATCGAGATGTGATTGTCGTCCCACAGGAGCACCAGATTGCCGAGCTTCTGGTGCCCGGCGAGCGAGGAGGCCTCGGCCGCGACGCCCTCCTGGAGGCAGCCGTCACCGGCGAACGCCCAGATGGTGTGGTCGAAGGGGGAGGTGCCCGGCGCGGCGTCGGGGTCGAACAGGCCGCGCTCGTAGCGGGCCGCCATCGCCATGCCGACGGCGTTGCCGACACCCTGGCCGAGCGGCCCGGTGGTGGTCTCCACCCCGACGGTGTGGCCGTGCTCGGGGTGACCGGGTGTGCGGCTGTCCCAGGTGCGGAAGGCCTTCAGGTCCTCCAGCTCCAGGCCGTAGCCGGCCAGGTAGAGCTGGATGTACAGGGACAGGCTGGTGTGGCCCACGGACAGCACGAAGCGGTCCCGGCCCGTCCAGTCGGGCTCGGAGGGATCGTGCCGCATGACCTTCTGGAAGAGCACGTAGGCGGCCGGTGCCAGGCTCATGGCCGTGCCGGGATGGCCGTTGCCGACCTTCTGCACGGAGTCCATGGCCAGGACCCGGACGGTGTCCACGGCCCGCTGGTCCAGTTCGGTCCATTCGAAGTCGGTGTTGGCCGGCTTGTTGCTCACCCTGCGTCAGGGCTCCTCTCCGCGGTCGGGCGGTTGGTAAGACCGAAGGGCGCCGGAGCCCCACCGGAACCGCGGGCGGGGAGGGCACCGGGCGCTGTTGAGCCTACCGCTGCCGGCCCGGCCCTACGCACCCGTTCGCTACTCTGGTCGCCGCTGCTCAGGGGGGCTGAGGCCCGCTCGTCCGAGTGTGCTCGGGCGGGCCGCGCGGCGCTCGTGCGAGCCCCCGGGCGGCCGGTGGCTCCGCGCCAACACGGGCCACCCCGGAGACAAGCGGGGTATGTCGGGCGTCTACAGTGGCGTGGTACGTGCGAGCTTCCGTTCAGCCGCCGACCGGGGCCGGGGTTCGCTTGACTGTCCGCAGCGCCAGTCGCTGAAGTCGCACAACCAGGGGTGTCCGTGACGGCCGTCGATTCCCGTCCCGTGCAGGAGCTCGCCGAGAGTTCCGGCCACCGGCCGCGTGGGGCCAGGATCAAGGCGTTCGTCGCCCTGACGAAGCCGCGCATCATCGAACTGCTGCTCATCACCACGGTGCCGGTGATGTTCCTGGCGGCGCAGGGAGTGCCCGACCTGTGGCTGGTGCTGGCCACCTGCCTGGGCGGCTACCTGTCGGCAGGCGGTGCCAACGCGCTGAACATGTACCTGGACCGTGACATCGACGCGCTGATGCACCGTACCGAGCAGCGCCCGCTGGTCACCGGCATCGTGACTCCGCGTGAGGCGCTGGTCTTCGGTATCACCCTGGGTGTGGTCTCCACCCTGTGGTTCGGGCTCCTGGTCAACTGGCTGTCCGCCGCCCTCGCCCTGGGCGCGCTGCTGTTCTACGTCGTCGTCTACACGATGTGGCTCAAGCGCCGCACGGCCCAGAACATCGTCTGGGGCGGCATCGCGGGCTGCATGCCCGTGCTCATCGGCTGGTCCTCGGTGACCAACTCGCTGTCCTGGGCCGCCGTCGTCCTCTTCCTGGTCATCTTCTTCTGGACCCCCCCGCACTACTGGCCGCTGTCGATGAAGGTCAAGGAGGACTACGCGCGCGTCGGTGTGCCGATGCTCCCCGTCGTCGCGGCCAACACGGTGGTCGCCCGGCAGATCGTGATCTACAGCTGGGTGATGGTGGCGGTCTCCCTGACGCTGTGGCCGCTGGGGTACACCGGATGGTTCTATCCCGTCGTCGCGCTGCTCACCGGCGGCTGGTGGCTGTGGGAGGCGCACGGTCTGCAGGCCAGGGCGAAGGCCGGAGCGGCCGGCGCGAAGCTCAAGGAGATGCGGCTGTTCCACTGGTCCATCACCTACGTGTCGCTGCTGTTCGTGGCCGTGGCCATCGACCCCTTCCTGCGCTGACCCCTACCTGCCGGTAGCATCATCGGCATGGCAGACACGCACGAAGCCGAAGAGCGTCCCGACGGACAGGCGGACCGCCGCGAGGAGCGCCGGTCCGCGCGCGAGACCGCCCGGCTCACCAAGCAGATCCGGGCCTTCGCCGCCGCCCACGGGGGCGGCGCGGACGGACAGCTGGCGTATCTCGGTGCCCGCGGCTTCCGGCTGGTGCTCGTCGGAGCGGACGGCGCGTGGGGCGACCTGGTCGCCGCCCGCCGCGGCGCCGCCGAGCGGGCGGCCGAACAGGCCGGAGTGACCCTGCACGACGCTCTGGACGGCGAACTGGCCGGCCGGATGCGCACCGGCCGCTATGAGTGGTCCCGGATGGCGGGTATACAGGTCGGCGGACCCGCCAACAGCTGACCCCGGGTCCCCCGGAAGCCTCCGGGGACGGCGCGCGACACCGGGAGCGGTTGTGCACGAGCGACGCGGCCCGCACCGGCTGCCCCTGGTGGACACTCACAGCCACGGGGTGCTGCACGGCGAGCTCGGCATCGGGAGCTTCGAGCGGTACTTCGGCGCCGCCGCGGGTGCCGTCCCCGGAGGCCGGGGCGCCGGGAGCTTATTCGACACCCGGGCCGGGCTGGCCCTGCTGCGCTGGTGCCCTCCGCTGCTGGGCCTGGAACCGCGCTGCCCGGCCGTGCGTTATCTCGCCCGCCGCCGCGAACTGGGCGCCTTCGCGGCCGGCCGGGCGCTGCTGCGCGGCACCGGCATCGGCACCTTTCTGGTGGATCCGGCCGGACCGCTGCCGGCCCCGCACGGCCCGGGGGGACCGGCCGGATACGGTGAGGAGGATCTCACCAGCCCCCGGGAACTGGCACAGGCCGCCGGCGGGCGCGGTCACGAGATCGTCGGCCTGGACCGGCTGGCCGTACGTGCCGCCGAGACCGCCTCGACCGTCCGCTCCCTGCTGACCGGCAGCGCCGACGCCCTGCACACTGCCGCCGGCCGCGGTGCCGTCGCCTTCGTCTGCGATGCCTCGGCCGTCGCCGAGCCCGCCGCTCCCGGCATCGGGGAGGTGCAGCGGGCCGCGGGACGGTGGCTCACCGACCGCGGGCGCCGCACCCGGCCGGTCCGCCGGAACACCGCCGATCCGACGCTGCTGCGCCACCTGCTGTGGGCGGCACTCACCACCGGCCGGCCACTCCAGCTGCGCTGCGCGGACCCGACGCCGCTCGCCGGACTGCTGGAGGCCGTCGCCGGAACCGGCACCGTGGTGCTGCTGCCGCGCCGTCCGCACCACAGGGCCGCCGCCCGGCTGGCCGCGGCCTACCCGCACGTGTACGCCGATGTCGGCCCCGACCCCCGGCACACCCTGGGCGAGGCGCCCTTCAGCAGGCTGCTGTTCTCCACCGGCGCGTGGGGGCTCCCGGAGATGCACGTGCTGCGGGTGCGGCAGTTCGAGCGGGGGATGGAGCGGCTGCTGGCCGAGTGGGTCGCGGAGGGCGAGTGCACCCCGGCGCAGGCCCACCGGATCGGGGCCCTGGTCGCCGGCGGCACCGCCCGCCGGATCTACCGGCTGGAGGACGAGGTGGTCGCGGTGGGCTGACCGGAGGGCTCCGGCACGCCCGGGGACACCTCGGGCGCCCGCGGCCCGGTGGACACCGCCGTGGGCGCCGGGCCCCGCTCGCGCAGCGCGAGCAGCAGCCTCAGCATGGCGATCCACACCAGCGCGGAGCCCAGCAGATGCAGGCCCACCAGGAGCTCCGGCAGTTCTGTCAGGTACTGCGCGTAGCCGATGGCACCCTGCGCCAGCAGGACGATCAGCAGCTCCCGCACCCGGGCCCGGGGGTCGCCGGGGGCGTCCGTCAGGCGGAGCGCGGCCCAGACGATGAGCGTGCCCAGGACCACCATCCAGGCGAGTCCGGTGTGCACCCGGGTGACGGCCTCCCAGTCGAAGGGCATCCGCTGGATGTCACCGGCGTCCCCCGCGTGCGGGCCGGTGCCGGTCACCGCCGTGCCCGCCACGATGAGCGCGCCGGTCAGCCAGGTCAGGGCGACAACCGCCCGCCGGACCGGGACGCCCACCAGCGGCCGCGGGGCCGCGTCCCCCTCGCGGGCTCGCTGCCAGGTCACCGTGGCCACCGAGATCAGCGCCGTGGCCAGCAGGAAGTGACCGGCCACGATGTACGGGTTCAGGCCGGTGAGCACCGTGATGCCGCCCAGCACCGCGTTGCCGGCCACGACGAAGAACTGTGCCCAGGCCATGCGGACCAGCCCCGGGCGAGCCGGCTTCGCGGCCCGAGCGGCGACGATGGTCCAGCCGACGGCCGCGCTCAGCACGTACGTCAGCATGCGGTTGCCGAACTCGATCACGCCGTGCCAGCCCATCTCGGCGGTGACGACAAGACTGTCGTCGGTGCACTTGGGCCAGGTGTCGCAGCCCAGCCCGGAGCCGGTCAGCCGGACGGCGCCACCGGTGACCACGATGACGACGCTGAACACGAGCGCGGTGAGCGCGGCGCGTCGCACGGTCTGCGGCTGCGGCGTCCATCGCCGGGCGATGAAGGCGAGGGGGTTGCGTACGGCTTCCAGCATCTTCGGCACCCGTTCATGGTAGGCGCAGCGCTTGTGCACCGATTCACGAGGGCCGGGCGCCGGTCACTCCCAGCGGAAGAAGCGGGCGGCCGCGGTGGCCGCCACCAGCGCCCACACGGCGAGCACCGCGGCGCTGCCCCAGGGCACCCCTTCGCCTCCCAGGACGTCCCGCAGCCCGTCGGCCAGGGCGCTGACCGGAAGCAGCTCCAGGACCGGCCGCACTGCCGCCGGGAAGCTCTCCAGGGGGATGACCACACCGCCGCCGAGCAGCAGCAGGAGGAAGACGAGATTGGCGGCCGCCAGCGTCGCCTCGGCCCGCAGCGTGCCGGCCATCAGCAGGCCCAGCCCCGAGAAGGCGGCGGTGCCCAGCAGCATCAGGCCCGCGGCCGCGGGCCAGGAACCCTGCGGGGACCAGCCCAGGGCCAGGGCCACCGCGGTCAGCAGCAGGGCCTGCAGGGTCAGGGTCACCAGCACCGCGCAGGTCTTGGCGCACAGCAGACCCCAGCGCGGCAGCGGGGAGGTGCCCAGCCGCTTGAGCACCCCGTAGCGCCGCTCGAAGCCGGTGGCGATGGCCTGGCCGGTGAACGCGGTGGACAGCACGGCCAGCGCCAGGATGCCGGGGGCCAGGAAGTCGATCCGTTCGCCGCCGCCGGGCACCGCCACGAGGTCCACGGTGGCGAAGAGCACCAGCAGCAGCGTCGGAATGATCACGGTGAGGAGCAGTTGTTCACCGTGGCGCAGCAGCATCCGGGTCTCCAGGGCCGCCTGCGCCGCGATCATGCGGGGCAACGGCGCGGCACCGGGGCGGGGCCGGTGGGTGCCGGCGGAGGCGGGGGTGCTCACGGGCGCAGCTCCTTGCCGGTCAGGTCCAGGAAGACATCCTCCAGGGTGTGCCGCCGGGTGGTGATCCGGTCGGGCATCACCCCGTTGCGCGCGCACCAGGCCGTGACGTCGGCCAGCAGCTGCGGACCGGCCTCCCCGGCGACCCGGTAGCTGCCCGCCGCCGTCTCGGTCACCTCGGTGCCGGCGGGGAGCACCTCGCGCAGGGAGGCGAGATCCAGCCCGGGGCGGCCGGAGAAGCGCAGTCCTGCCTCCGCCCCGCCGCGGCAGAGCTCGGCGGGGGAACCGTGGGCGATCACCCGGCCGGTGTCGATGACGGCCACGGCGTCGGCGAGTTCCTCCGCCTCGTCCATGAAGTGGGTGGTGAGCACGACGGTGACCCCGTCCGCGCGCAGTTCGCGCACCAGCTCCCAGGCCGCCCGCCGGGCCTGCGGGTCCAGCCCGGCCGTCGGTTCGTCGAGGAAGACCAGCTCGGGACGGCCGACCACGGCCAGTGCGAGCGCCAGCCGCTGCTGCTGCCCGCCCGAGAGCCGGCGGTAGGGCGTGCGTCCGCAGGGGCCCAGCCCCAGCCGCTCGCTCAGGGCGTCCGGGTCGACGGGGTGGGCGTACAGCTTCGCCATGTGGCGCAGCATCTCGCCGGCCCGGACCCCGGGGTAGATGCCGCCGCTCTGCAGCATCACGCCGATCCGCGGGCGCAACGCCGCCGCGTCGGCCACCGGGTCCAGCCCGAGCACACGCAGTCGTCCGGCGTCGGGGCTGCGGTAGCCCTCGCAGGCCTCGACGGTGGTGGTCTTGCCCGCGCCGTTGGGTCCGAGCACAGCGGTGACGGTGCCGCGCTCCACGGTGAGATCCAGCCCGTCCAGGGCCTTCGTACGGCCGTAGGACTTCGTCAGACCGGTGGCCTCGACGGCCGGCCCGGCTGCTGCAGGGTGCATGCCCGCGAGTCTACGGGCGCCCCGGGGACCCGCCGCCGCAGGGCTGCCTCTGAGATGCCGGGCCCGTGCATCTGTCCCATGCAACCGGTTGCGGTGACGCGAGGGTCCGGCGAGAAGCACATGGGCGGGCTCCGCTGAGAAAGCGTTTGCTGCGCGGCGGCCAGGTGAAGGGCTGCCCGAAAGGGCATGTGCACCCGGTGCTGACACGACAGCCGGCGCGAAGCGGACGGGCGGCCCCGCTCGGAGGCAGCCCGTCCGGCCGGGAAAGCCGCAAGCGGTTGCCGTCTAGGCAGGGGGTGACATCCGGGTGCCGCCCTCGGTGAGAGGGACGGGCCGGCCGGTGGCGGCCGAGGTGCCGGCCGCCACCCCGATGAGCACGCTGCGGATGCCGTCCCGGTAGCCGGCCTGCCGCGCCAGCGGGTCGGCGGAGGGGCCGCGGAAGACATCGTCCAGCAGCAGCCGGTCACCGCCGCCGTGACCGCCCTCCCCGCCGGGGATCTCCACCTCCTCCGCCTCCTTCCAGTGCTCCTGCACGGTGAGCCGTTCCCAGGCTCCGGGGGCCTTGTCCTTCGAGGCGGCGGTGGGGTCCACGGCGGCGTCCGGAGGAGTCCAGGACCGCTCGCAGACCGCCAGCTCGATGCGGCCCGCCGTGCCGTTGACGACCACCCGGTAGCCCTCGAACGGCGCATGCGCGGTGAGCGAGTAGGTCAGCAGTGCCCGGTTGTCGTACCGGACGAGGACGGCCATGGTGTCGTCGATGGTCACACCCTCGCCGAACACGTCCTGGTCGCGGATGTAGCCGTCCTCGTGCTCGGCGTCCAGGTACAGGCGCCTGAGCCGCGGGTCGGCGGAGATGTCGAGGATGAAGGGGTCGCGGCCGAGCTGCGGGGCACCGTGCCCGCGCGGCGGCCGCGGGCCGGCCCCCCGCGCGGCGGCGTTCTCACTGCCGTAGAACCGCAGGTCGGTCTGGGCGAAGACCAGTTCGGGGCGGGCGGCCAGCCACCAGTTGACCAGGTCGAAGTGGTGCGTGGCCTTGTGGACCAGCAGCCCGCCGGAGGACGCTTTGTCCCGGTGCCAGCGGCGGAAGTAGTCGGCCCCGTGGATGGTGTCCAGCGCCCACTCGAAATGGACGGAGGTGACCTCCCCGATGCGTCCCTCGGCGATCAGCGCGCGGACCGCGGAGTTCCGCGGGGAGTAGCGGTAGTTGAACGTCACCACGAGGCGGCCCGGACTGCGTCCGGCGGCCTCGGCGATCCGCGCGCATCCCTCGGCGTCGGTGGTGAGCGGCTTCTCCACCACGACATCCTTGCCGGCGTCCAGTGCCGCGCACACGTAGTCGGCATGGGTGGCGTCGACCGTCGCGACCACCACCGCGTCGGCGCTCTCCAGCATCGTCCCGAACTCCCCGGGACGGTGGCACGGCACGCGTTCGCGGCCCGCCGCGGCGATGCGGTCGTTGTAGTAGTCCATGCGGGTCCGGTTCACGTCGCACAGCGCGACGATCTCCCCGGCGTCGCTCCAGTCGCCGAGCAGCGCGTCCACATACATCTGCGCACGGTGCCCGAGTCCCACGAAGGCGTAGCGGCGGGTCACAGGAAGGGCCTTTCCGTTGTCGGGGGTGAGGGCGGGACACGGTGCCGCCCCGCGGTGGCGCCGTCGGGCGGCACCGCGGGGCGCGGGGGCGGTCAGCCCAGGGTCGAACTCGCCTCGGCGATGAACGCCTCGGCCGCCTCCTGCGGGCTCATGCGGTCGAAGATGACCTCCTCGCCGTAGCGCTCCAGCATCGGCGGTATCTCACCGGCGCCGGTGGGCGGCGGCTCGGGCGCGGAGAGTTCGTCTCCCAGGGTGTTGATGAACTCCAGGGACATCCGGTCGGGCTCCGGCAGGGTGGACTCGATCTCCGCGAGCACCGTGGCGTTCATCGGCAGACCGCGGTCGGAGCCGAGGATCGCGCCGGCCTCCGGGTCGTTCACCAGGAAGTCGATCAGCTTGCCGGCCGCCTCCTTGCGCTCGCTGTTCTCGCTCACGGTCCAGAACATGGTCGGCTGCAGGAACATCCCGCCACTGACCGCACCGGGGTCCTTGGGCATGCGCAGCAGCTCGATCTCCTCGCCCGAGCCGGCGGTGATGGCGCTGAGCTGGTTGCTCCACCACATGCCGAGGGCGCCCTGGTTCGTGGCCACCAGGGATGTCTCGATGCCGGTGGAGCCGATCTCGGTGCTCGTCGCGGCGTCGGGCGAGGCCTGGGCGTCGATGAGGCCGAGGTGGCTCCGGTACCAGTCGGCGACCGTCTCGGCCGACACGCCGAGTCCGTCGTCGGTGTAGACGCTCTCGCCGCGCTGGGCGGCGAAGATGTTCAGGTAGGCGTCGTTGTACGACAGCTGGGTGCCGTACACCCCGGCGCCGGTGGCCTCGGTGATCTCGGCGCTGAGCTCGATGTAGTCGTCCCAGGTCCAGGTCGCGTCGTCCGGCGGCTCCACCCCGGCGTCCTCGAGGACCGCCAGGTTCGCGGTGACGGCGAAGGTGTTGGCGCCGGTCGGCACGGCGTACTGGGTGCCGTTCACGTTCCCCGAGGCCAGCACCTCCTCGTTGAGGTCACCGGTGTTCACCAGGGCGCCGACGTCGGCCAGGGTGCCCCGGGTGGCGAACTCGCCGAGACGGCGGATCTCGACGGCGAAGACGTCGGGAGACTTCCCGGACGCCATCTGGGTGGTGAGCCGGTCGTAGTAGGAGTCCCAGTCGGAGAACTCGGGTTCCACCGTGATGTCCGGGTTCTTCTCCTCGAACAGGTCGATGGCCTGCTGGGTGAGCTCGTGGCGGCTGTCGTTGCCCCACCAGCTGAACCGCAGGGTCACCTGGCCGTCCCCGTCATCCGACCCGACGTTGTCACCCCCTCCGCAGGCGGCGGTGAGCGTGAGGGCGCCGGCGATCATCAGGGCCGGCAGTATTCTTTCTCTCCGGTGGAACACGGAAACTCTCCTAGATGTGAGGCGAATCCTACTTGAGGCCGGTGGTGGCGATACCGCGCACGAGGTATTTCTGTCCCGCCAGGAAGAATCCGAAGATCGGGCCGAGCGAAAGAACGGAGATGGCGAACATGGGGCCCCAGGAGGATTGCCCGCTGGAGTCCATGAACGTGCGCAGAGCGACGGGTACCGTGAACATGTCCGGGTCCGTCAGGAAGATCAGCTGGGTGAGGAAGTCGTTCCACGTCCAGATGAAGGTGAAGATGGCCGTGGTGGCCAGGGCGGGCATCGACAGCGGGATGATGATCCGGCTGAAGATCCGCCAGTGACCGGCGCCGTCGATGACGGCGGCCTCGTCCAGGTCCTTGGGAAGGGTGCGGATGAACTGCACCATCAAGAAGATGAAGAACGCGTCGGTGGCCAGTAGTTTTGGCACGATCAGCGGGTAGAAGGTGTTGATCCAGCCGAGCTCGGAGAACAGGATGTACTGCGGGACGATCACCACGTGCAGCGGCAGCATGATCGAACCGAGCATGATGGCGAACCAGACCCGCTTCAGCGGGAACTCCAGCCGGGCGAAGGCGTAGGCGGCCAGCGAGCAGGCGACGAGGTTGCCGACCACCGCGCCCATCGTCACCACGGCGGAGTTGACGAAGTAGTGGGTGAACGGGTGCCGCAGGGCGTTCCACCCCTGGCTGAAGTTCTCGAAGGTGATCGTCGTCGGGATCAGACCGGGCTGCCGGAAGATGAGTTCCTCCGGTTTGAGGGAACTGGAGATCATCCACAGCAGCGGGTACAGCATGACCAGTCCGAAGAGGATCAGTGCCGCGTGCGTGAGGAGCTTCTTTCCCTGCACGGCCCGCAGTCCCCGCCCGAACAGGGTGTCGTTGAGTCCGGAAGTACCCGGTGCGGGCTTATTTGTCATTGTAGAACACCCAATACTTCGACAGGAGGAAGTTCACGCCTGTCAGGATGGCGATGATGGCCACCAGAACCCAGGCCATGGCGGACGCGTAGCCCATTTCCATGGACGGTCCGAAGCCCTTCAGATAGATGTACATCGTGTAGAAGAGCGTCGAGTCCGCCGGGCTTCCGTTTCCGCCGCTCACCACGAACGCCTGGGTGAACGACTGGAAGGCGTTGATGAGCTGGAGGATCAGATTGAAGAAGATGATCGGGGTCAGCAGCGGAAGGGTGACGGAGAAGAACTGCCGGATCCTTCCCGCGCCGTCGAGGCTGGCGGCCTCGTAGTAGCTGCGGGGGATCTGCCGCAGGCCGGCCAGGAAGATGACCATGGGCGACCCGAAGGTCCATACGTTGAGCACGATCAGGGTGCCCAGCGCGGTGCTGGGGTCGGAGACCCAGCTGGTGCCCTGGATGCCGAAGAGGCCGAGGAAGTCGTTGAACAGACCGTCGGCCCCGAAGATCTTCCGCCACAGGATGGCGATGGCGACGCTGCTGCCCAGCAGGGACGGCAGGTAGTAGACCGACCGGTAGATCGGCAGTCCGCTCACGCCGCGGTCCAGCAGAAGCGCCAGCGCGAGCGCGAAGGTCAGCTGGAGCGGTACCGAGACGAAGACGTAGACCGCGGTGTTGCTGAGCGCCTTGAGATACCGGGGATCCTCGCTGAACATCCGGGTGTAGTTGTCCATGCCCACCCAGTTCGTGTCACCGATCAGGCTGTAGTCGGTGAACGACAGGTAGAGCGAGGTCACCAGGGGACCCGCGGTGATCGCGGCCAGGCCGAGGAACCAGGGTGCCAGGAAGAGGAAGGCGGTCAGCGTCTCCTTTCGCCGGCGGCGGCGCAGCATGGCCCGGTCGGGGGGCCTGGGGGCTGCGAGGGCGGGAGGTGCCGGTGTGCGCACCTGGGTATCGGTCATGCGGGTGAGCTCCTCATCGGCTCGCCTTCCGGAGGTGGTCGACGTCGAAGCGCAGGCCGTGCCCCGGCTGTCCGGTGAGCCGCAGGACGGAGCCGTCGAGGTTGACGGGCGCGGGGTTGCGCAGGATGCCCAGACGGGCGAAGGAGGCGTCCTCGACGTCCTCCACCATGGCCGGCAGCGGGAGCGCGCAGGCCAGCTGACCCGACAGGTCGGGCAGCAGATGGGGGTGGACCGGGACGTCGAAGGCCCGGGCCAGTTCACCGATGCGGCGGAATGGCGTGATGCCGCCGACCCGGGCCACGTTCGGCTGCAGGACGTCGCAGGCTTCCGCCGTCAGCAGGTCGCGGAAGCCGCGGACGGTGCGGACGTTCTCGCCCGCCGCGAGCGGGACGCCGGTGTCCCGGCGCAGCCTCGCCTGGCCGGCGAGGTCGTCCGCCGGCAGCGGCTCCTCGACCCAGTGCAGGCCGAAGGGCTCCAGCGCGGCGACGGCGCGGCGGGCGCGGAACAGATCCCATCGCTGGTTGGCGTCGATCATCAGGGCGACGTCCGGGCCGATCACCTCACGGACGGCTGCGACCCGCTCGACGTCCACCGCCAGCTCCTCGTGACCGACCTTGATCTTGACGGCCCGGTGGCCGCGTTCCACCCAGCGGCGGGCCTGGGCGGTCAGTTCGCCGAGCGTGTAGTGAAGGTTGACGCCGCTGCCGTACACCGGCACCGTGTCGCGCCGCCGGCCCAGTTCGTCGGCCAGGCAGTGTCCGGCCGCCGACGCCCGCAGGTCCCACAGTGCGATGTCGACGGCGGCCATGGCCAGCGTGGTGATGCCGCCGGCACCGGCTTCCCGCAGATGGAGCCACAGGGTGTCCCACACCGTCTCCGGGTGGGCCGGCAGACCGGTGACGGCGGGGGCGCAGTCGTGGTCGAGCAGCGCCAGCACCGCGAGGGCACCGGTGGCCGGCGTCCAGGTGAACCCGGTGCCGGTGCGTCCGTCGGTCAGGGTGACCTCGGCGACGATCACATGATGTGCCGGGACGTTCGGTCCCCAGGGACGGGGCAGGGGCGCCCGGTACGCCTCCGCGCGCAGTGCGGCGACGGCCGGCACGGCGGTGCCGGAGGGCCGGGTACAGCTGGCGGTGGCGGTCACCGTGCGGATCCCGCCGCGGCCGGGTGCGGTGACCGCTGCCGGCGGTACCGTGAGCATCCGCTGAGGGCCACGCGGACGCGGGCAGGTGGTACCGGCGGGCGTCCGCCGGCGACGGACGTCGCGGCGCTGCCGGGGGCCGCGCTCGGTGTGACCAGTTTCATGGGTCTCCAATCCCTACAACCGGTTGCAGAACCGTGCCGCACCCCTCGGTAAACGTCAAGGCCCTCGGCGTACTTTTATGGCAACCGCTTGCACGCTACGGTGGGGAGCGTGAGAGAAGACTTCGGCCGAAGCGCCGACGGCACACCGGTCGAGCGCTACACCCTGACCGCCGCCGGGCTGCGGGCACGCGTCCTGACCTACGGCTGCGTGGTGCAGAGCCTGGAGGTGCCGGACCGGCACGGCGGGATGGACAACGTCGTGATCGGCCTGGACTCCATGGAGGACTACCTGACCCGGAGCCAGTTCTTCGGCGCCGTGGTCGGCCGGTTCGGCAACCGCGTCGCCGGCGGGCGCTTCACCCTGGAGGGCCGGACGTTCCGTCTCCCGGTCAACGACGGGCCGAACAGCCTGCACGGGGGCGGGACGGGTTTCGACCGGCGGGTGTGGAGCGTGCAACACGCCGGGCCCGACCGGCTGGTCCTCGCACTGGACAGCGAGGACGGCGACCAGGGCTGGCCGGGCAACCTCCGGGCCGAGGTGACCTATGCGGTGACCGGCACCGGGCACGGTGGCGAGCTGAGAATCGGATACCGGGCGGTGACCGACGCGCCGACCCACGTCAACCTCACCCAGCACTCCTACTTCAACCTGGCCGGTGCGGGGTCCGGTGACATCCTCGGCCACCTCCTCGCGCTGCGCGCGGACCGATACCTGCCGGTCGACGAGCACATGATCCCCGCCGGTCCGCCCGCGCCCACCGTCGGCACACCCTTCGACTTCTCCTCCCCGGTCCCGGTCGGTGCCCGGATTCAGGAGGACCACCCGCAACTGCGGCGGGCCGGCGGCTACGACCACACCTTCGTCCTGCCCGGCCCGGGCCCGGACGGGGCGCCGAGCCCGGCCGCCGTGGTGACGGAGCCGGGCAGCGGCCGGGTACTGCGGGTCGACACCACCGAGCCGGGCGTGCAGTTCTACTCCGGCAATCAGCTGCGGGACCGCGTCTTCGGCCGCGGCAGCGGGCTGTGCCTGGAGACCCAGCACTTCCCCGACTCGCCCAACCGGCCGGACTTCCCCTCCACCGTGCTGCGCCCGGGCGAGGAGTACACCTCCACCACGGTCTACCGTTTCTCCGCCGGTGACGACGCTGGGAAGGAGCCGCTGTGGCCGTGACGATCCGGGACGTGGCGCAGGCGGCGGGGGTGCACGTCTCCACGGTCTCCCGCACCTTCTCGGCTCCCCACATGGTGAACGCCGACACCCGGGAGCGGGTGCTGGCCGCCGCGACACAGCTGGGGTACCGCCCCAACCAGGCGGCCAGGGCGCTGACCACCGGCCGTACCCACAACCTCGGGCTGATCGTCGCGGACATCGCCAACCCCTTCTTCCCGCCGCTGATCAAGGCCGCCCAGGCATATGCCAGGGAACGCGGCTACCACGTCTTCGTCGCCGACACCGACGAGGATCCGCAGGAGGAGCAGGAGCTGATCCAGACCCTGGCCAAGCAGGTGGACGGCGTGGTGCTGGTGAGCCCCCGGCTGACCAACCACTCCATCGAGCGGCTGGGGATGGAGTTGCCGTTCGTGGTGGTCAACCGGCGGGTCAAGGGCCTGTCCGCGGTGCTGATGGACGTGGGCAGCGGGGCCGTTCAGGCGGTGCGCCACCTGACCTCCCTCGGGCACCGCCGGCTGGCCCTCCTCGGCGGCCCGCGCGGCTCGTGGACCAGCGAGCAGATGCGCAAGGCGGCCACCGCCGAGGCCGCGGCGGCCGGGGCGGAGCTGACGGTCATCGGACCCAACTCGCCCACCGAGCGCGGCGGCACCGACGCGGCACCTGAGGTGCTCGGATGCCGGGCCACCGGAGTGATCGCCTACAACGACCTGGTCGCCATCGGACTGATCGAAGGGCTCGCCGCCCGCGGTGTGGAGGTGCCCGCCGGGATGAGTGTGGTGGGGGTGGACGACACGGTGGCCGGCCGGCTCAACCGTCCCAAGCTCACCACCGTCGCGATGCCCACCGCCGCGGCCGGGCGCACGGCGGTCGATCTCCTGCTGCAGGCCGTGGACGCGCGGGGGAACGGAGCGGCCGCGCAGACCACCCTGGAGACGAGCCTGGTGGTGCGGGAGTCGACGGCCGCGGTGCGGCCGGGGGAGAACCCGCCCGCCGGTGCACCGGAGATCGCCGGCGCTCCGGCAGGTTAGGCAACCCTAACGTGACGCACGGCATTCCGGCTGGTCAGGGCCTGGCTTGCCCGGCCGCCCGGAATTAAGCAACAATGACGTTGTGAAAAACGCGGGCGGGCATTCCGGGCGGCCTGCGGCCTCCGGGGCCGCGGGCGCGTCCGTGATGCCGGAGGAGCCCCACGGGACCCGCGGGCGTGTCGCCCGCTCCATCCTCGACCACGGTCCGTCCACCGCGGCCGAACTCGCCCGCCGCCTGGGCCTGACCCAGGCGGCCGTACGCCGCCACCTGGACGCGCTGGCGGCGGATCAGGTGGTGGAGGCCCGGGACAAGCCGGTCTACGGATCGCGCGGCCGCGGCCGTCCCGCCAAGGTCTTCGCGCTGACCGACTCCGGGCGCAACGCCTTCGACCAGTCCTACGACGAACTCGCCGTGCAGGCCCTGCGCTGGATAGCGCGGACGGCCGGTGGCGGGCGGCGCGGCGAGGAGGCTTTGCTGGCCTTCGCCCGCGCCCGGGCCGAGGCGCAGGCCGAGCAGTACCGCCCCCACCTGGAGCAGGCGGATCCGGCCGGACGCACCCGGGCGCTCGCCGAAGCACTCACGCGTGACGGGTACGCTGCTACGGCGCGCAGTGCTCCTGCATCCGCCGGTGAGCAGCTGTGCCAGCACCACTGCCCGGTGGCGCACGTCGCCGAGCGCTTCCCGCAGCTGTGCGAGGCGGAGACCGAGGTCTTCTCCCGCCTGCTCGGCACCCATGTGCAGCGTCTGGCCACCATCGCCCACGGCGACGGGGTGTGCACGACGTATGTGCCACGGACACCCCGCACGAACCACGAGACCACCACCGCAACTGCACGTACCGCCGGGAGGAACCCCGCATGACGCTCCCCACGGAGACTGCCCACCCCGAACTCGAGGGCCTGGGCACCTACGAATACGGCTGGGCCGACTCCGACACGGCCGGTGCCTCCGCCCGGCGCGGACTCTCCGAGGACGTCGTCCGTGACATCTCGGCCAAGAAGTCCGAGCCGGAGTGGATGCTCAAGCTGCGCCTGAAGGGGCTCAAGCTCTTCGAGAAGAAGCCCATGCCCAACTGGGGCTCGGACCTCAGCGGCATCGACTTCGACAACATCAAGTACTTCGTGCGGTCCACCGAGAAGCAGGCCCAGTCCTGGGAGGACCTGCCGGAGGACATCAAGAACACCTACGACCGGCTGGGCATCCCCGAGGCGGAGAAGCAGCGCCTGGTCGCCGGTGTCGCCGCCCAGTACGAGTCCGAGGTCGTCTACCACCAGATCCGCGAGGACCTCGAGCAGCAGGGCGTGCTGTTCCTGGACACCGACACCGCGCTGCGCGAGCACCCGGAGATCTTCCAGGAGCACTTCGGGACCGTCATCCCGGCCGGCGACAACAAGTTCGCCGCGCTCAACACCGCGGTGTGGTCCGGCGGCTCGTTCATCTACGTGCCCAAGGGCGTCCACGTGGACATCCCGCTGCAGGCCTACTTCCGGATCAACACCGAGAACATGGGCCAGTTCGAGCGGACGCTGATCATCGTCGACGAGGACGCCTACGTCCACTACGTCGAGGGCTGCACCGCGCCGATCTACAACTCCGACTCGCTGCACTCGGCGGTCGTGGAGATCATCGTGAAGAAGGGCGGCCGCTGCCGCTACACCACGATCCAGAACTGGTCCAACAACGTCTACAACCTGGTGACCAAGCGGGCCGTGGCCTACGAGGGCGCGACCATGGAGTGGGTGGACGGCAACATCGGGTCCAAGGTCACCATGAAGTACCCGGCCGTGTACCTGATGGGCGAGCACGCCAAGGGCGAGACGCTCTCGGTGGCCTTCGCCGGCGAGGGCCAGCACCAGGACGCGGGCGCCAAGATGGTGCACATGGCCCCGCGCACCTCCTCCAACATCGTGTCCAAGTCGGTGGCCCGCGGTGGCGGCCGCACCTCCTACCGAGGCCTGATCGAGATCGGCGAGGGCGCCGAGGGGTCGAAGTCCAACGTGCTGTGCGACGCGCTGCTGGTGGACACGATCTCGCGGTCCGACACCTACCCCTACGTGGACGTCCGCGAGGACGACGTCACGATGGGCCACGAGGCCACCGTCTCCAAGGTCAGCGACGACCAGCTCTTCTACCTCATGAGCCGCGGCATGTCCGAGGACGAGGCGATGGCGATGATCGTGCGCGGTTTCGTCGAGCCGATCGCCAAGGAGCTGCCCATGGAGTACGCCCTGGAGCTGAACCGGCTGATCGAGCTGCAGATGGAGGGCGCCGTCGGCTGACCGGCCGGCTGTCCGCCCGGACCAGAGGGCCCGGGCGGTTCCCCCATCAGATCCGAAGCGAGTCCGTAGAAAGCGAGCACGACGACAGCCATGGCTGAGGCTCAGACAATTCCGGCGGGTGCGAACACCACCGGATCGATCGCGGTGGCCGCCGAGTCCACCGTCGCCACCCGGATGAGCGCGCCGCCGTCCTTCGACGTGGCGGACTTCCCCGTGCCCACCGGCCGCGAGGAGGAGTGGCGCTTCACTCCCCTGGAGCGGCTGCGCGGGCTCCACGACGGCACGGCCCGGGCCGAGGGCGCCGTCAAGTTCGAGGTGAGCGCCCCCGAGGGGGTCACCGTGGAGACCGTGGGCCGCGAGGACGCGCGGGTCGGCCGGGCGGGCAAGCCCGTCGACCGGCTGGCGGCCCAGGCGTTCAGCTCCTTCGAGAAGGCCAAGGTCGTCAGCGTTCCCGCCGAGTCCCGGCCGCAGGAGCCGGTGCGCATCTCGGTGCACGGCGAGGGCGGGGTCACCTTCGGGCACCTCGTCATCGAGCTGGGGGCCTTCGCCGAGGCGGTCGTCGTCATCGACCACACCGGTGACACCGTCCGGGCCGCCAATGTCGAGTACCTGCTCGGCGACGGCGCCAAGCTGACCGTGGTGTCCGTGCAGGACTGGGACGACACCGCGGTGCACTGCTCCCAGCACACCGCGCTGGTCGGCCGCGACGCCGGCTTCACCTCGGTGATCGTGACCTTCGGCGGCGACCTGGTGCGGCTGCACCCGAGGGTGAACTACGCGGGCCCCGGTGGTGAGGCCGAGTTCTACGGCCTGTACTTCACCGACAACGGCCAGCACCACGAGCACCGGCTCTTCGTCGACCACGACACCCCCAACTGCCGCAGCAACGTCGTCTACAAGGGCGCGCTGCAGGGCACCGCCGCGCACGCGGTGTGGATCGGCGACGTGCTGATCCGCGCGGCGGCCACCGGCACCGACACCTACGAGCTGAACCGCAACCTGGTGCTCACCGACGGCGCGCGTGTCGACTCGGTCCCCAATCTGGAGATCGAGACGGGCGAGATCGTGGGTGCCGGGCACGCCTCGGCGACCGGCCGGTTCGACGACGAGCAGCTCTTCTATCTGATGGCGCGGGGCATCCCGGCCGAGGAGGCGCGGCGCCTGGTCGTCCGGGGCTTCTTCGCCGAGCTCCTCCAGAAGATCGGTGTGCCGGATGTCCAGGAGCGGCTGATCGCCAAGCTCGACGCGGAACTGGAGGCGTCGATCGCATGAGCGAGGAAGGCTACGTGCGGGTCTGCGCCCTGGGTGACCTCGAGGAGGACACTCCCCGGCGCGTCGAGCTGGACGGTACGCCCGTCGCCGTCGTCCGCACCGAGGGCGAGGTGTTCGCGGTGAACGACATCTGCTCGCACGCCAATGTCTCGCTGTCCGAGGGCGAGGTCGAGAACTGCATGATCGAGTGCTGGCTGCACGGCTCCAGCTTCGACCTGCGCACCGGCAAGCCCTCCGGTCTGCCGGCCACCCGTCCGATCCCCGTTTATTCCGTCAAGATCGAAGGAGACGGCCCCGGCGCCGCTGTGCTCGTCTCTCTCACCCAGGAGTCCTGAAGTCCCCATGGCAACGCTTGAGATCCACGACCTGCACGTCTCCGTCGAGGCCGAGGGCGGCCCCACCGAGATCCTGCGGGGTGTCGACCTGACCGTGAAGCAGGGCGAGACGCACGCCATCATGGGCCCCAACGGCTCCGGCAAGTCCACCCTGGCCTACTCGCTGGCCGGTCACCCCAAGTACACTGTCACCGGCGGTACCGTCACCCTGGACGGCGAGGACGTCCTGGAGATGTCCGTCGACGAGCGGGCCCGTGCCGGGCTCTTCCTGGCCATGCAGTACCCGGTGGAGGTGCCGGGTGTCTCGGTCTCCAACTTCCTGCGGACCTCCGCCACCGCCATCCGCGGTGAGGCACCCAAGCTGCGCACCTGGGTGAAGGAGGTCAAGGAGGCGATGGCCCGTCTGGAGATGGACCCCTCCTTCGCCGAGCGCAACGTCAACGAGGGCTTCTCCGGCGGTGAGAAGAAGCGCCACGAGATCCTCCAGCTGGAGCTGCTCAAGCCGAGGATGGCGATCCTGGACGAGACCGACTCCGGCCTGGACATCGACGCCCTGCGAGTGGTGTCCGAGGGCGTGAACCGCGTCCGCGAAACCGGCGAGTCCGGCACCCTGCTCATCACGCACTACACCCGTATCCTGCGCTACATCAAGCCGGACCACGTCCATGTCTTCGCCCGCGGCCGGATCGTCGCCTCCGGCGGCCCGGAACTGGCGGAGGACCTGGAGGCCAACGGCTACGAGCAGTACACCAAGGGCGGCGCGGCGTCGTGAACGACCCGCGTACGACCCCCGCACCACGCCGCCCGCGGGCGGAGAAGTGAAGGGAGGGGAGGGGGAGTGATCCAGCTGTCCGGCCTCCTCGACACCGAGGCGATCCGCAAGGACTTCCCGATCCTGGACCGCACGGTCCACGACGGCAAGCCGCTCGTCTACCTGGACAACGCGGCGACCTCGCAGAAGCCGCGCCAGGTGCTCGACGCGCTCAGCGCCTACTACGAGCGGCACAACGCCAATGTCCACCGCGGGGTGCACGTACTCGCGGAGGAGGCCACAGAGCTCTACGAGGGGGCCCGGGACAAGGTCGCCGCCTTCATCAACGCGCCCAGCCGCGATGAGGTGATCTTCACCAAGAACGCCTCGGAGTCGCTCAATCTCGTGGCGAACATGCTCGGCTGGGCCGACGAGCCGTACAAGGTCGACCGGGACACCGAGATCGTCATCACGGAGATGGAGCACCACTCCAACATCGTTCCGTGGCAACTGCTGTCGCAGCGCACCGGCGCGACACTGCGGTGGTTCGGGCTCACCGAGGACGGACGGCTGGATCTGTCGCAGATCGAGCAGGTCATCACGGAGGAGACGAAGATCGTCTCCTTCGTGCTGGTCTCCAACATCCTGGGGACGCACAACCCCGTCGAGGCGATCGTCCGCCGGGCGCAGGAGGTCGGCGCACTGGTGCTGATCGACGCCTCCCAGGCGGCCCCGCACATGCCGCTGGACGTCCAGGCTCTGCAGGCCGACTTCGTGGCCTTCACCGGCCACAAGATGTGCGGTCCGACCGGCATCGGCGTGCTGTGGGGCCGGCAGGAGCTCCTGGAGGACCTCCCCCCGTTCCTGGGCGGCGGCGAGATGATCGAGACCGTGTCGATGCACTCCTCGACCTATGCCCCGGCGCCGCACAAGTTCGAGGCCGGTACCCCGCCGATCGCGCAGGCCGTCGGCCTGGGGGCGGCGGTGGACTACCTCACCGGCATCGGCATGGAGAAGATCGCCGCGCACGAGGACGCCCTCACCCGGTACGCCCTCGAAAGCCTCTCCCGGGTTTCGGGGCTGAGGATCATCGGCCCCGCCACGGCCGAGGAGCGCGGCGCCGCCATCTCGTTCGCGCTGGGGGACATCCACCCGCACGACGTCGGGCAGGTGCTCGACGAGCTGGGCATAGCGGTGCGCGTCGGCCATCACTGCGCACGCCCCGTCTGCCTGCGGTACGGAATTCCGGCGACCACGCGAGCGTCGTTCTATCTGTACTCCACACCGGCCGAGGTGGACGCCCTGGCCGAGGGGCTGGAGCACGTACGGAACTTCTTCGGATGAGGTGTCCCTAAGACGTGAAGCTGGATTCCATGTACCAGGACGTGATCCTGGACCACTACAAGCATCCGCACGGCCGCGGTCTGCGCGACGGCGATGCCGAAGTGCACCACGTCAACCCCACCTGCGGGGACGAGATCACTCTCCGGGTGAGGCTGGAGGGCACCACCATCGGTGACGTCAGCTACGAGGGGCAGGGCTGCTCGATCAGCCAGGCCAGCGCCTCGGTGCTGAACGAGCTGCTGGTGGGCAAGGAGCTCGCGGACGCCACCCGGATCCAGGAATCCTTCCTGGAGCTGATGCAGTCCAGGGGCCGGCTGGAGCCGGACGAGGCGATGGAGGAACTGCTGGAGGACGCCGTGGCGTTCGCCGGTGTTTCGAAGTACCCGGCCCGCGTCAAGTGTGCTCTGCTGAGCTGGATGGCATGGAAGGACGCCACCGCCCAGGCGCTGGGCGACGGTGCGGTGAAGGAGACAGCATGACGGAGACCACCACCAAGCCCGCCAGTGAGGACGAGGTCCGCGAGGCGCTGTACGACGTCGTCGACCCGGAACTGGGCATCGACGTGGTGAACCTCGGCCTGATCTACGGCGTTCACGTCGACGAGGACAATGTCGCCACCATCGACATGACGCTGACCTCGGCGGCGTGCCCGCTGACCGATGTCATCGAGGACCAGGCCAAGTCGGCCACCGAGGGCATCGTCAGGGAACTGAAGATCAACTGGGTGTGGATGCCCCCGTGGGGACCGGACAAGATCACCGACGACGGCCGGGACCAGCTGCGGGCCCTCGGCTTCAACGTCTGATCATTCTGCCGGGCCCCGCGCGGCCCGCCGCCCGTCCCGTGCCCCGCCGGTCCGCCGGCGGGGCACGGGACGTTCTCCCGCTGCAGCGGCCGGAGTGTACGGACGTACGCATCGTTGTGTACGTTCGTACTCATGGTGTACGTGACGCTCGCCGGGGCGATAGTGATGGAGATCCTCGGCACGACCGCGATGAAGTACAGCCACGGCTTCACCAAGCTGTGGCCCTCCGTGATCACCGGGGCGTGCTACCTGCTGGCCTTCACCCTGCTGGCCAGAACCTTGAAGACCATGGACATGGGCATCGCCTACGCCATATGGGCCGGTGCGGGCACGGCGCTGATCGCACTCATCGGGATGGTCTTCCTCGGCGAGGCCGCCACCGCGGCCAAGCTGCTGGGGGTCACCCTGGTGATCGCCGGGGTGGCTGTGCTCAACCTGGGCGGAGGGCGTTGAATGGCCCGCCGTCACGACCCCGGCCGCCGGCAGCGGATCACCGACGCCGCGGTGCGGGTGCTCATGGAACGCGGCATCGCCGGGCTCAGCCACCGTGCGGTGGCCGCTGAGGCGGACGTGCCGCTGGGCTCCACGACCTATCATTTCAGCAGCCTGGACGACCTGCTGCTGGCCGCGCTGCGCGAGGTCAACGACGCCTGGCTGACCCGTCTGGAGCGCTGGGAGGCCGCACTGCGGCCCGGCCGGCCACTGGCCGGCGAGCTCGCCCGGTTCGTGGAGGAGTCGGTGCGTGACGAACGCCCCCGGGTGGAGCTGGAGTACGAGCTCTACTTCGCCGGGCTCCGCAGGCCGGCCGTCCGGCCGCTGGCCGCCTTCTGTCTGGACGAAATGGCGGGCGTACTGCGCCGGCGGGTACCGGACGACGCCACGGCCCGCGCGCTGGTCGCGCTGCTGGACGGTCTGCTGCTGCAACTCGTCCTCACCGGCCGGGAATGCGACCGCGAGCAGATCCGTGAGGCCTTCGCCCGGCTGGTCCCGCAGGACGGGACCGGTTCGCCGCCCGGCCCTGCCGCCGGTTAGCGTGTGCTGCATGACCGAAGCACCCCAGAACCCCGCCACCACCGGCGCCACAGCCGCCGGGCTCGCCACCGTCACCACTGACGGAACCGTCCTGGACACCTGGTTCCCCGCCCCCCGGCTCCTCCCGCGCGCGGAGGCGGAACAGGAGGGGCCGGCCGGCACGGAGCGGCTGAACCCGGAGCGGGCCGCCGCCCTGCTGGGCGAGTCCGCCCCGAAGGCGCTGGGCCCGGACCCGCGCCGCGGGGTCGAGGTTGTCGCGGTCCGCACGGTCATCGGTGCACTCGCGGACAAGCCGCTGGACGCGCACGATGCCTACCTGCGTCTGCATCTGCTCAGCCACCGGCTCGTCCGCCCGCACGGGCAGAATCTTGACGGGATCTTCGGGCTGCTGGCCAATGTGGCCTGGACCAGTATCGGTCCGGTCCCCGTCGACGGCGTCGAGGCCGCCAGGCTCGTCGCCCGGGCCGAGGGGCTGGCGATGGCCGTCACGAGCATCGACAAGTTCCCGAGGATGACGGACTACGTCTGCCCGTCCGGCGTGCGCATCGCCGATGCGGACCGGGTCCGGCTCGGTGCCCACCTGGCGTCCGGCACCACCGTGATGCACGAGGGGTTCTGCAACTTCAACGCCGGCACCCTGGGCGCCTCCATGATCGAGGGACGGATCAGCGCCGGGGTCGTCGTCGGCGACGGTTCGGACATCGGGGGGAGTGCCTCGGTCATGGGCACCCTCTCCGGGGGCGGCAAGCAGACGATCTCCATCGGGGAGCGCTGCCTGCTGGGCGCCCAGGCCGGCATCGGCATCTCGCTCGGTGACGACTGCGTGGTGGAGGCCGGGCTGTATGTCACGGCCGGCACCCGGGTCACCCTGCCGGACGGAGAGGTGGTCAAGGCGCTCCAGCTGTCCGGTGCCCACAATCTGCTGTTCCGCCGCAACTCCGTCACCGGCAGTGTGGAGGCACTGCAGCGCACCGGCTCCTGGGGAGGGCTGAACGAGGCCCTGCACAGCAACGACTGAGCCCTCCGGCACCGCGGGTGCCGACCGGTCCGGCCTCCGTTGCGCGCCCGATGCCGGACCGGTCCTCTAATCTGATCGTCATGAACGATCTTGTGGTGGGACTGCGCTGTGCCGGGCGCGGTCAGGCCTGGGCGCTGCGCAACCGCCGGTGGCTGGGATTCGGGCTGCTGCCGGGCCTGATCGCTCTGGTGATCTACCTGGCCGGGCTGCTCCTGCTCGCGCTGCGCGCGGGCGGCATCGCCGCCTGGGCGACCCCCTTCGCCGACGGCTGGGACAGCCCGTGGCAGTCGCTGTTCCGCACCGGCCTCGCCCTCCTCGTCTTCGCCGGCGGGCTGCTGCTGACGGTGCTCACCTTCACCGCCGTGACGCTGCTGATCGGGGAACTGTTCTACGACTCCCTCTCCGAGCAGGTCGAGCGTACCCAGGGAGAGGTGCCTTCGGGGCCGGACCGGCCGCTGTGGCGCGACCTGTGGCTCTCGGTCACCGACAGCGTGTACGTGTTCGGGCGGGTCCTGATGTGGACGGTGCCGCTGTTCCTGCTGGGTTTCGTGCCGGTGCTGGGGCAGACGGTCGTACCGGTGGCGGGCGTGGCCGTCGCCGGGTTCTTCCTGTCCGTGGAACTCACCGCGATCGCGCTGGAGCGCCGGGGCTTGACGGTACGTGAGCGGCTCGGGCTGCTGCGCGGCCGCAAGGCGCTGGCGCTGGGGTTCGGCGTGCCGATGGTGCTGCTGTTCATGATCCCGCTGGCCGCCGTGGTGCTCATGCCCGGTGCGGTGGCGGGGGCCACACTGCTGGTGCGCGACCTCGCCGGCGGAGCGCCGGGCGAGGGCGCGGGCGGTGCCGCGGCCGACGGCGGGGCCGGAGGAGAGCCGGCGCCGGCCGGCCCGCTCCCCGGCTGACCGACGGTGCGCGCCTGACCGACCGCGCTCTTCAGGGCGTCCACGAGCCGGCCCGGAACAGCGCCTTGACGGTGCAGCCTGGAGCAGACCCTCCGGCCGCGCCCGGGGGTTCCTTCGTGCTCGCCCGCACGGCAGAACCCCCGGGCGCCCCGGGCGCCTCAGGGGCGGAAGCGCAGCACCTGCGGGTCGTGGTCGCTCGCCTGGTCGGCGAACTCGGTGTTGATGTGCACGATCTCGTAGTCGAAGCGGCGGATCGAGGGAGAGACCAGTGTCTGGTCCAGGACCTGGGAGTTGCCCTGGAAGACGTAGGTGTAGCGGTCCTGGGGCGGCAGCGACAGGACGGCGCTGCGCAGCACGCCGCCGTCGGTCAGCGCCTCGGTGGTGGCGGAGAACTCGAAGTCGTTGATGTCCCCCAGGACGACGACCCGGGCCTGCCGCTCCACCGCCAGCAGGTCCTTCACGAAGGTGTTCACCGCGCCTGCCTGAAGCAGCCGCTGGGTCTCGGTGGACCGGTTCGGCGGCTGGAAGCGGGAGTACAGCGGCTGGTCGCCGCCCTTGGAGTTGAAGTGGTTGGCGATGACGAAGACCGTCCGGCCGCGGAAACGGAACTCGCCGGCCAGTGGCTTGCGGCTGCGCTCCCAGGCCGGAGAGGCCGGGTCGACGCGGCCGGGGGAGTGGGTGAGGGCGGCGTGGCCCTTGCGCCGGACCACGCCGGCCGCGGTGGTGGCGTCGCCGCCGGGCCGGTCGGTGAAGGACACGCGCTCGGGGTTGAACAGGAAGACGTTGCGGATGTTGCCCCCGGGCCGGCCGCCGTCCATCCCGTCCTCCGGGTCGATGCCCCGCCAGTGGTACCGCGGACCGCCCGCGGCGACGATGGCGTCCGTGAAGCGCTCCAGTGTGCGCTCGGCGGTGACCGTGCCGTCGTCCACCGGCCCGCTGTCGTCCTGGATCTCCTCCAGCGCGAGGATGTCGGGCGAGGCCAGGTGCTCCACTACGCCGGTGGCCAGCCTGTCGAACTTCTCCTGGTCGTTGCCCGGGTGGAGGTTCTCCACGTTGTAGGTGGCGACGGCCAGTTCCCCGGGGCGCTGGCGCCGGGCGCTCTGCGGCTCCAGCCCTCCCGGTGACACCTCGCCCATCTCGCGGGCCACCAGGTGATAGCCGCCGAACTCGTCGTAGTCCAGCGGACCGCTCGTGGTGCCCGAAAGCACGTCGCCGACGTCCGCCGAGGGGAAGGGCTGCTGGGACACGGGGGTGAGCGACTCGATCTTGAGGCGCCCCGGGTTCTGGGAGGTGTAGGAGCCGTAGACGGTGCCGCCGCGCGGTGTGGGGTTGTCCCCGGGCCTGACCGTCACCCACAGCTCGTGGTACGGGGTGGTCGGCCCGACCACCCGGGCGTCCTCGACCGCGACGTTCATTCCTTCGAGGGATTCGTAGAGGTCGAGCGCGTAGCGCTCGGGCTGCAGGGACAGCCCTTCGATGCTGCCGCCGTCGGCCGGGTTTCCGGCGGGGGCGAAGGCCGCGGGCACGGTACCGGCGTCGAGCACGACCGGTTCGGGAAGAGGGTTCCCGGAGGAGACGACCGTGACAGACGGGCGCGAGAGCTGGGTGACGGACAGTCCGCCGCGGGCGGCGCCACCGTAGTAGTACTCGCCGACCTGGCCCGAGACGAGCACCGCGTCACCGACCGAGACCGTCGGCACGGAGCTGGTGAACACGAACAGGCCCTCGCTGGTGGCGGGGTCGTCGTCGGGCTCGGGGTCCTGGATCCAGAACCCGCGGGAGCCGTAGGTGCGCACCCCGGTGACGACGCCCGCGACCTCCGTCACGTGTTCCCCGGCCAGCGGGGATATCCGGCCGGACCCCTGGATGTCGTGTATCCGCACCGTGAGGGTGTCCGGGCCGGCGGCCGAGGAGGTGGCCACCAGCTGGGGCGAGCACAGGGCGGCGACGACAAGAGCGCCGAGTGCGGCCCTTCGGCGGTACGGGCGGGGGCGGGGAGCTGTGGACAAGGAATCCTCCGGGAGAGAACCGGCGTTGAGCCTTCTACGCGCGTAAAGCTTTCGCACGCCAGCGGGGTTGTCAACGTCTCCCGGACGACGTCCCGGCAACGACCGGGTGAACCGGACACCGGCCCGGAAACAGGACTACGCTGGGGCGGGCACTGACTGCCGCACCCGTCGCGCAAGGAGCCCCCACCACATGTCCGGTGACGACCGTCCCACCGTCCCGCCCGTCCGGTTGCCCTCCGAGGCCGAACTGGCGCGTGACGCGCTCGCCGCCCCGTTGCCGGCCCGGGCCGCCGCACTCGCCCGCTGGGCCGGAACCGGAGTGCCGGTCGGCGCCGGCGGGGAACTGCCGCCCGGCCGGCTCAAGGAAGCGGCCGCGCACATCGCTCCGGACGCCGGGGAGGAGGCCCCCGCCCTGGCCGCCGAGGCGTGGAACTACGCGATCGACACCGGGCTGGTGACGGTCGACGAGGAGGACACCGGAGCGGACCCGGACGAGGTGACCGGCACCGCGGTACCCGGCGAGGAGCTGGCGAGGTTCACCGGCGGCGGCGCGCCCGGTGATGTCCTGGAGGTCTGGGCCGAAGGGCTGGAGTCGGTGCTGGCCGACGCGGCAACGCCCGCCCTGGAGGATCTGATCGGCGCCATGGAAGGGCTCGTCCGGGAGGACGGGAGCATCGACCCGGAAGCCTTCGCCCCGGAGAGCCTTCAGTGGGACCCGGAGGAGGAAGCGGCGTTCCTCGACGACGCGCTGGAGAACCTTTACCTGCTCACCGCCACCGACGAGGCGGTCGCGGCGGGCGCCGCGGTGCCGCTTCCGGTCCTGGCCGCGTCCCTGGTGCTGCCCGAGGACATGGCCGAGCCCTCCGACGAGGCGCTGCACCAGGTCTCCGCCGTGATGATGAAGCTCGACGACCAGTTCCGCCTCCTGGAGCCCACCGGCCTGCTGGAGTATCACCCGGTGGACGAGGCGCTGATCGCTGAGACCAGTGAGGAGGCCCCCGGGGACCGGACCGTGGACGAGGAGGAGGACCTGACCCGGTACGGGCAGGTACGGCTCACGCCGCTGGGCCTGTACGGGGTGCGCGGCCGCATGGTGGAGGCCGGGTACGACGCGCCGTTGGTCGGTGACCTCGCGGGCGAGGACGCGGCTGTGCTGCTCGCTGCCGTGCCCCGCTGTCCGGAGTCGTCCGCACGGGCGGAGGCGGAGCAGTGGCTGGCCGCCAGGCCGCCGCTGGAGGCCGCCCGTGAGCTGCTGGCCGCCGCGCGCGGCACCGACCCCGACGGGCCCGGCCGCCGGCTCGGCTGCCAGCTGGTGCTGTCGCTGCTGGGGGAGGAGGCCGAACCGGCCCTCAGGGAGGTGCTGGACGACAGGGAACTGGGCGGGCTGGCCCGGGTCTGGCTCGCCGAGCGGGGCGCCGACGACATCCCCGGACCGCCGGAGGACATGGTGTTCTGGCTGACGATCGACACCCTGGCCGCCCAGCTGGGCGCCTACGGGGAAGAGGAGGAGCCGGCCGCCCTCCGGGAGCTCGCCGAAGGGCTCGCCACCCAGCACTCCGGGTTCTTCGACAAGGCGTGGCGGGTGGAGCACCCGGCCACCGCGGAGGTCCTGGAGGCGGTGGGCCGGGTGCACCCGGACAGGCAGACCGCCAAGGAGGCCAAGAAGGCCGCCTTCCGGGCGCGCTCCCGCGCCTGAGACACACACGGAAGGGCCGGTGCACCCCCGGGCGCACCGGCCCTTCCGTGTGTGCGGAGAACTCCGTCCCGCCCATTGACGCGCCGGCCGCACCGGTTCTAGTGTCGCCCCGATCGTGTCTCGTACGTCATATACGAGATGCCGTACGAGATTCGTGGAGTGGTCCGGGATGAACTCCCTGCTGTCCGGCGGTCCGCCGGTCCCGATACCCTCCAGGACGCAGTACGTCCTGGAGCAGCTGACCCACGCGATCCTCACCGGACGTCTCCGGCCGGGGCAGGCCCTGGTGGAGACCGAACTTGCCGCGGGCTTCGGGGTGTCCAAGACCCCGGTGCGCGAGGCGCTCAAGACCCTGGCGGGCCGGGGCCTGGTGGTGATCGGGGAGTACAAGGGCGCGACGGTGCGGACGGTGGATGCCGCGATGGCCCGCTCCGTCTATGACGTGCGGCTGCTGCTGGAGCCCGAGGCACTGCGCCGCACCGTCACCCGCGGGGCGGACCTGACGGCGGCTCACCAAGCGCTGGAGCAGGCCGCGGGCGCCGCCGACGCGGCCGGCCGCTCGCTGGCCAACCGGGACTTCCACCGGGCGCTCTACCTGCCGTGCGGCAACCCGCTGCTGTGCCGGATGCTGGACGACCTGCGTGACCAGGCCGCGCTGGTTTCCTCGGTGGTCTGGCAGGAGCTTCCCACCTGGGACACCGAGGCGGACGAGCACGCGCGGATCCTCGCCCGGGCCGAGTCCGGCGACGCGGACGGCGCGGCAGCACTGCTCCACGACCACATACAGGGCTTCGTCCGGCGGGCGTTCCCGGAGGAGGAACAGGCATGACGGACTTCTCGGCACAGCGGGACGCCCTCGCCGGCGTCGTCGCGATCCCGGTGACCCCCTTCGACGACCGCGGACGACTGGACGCGGAGGTGTACCGCGCCCTGGTGCGGCGCCTGCTGGACGCCGGAGTGCGGGCGGTGACACCGAACGGCAACACCGGGGAGTTCTACTCCCTGTCCCCCGACGAGCGCCGCACCGAGGCCGAACTGACCGTCGCCGAGGCCGGCGGCCGGGCACAGATCGTCGTCGGTGTGGGCCACGACGCCGGCACCGCGGCCGCCGAGGCATGCCGCGCCCGGGACGCCGGGGCCCACATGGTGATGGTCCACCAGCCGGTACACCCCTACGTCTCGCAGCAGGGCTGGGCCGACTATCACCGGACGGTCGCCGACGCGGTACCGGAGCTGGGCGTGGTGCCCTACATCCGCAATCCGGCGATCGAGGGCGCGACCCTCGCGCGGCTGGGGGAGGACTGCCCCAACGTCATTGGTGTCAAGTACGCGGTACCGGACGTCGTGCGGTTCGCCTCGGTGGCCCGGGACGCCGGACTGGAGCGCTTCGTCTGGGTCGCCGGACTCGCCGAGCTGTACGCCCCCTCCTACTTCGCCTCCGGGGCGACCGGTTTCACCTCCGGGCTGGTCAACGTCTCTCCAAAGGCCTCCTTGGGCATGCTGGAGCGCCTGCGGGCGGGAGACCACCGAGGTGCGATGGCGAGCTGGGAGAGGATCCGCCGCTTCGAGGAAATGCGCGCCGCCCGGCAGTCGGCCGACAACGTCTCCGTGGTGAAGGAGGCGCTGGCCCTCCTGGGACTGTGCCGGCGCGACGTGCGACCGCCCAGCGCGCCGCTTTCCGAGGACCGCCGGGCCCGGGTCGCGGCCATCGTCGAGGAATGGAAGCTGATATGAGCGGCCCGGCGCGGCTGAAGCCCGAGGAACTGCGCAGCCACCAGTGGTACGGCACCGACGGCCTGAGGTCCTTCAGTCACCGGGCCCGCACCCGTCAGCTCGGGTACCTCCCCGAGGAGCACCTGGGCAAGCCGGTCATCGCCGTCCTGAACACCTGGTCCGACATCAACCCCTGTCACCAGCACCTGCGCGAGCGGGCCGAGGCGGTCAAGCGTGGGGTGTGGCAGGCGGGCGGCTTCCCGCTGGAGTTCCCGGTCTCCACCCTGTCGGAGACTTACCAGAAGCCCACCCCCATGCTCTACCGCAACCTGCTGGCCATGGAGACCGAGGAACTGCTGCACTCCTACCCGGTGGACGGCGCGGTGCTGATGGGAGGGTGCGACAAGACCACCCCGGCCCTGCTGATGGGAGCGGCCAGCGCGGATCTCCCGGCCGTCTTCGTCCCGGCCGGGCCGATGCTCAGGGGCCACTGGCGCGGGCAGACCCTCGGCTCGGGCACCGACATGTGGAAGTACTGGGACGACAAGCGGGCCGGACTGATCGGCGAGTGCGAACTGGCCGAGCTGGAGTGCGGGCTGGCCCGCTCTCCCGGTCACTGCATGACCATGGGCACCGCCTCCACCATGACCGCGGTGGCCGAGGCGCTGGGAGTGACGATGCCGGGGGCCTCCTCCATCCCTGCGGTGGACTCCGGACACAGCCGGATGGCGGCTGCGGCCGGCCGGCGCATCGTCGAACTGGCCTGGCGGGGCGCGGCGCTCTCGCGCTTCCTGTCCCCCGAGGCGTACGAGGACGCCGTCACCACCGCTCTCGCGCTGGGCGGATCCACCAACGCGGTCATCCATCTGATCGCCATGGCAGGGCGCTCGGGCATCGGCCTCACCCTGGAGGACTTCGACCGCATCGCCCGCCGGGTACCGGTGCTGGCCGACATCCGCCCCGGGGGCTCCTACCTGATGGAGGACTTCCACTATGCGGGAGGGCTGCCCGGTCTGCTCGCCCGGCTGGGGGAGGAGTACCTGCACCTGGACCGGCCCACCGTGGCCCGTGACTCGCTGCGCGAGCAGCTGGCCGGCGCGCTGGTGCACGACGACACGGTCATCCGGCCACTGTCGGACCCGCTGTGCGCCGAGGGCGGGGTGGCCGTGCTGCGCGGCAACCTGGCACCCGACGGTGCGGTGATCAAACACGTCGCCGCTGACCCCGGCCTGCTGCGGCACACCGGGCCCGCCGTGGTGTTCGACGACTACCGCACCATGCAGGCGACCATCAACGACCCGTCGCTGGGGATCACCGCGGACAGTGTGCTCGTGCTGCGCGGCTCCGGGCCGCTGGGCGGGCCCGGCATGCCGGAGTACGGCATGCTGCCCATCCCCGACCATCTCCTCAAGGAGGGGGTGCGGGACATGGTCCGGCTCTCCGACGCCCGGATGAGCGGCACCAGTTACGGAGCCTGCGTGCTGCACATAGCCCCGGAGTCCCACGCCGGGGGACCACTCGCGCTGGTGCGCAACGGCGACCGCGTCACGCTGGACGTGTCCGCCCGGGTGCTGCGGCTGGAGGTGGACGACGCGGAGCTGGAGCGCCGCCGGGCCGCCTGGCAGCGGCCCCCGTCCCGCTACGGGCGAGGGTACGGCGCGCTCTACGAGCAGCACATCACGCAGGCCGACACCGGCTGCGACTTCGGCTTCCTCTCCCGCCCCGGAGAGGTGCCCGAGCCCTATGCGGGCTGACCCGAGCACGAGCGTCCTGCCGTGCCTGTCTCATGAACGGAGAACGGCCATGGCCGACCCGGCAGTCCCCACCTGTGTCCTGCCGCCGTCCGCGGCGGGCGTCCGGCAGGCCGTGTTCCGGGCGCGGTGCCCGCGCGGCGCAGCGGTGGTGGGGTCATGAGCGTGCCGGTGCCCGTCGTGCTGGCCGGGGCGCGGGGGCACGGCCGCAGCCACCTGCGGAACATCCGGCGGCTGGTGACGGACGGGAGGATCCGACTGGCCGGTGTGTGCGACCTGGCGCCGCTGGCGGAGGACGAGCTGGAAGGGCTGCCGGTGCCCGAGCAGTCCGCCGGCTTCGCGGAACTGCTGGAGCGCACCGGGGCACGTGTCGCCATCGTGTGCACGCCGATCCATACCCACACCGACCTGGCGCTGGCCGCCGCGGAACAGGGCGTACACGTCCTTCTGGAGAAGCCTCCGGCACCCTCCTGGGCGGAGTTCGTACGGATGGCCGAGGTGGTGCGGGCCGCGGGCACCGCCTGCCAGATCGGCTTCCAGTCGCTGGGCTCCGAGGCGGTGGACGCCATCGCGGGCCTGGTCGCCGAGGGAGCCGTCGGTGCGGTGCGCGGCATCGGGGCGGCGGGGGCCTGGGTGCGCGAGGACGCGTACTGGAAGCGCGCGGCGTGGGCCGGGCGCCGGGTGCTGGACGGCCGTGATGTGGTGGACGGGGTGCTCACCAACCCCCTGGCCCACGCCGTCGCCACCGCCCTGCGGATCGCCGGGCAGGACCGGGCGGAGGACGTGGCCGGCATCGAGCTGGAGCTGTACC
Source organism: Streptomyces sodiiphilus (assembly GCF_039529215.1). Taxonomy (NCBI): domain Bacteria; kingdom Bacillati; phylum Actinomycetota; class Actinomycetes; order Kitasatosporales; family Streptomycetaceae; genus Streptomyces; species Streptomyces sodiiphilus. Next base: position 67,195 of record NZ_BAAAMJ010000030.1, on the reverse strand, counting down.
GGGCCAACGCCATCGAATCGGACGACACCTCCTGTGCCCGCGTCCGCACCGCCTCGGGAACCGAGCTGGTCACCGCGGTGACGCTGTGCGCCGAGCGGGCCGGGGAGCCGTACGTGGTGGTGCACGGCGACGCCGGCCGGATCACCTTCCGGTACAAGGAGGATCTCGTGGTGCTGGAACGGCCCGGGGAGGCGGAGCGGATCCTGCGGTACGGGAGGACCGACCTCCTGGACAACCTGCTGGACCACCTGGACGACGGGAGGCCTCTGCTGGTCCCGCCGGAGCGCACCGGCGCCTTCATGCGCCTGGTGGAGGCGGTCCGCACGGCCCCGGACCCGGCCGGGCTGCCTCCCGGGGTCTGGTACACCGAATCCGGCCCGGCCTCCGGCCGGCGGGTGATCACCGGCATCGACGCTCAGGTGCGTGCGGCGGCGGACGGACTGCGGCTCTTCTCCGAGCTGGGTGTCTCCTGGGCGGCACGCCCGCCGGCCGGGGAGGCCGGCTGAGTCGCCGTCACCGCGACTGTCACAGAAGGGGTCCTAGCGGTGTCTTGAGTCGATGCCCGCCGCCCGCGGCAGACCGTACCGCCGGGGGCGGTCCGTGCGGCCCTGGAGTCGTTCCGCCGTGCGCTGGAGACCGGTGATCCGCAGGGACTCATGGATGCGCCGGCCCCTGATGTGGTCCTTCTGACGGATGGCGGCGGAGTCAGAAAGGCCGCGCTGTGACCGGTCACCGGTGCCGACAAGGTGGTGCGCTTCTACCTCGGTGGCTCCGGCAGGGCCGGCGGCACGATCACCTGCGACCCCACCGTGGTCAACGGCAGCCCGGCGCTCGTGGTGCGCTGGAACGGAGTGATCGCGGCGTGATGGCCATCGGGATCCACACATCGCGGGTCATCAGCCTCTACTACGTGCGCGATCCGGAGAAGCTGACCCGCGTCGGGGAACAGACCCCGCTCACCCTGCGGTGAGCCCGACGGGTGGGGCAGGCCCGGGCGCCGACGGTGTCTCAGGAGTGCCACAGGGGCGGGTCCGCGCAGAACTGCCCACCGAGGCAGGCCTGCGCGGGGTCCCGCGGGTCCAGTTCGCCCTGTTCGGCGATCAGCCGCGCGGCGAACTTCTCCGAGTCGTCCTGCGGCTCGTAGCCCAGAGCCCGGGCCGAGGACAGATCCCATGCCAGGCGGGTGTTGGCCGAGGAGCCGTAGACGGTGGTGTGGCCGACGTTCTGAGCGGTGAGCGCGGCGTGGAAGAGCCGGGCACCGTCCCCGGGGCTCATCCACACCGACAGCATGCGCACCGTGTTCGGTTCGGGGAAGCACGCGCCGATCCGCACCGAGACGCTCTCCAGGCCGTGTCTGTCCCAGTACAGCTGCGCCAGGTCCTCGCCGAAGCACTTGGACAGGCCGTAGAAGGTGTCCGGGCGGCGGGGGGCGGAGACGGGGATCAGGGGCTCACCCTTACCGGGCCAGGGGGTGAAGCCCACCGCGTGGTTGCTGGAGGCGAAGACGACGCGCCCCACCCCTTCCTGGCGGGCGGCCTCGTAGAGGTTGTAGGTTCCCTCGATATTCGCCCGGAGGATCTGGCCGAACGGCGCCTCCAGCGAGATGCCGGCGAGATGGAGAATGGCGTCGGATCCCCGCACGGCCGCACGCACCGCCGCGGGGTCGGCCAGGTCCCCGATGACCGCGTCCGGCGCCCCCTCCACGGGGACGACATCGAACAGCCGCAGCTCGTACCCGTACCGCGGGAGCAGCTCGCGCATCAGGGTGCCGAGGCCGCCGGCGGCGCCGGTGATCAGCAGGGTGCGGGGAGCGGGCATCGAGTCAGTCTCCATCCGTATACGCAGTTCATATATGGGGACACGCTAATGCGCTCGCCAGTGGCCCGTCAACGCGCTGTGCATCCGCTTGACCGTCGATTCGGGGCTGCCTTAGCGTGGCCTCGTTCAGAAATGTAGACGCTGGTCATTCTTGTGCACAGAGAAGAGGGTCGCCTTGACCGAAGTCCCACTCGCCCGGCGCCTGGAGGGCCTGCTGTTCTTCCCGGTGACCGCGTTCGGGCCGGACGGCTCGGTGAATCCGGATACCTACCGGGCCCACGTGCGTGCGGGGATCGAGGCCGGTGCGGGCGCGGTCTTCGCCTGCTGCGGTACCGGCGAGTTCCACGCGCTGACTCCCGAGGAGTTCCGTGACTGCGTCGCCGTCGCCGTCGCCGAGGCCGCGGGGCGGCTGCCGGTGGTGGCCGGGACCGGCTACGGCACGGCGCTTGCCACCCGGTACGCCGCGCTGGCCGAGGAGGCGGGCGCCGACGGGCTGCTCGTCCTGCCCCCCTACCTGGTCACCCCGGACCAGCGCGGCCTGCTGCGCCACTACACCGAACTGGCCGCGGCCACCTCGCTGGACCTCGTCGTCTACCAGCGCGGCACTGCCCGGCTCACCCCCCGCACCGCCGTGGAACTCGCCCGGCTGCCCGGCGTCATCGGGATCAAGGACGGCGTGGGCGACCTCGACCTGATGCAGCGCATCGTCAGCGCCGTGCGGCAGGAGAAGCCCGGGCACCCCCTGCTCTACTTCAACGGTCTGCCCACCGCCGAGATCACCCAGCCGGCCTACCGGGGACTGGGAGTGGAGCTGTACTCCTCGGCGGTCTTCTGCTTCGCGCCGGAGATAGCCCTGGCCTTCCACACCGCCCTGGCCGAAGGTGACCGGGAGACGGTCCACCGGCTGCTGGACGGCTTCTACCGGCCGCTGGTGGAGCTGCGAGACCAGGGCAGCGGCTACGCCGTCTCCCTGGTCAAGGCCGGGGTGCGGCTGCGCGGCCTGGACGTCGGCACGGTCCGCGCCCCGCTGGCCGAGCCCGAGCCGGAGCACCTCACCCGGCTGGCCGCCCTGCTGGAACAGGGGCTGGAACTGGTGAAGCGGTGATGCGGGCGGCGGCCTTCCTCTACCCCTGGGACGTCGTGGGCGACCCGGATGCCCCCCGGCGCCTCGCCGCGCTGGGGATCCGCCAGGTCACGCTGGCCTCCGCCTACCACTCCGTGCGCGCCCTCACCCCCCGGCACCCGCGCCACCGGATCGTCACCGCCCGGCACTCCGCCGTCTACTACCCGCCGGCCACGGAGCGCTGGAGCGGGCAGGACCTGCGTCCGCGGCCCCAGAGCTGGACGCCCGGCCCCGATCCCTTCGGGGTGGCTGCCGCGGCCCTGGCGGACGCGGGCCTGGAGGTGCACTCCTGGGTGATCCTCGCGCACAACTCCCGGCTCGGCGAGGAGCAGCCGCGGTCCACGGTCCGCAACGCCTACGGGGACCGCTACCCATGGGCCCTGTGCATCGCCCGGCCGGAGGTACGCCGCTACACCACCGCGCTGGCCGCCGAGGCGGCCGTCCGCCCCGGAACCGCCGGGACCGAGCTGGAGTCCTGCGGCTGGTACGGCTTCGAGCACCTGCACGCCCACGACAAGACCGGAGGAGTGCCGCTGTCCGGGGCCGCCGGCTGCCTGATGTCGCTGTGCTTCTGCGAGGTATGCCGCGCCGGTTACGCCGGGCGGGGCGCGGACCCCGGGGTCCTGGAACGGGCCGTCCGCAACGCCCTGGCCCCCGGCTTCGCCGGCGCGCCGACGGGGACCGCGCGGGCGGGCCGGGAGGGGGAGTGGGCCGAGGTGGAGCGGCTGCTGGGGTCCCGGCAGGCCGCGGCGGTGGCCGGCTGGCGTGCCGAGGCGGCCCGGAACCTGCAGCGCGAGGCGGTGGCCGCGGTGCGGGCGGCCGCGCGGGAGCACGGCCACGAGGGCTTCCGGGTGCTGCTGCACGCGGACCCCGCGGGGCACCGGGCCGGGGCCAACCCCGGGGTGGACCCCGCCGACGTCCTGGACCACGCCGACGGAGTGGTGCTGCCGTGCAGCGGGGACGACGCGTCCCGCACCGCCGCGCTCGCGCCTTTCGTCCCGCACCGCCGCCCGCACACCGTGCTGGCCGCCAACCTGACGGTGGTCTCCGGTCTGGGCGGCCGCCCGGACGCGCTGGCTGCCGACGCCGCGCACGCCGCCGCACAGGGAGCGGACGAACTGCGGCTCTACCACGCCGGGCTGGCCTCGGACCGGGAGCTGGCAGCTGTCCGCACGGCTCTGACCACGCTCCGCTGACCGGGGCGCCGGGGAAGGGGCGAACGGACGGGGGCACGGCGCGATTCGGTAACGGTGCGGCATCGTGCAACACCCCGGAAACCTCTCGCCTTTCCCCGGCAGGCACAATCCCTCCGACCACCCCCGCAGATGTGACACCGCCGAGGAGCAGCGCACCATGTCATTGCCCGCCGCCCTGCACGACCGGGTCGACCGGTACTTCCGGATCTCCGAGCGCCGGACCACCCTGGGCCGGGAGGTGCGCGGAGGCCTGGCCACGTTCTTCGCGATGGCTTACATCCTCGTGCTCAACCCGATCATCCTCAGCGGTGCCGTGGACGTGAACGGCGACCGGCTGTCGTTCCCGCAGCTCGTCACGGCCACCGCTCTCGTGGCCGCCGTGATGACCGTGCTCATGGGAGTTACCGCGAACCTTCCGCTGGCCCTGGCCGCCGGGCTCGGGCTGAACGCGATGGTGGCCTACCAGATCGCCCCCCTGATGACCTGGCCCGAGGCCATGGGCCTGGTGGTGCTGGAAGGCATCCTGATCTGCGTGCTGGCGGCGACCGGGCTGCGCGAGGCGGTCATGCACGCCATCCCGCTGCAGCTGAAGCAGGCCATCAGTGTGGGCATCGGCCTGTTCATCGCCTTCATCGGCTTCATCAACGCCGGCTTCGCCCGCCGCATCCCCGGTGAGGAGGGCTCCGTGCCGGTGGAGCTGGGCGCCGGCGGTCAGCTGTCCGGCTGGCCCGTGCTCGTCTTCTGTCTCGGAGTGCTGCTCACGGTCGCGCTGCTCACCCGCCGGGTGAAGGGCGCCATCCTGATCAGCATCCTGGCGATGACCGTGCTGGCCATCGTCATCAACTCCCTGGCCGACATCGACGACCTGGCCTGGGGGCTGACCGTTCCCGCGCTGCCCGACCAGATCGTCGCCGCCCCGGACTTCGGGCTGCTGGGCGCCTTCAGCCTGTTCGGGGCGTTCGGCCAGATCAGCGTGATCACCGTGATGCTGATCGTGTTCACCCTCTTCCTCACCGACTTCTTCGACACCATGGGCACGGCAGTGGGCGTGACCAACGAGGCCGGGCTGCTGGACGACCGCGGCCGGGTGCCCAGGCTGGGCCGGCTGCTGTTCGTGGACGGTCTGGCCACCGTCGCCGGCGGCGCGGCGTCCGCCTCCTCCAACACCTCCTACATCGAGTCCGCGGCGGGTGTCGGGGAAGGGGCCCGTACCGGTCTGGCCAACATCGTGACCGGTGCGCTGTTCTTCCTCGCGCTGTTCTTCGCACCGCTCGCCGCGGTCGTGCCCGCCCAGGCGGCCGCACCCGCCCTGGTCGCGGTTGGTTTCCTCATGATGACCCAGGTCGCGCGGATCGACTGGACCCGCTACGACCTGGCGGTGCCGGCGTTCTTCACCATCGTGGTGATGCCGTTCACCTACTCCATCACCAACGGCATCGGCGCGGGCTTCATCGCCTACGTTCTCCTGAAGACCGTGGTGGGCAAGGCCCGTGAGGTCCACTGGCTGCTGTGGGCGGTGGCCGGGCTGTTCGTCGTGTACTTCGGCATCGACCCGATCGAGCAGCTGCTCGGCGTCGGCTGAGCCGGCTCCGGGGAGCGCCTCCGCCCTCCCCGGCCGCACGTGGCGCACGGTCCCCGCCCATCACGGGGCCGTGCGCCGCGTGCGTGTGGCTCACAGATGCCGGGTGGCCAGCGCCAGCCGGTCGCGTGCGTCGAACAGGGCCTCCTTGATCAGCTGCTCGTGCGCCGGCGTGAGCCGGGCCACCGGCACCGAGCAGCTGATGGCGTCCCTGGCAGGTGTCCGGTAAGGGATGGCGACGCCGAAGCAGCGCAGCCCCAGGGTGTTCTCCTCCCGGTCGACCGCGTATCCGCGCTCGCGCACCAGCTGCAGTTCGGCGATCAGCTGCTCCCGGTCGGTGATGGTGTGCTCGGTCAGCGGCTCCAGGGTCGCCGGCAGCAGCTTGCGCACCTCTTCGTCCGTGCGGGTGGCCAGCAGGGCCTTGCCGAGCGAGGTGGACCAGGCGGGCAGCCGCCGCCCGATCCGGGTGAAGGGCCGCAGATAGTGTTCGGACTGACGGGTCGCGAGGTATACCACGTTGGTGCCGTCGAGGCGGGCCAGGTGGATCGTCTCCGTGGTGTCGTCGGAGAGCCGGTCCAGGGTGGGCCGGGCAGCGGCCACCACCTCGTCCCCGTCGATGTAGGAGGTCCCCACCAGCAGTGCGCGCACCCCGATGCCGTACCGGGTGCCGGTGGAGTCGGTCTCGACCCACCCCAGTTCCACCAGGGTCCGCAGCAGCATGTACAGGCTCGATTTGGGGTACCCCACGGCGGCCTGGACGTCGGAGAGCGAGTGCATGCCGGGCCGTCCCGCGAAGAACTCCAGCAGCTCCACCGTCCGCACGGCCGACTTGACCTGGGAACCCCCCGTCTCGGCAGCTGGCATCGCCCTTGACCCCTTTGTTCGCACGGCATAGAGTCCCGGCAGTAGTTCACATACAGGGACAGTGTTCAGGGTATCGAACGATCCCGTGGTGAAGGCAAGTGTCCCGTCAGGAGGAGCGACCGGTGGCAGTACCAGTGTGGAGCGTGGACCCGCGTACCGGGAAGCGGCGCGAGCAGGTTGCGGCCGAGGCCACACACGCGGACGTCGACGCCGCGGTGCGTGCCGCGCACGCAGCCCGCGAGCCGCTGGCCGACCGGGAGGTGCGGGTGGCCCTGCTGCGGGCCGCGGCCGACCAGCTGGAGGCCGACGGCGAGCAGATCGTGAAGGCGGCCGACGCCGAGACGGCCCTCGGCGGGCCCCGGCTCACCGGGGAGCTGGCCCGCACCACCGGCCAGCTGCGCGCGTTCGCCGACGAGGTGGCCGAAGGCGCCTACCTGGACGTGATCATCGACCACGCCGACGACTCTCTCGCGCCGCCGAGGCCGGACCTGCGCCGCTACAAGATCCCGCTGGGTGTGGTGGCCGTCTACGCCGCCTCCAACTTCCCGCTCGCCTTCTCCGTGCCCGGCGGCGACACCGCGAGCGCGCTGGCGGCCGGCTGCCCGGTGGTCGTCAAGGCGCACCCGGACCACCCGGCCACCTCCGAGCTGTGCGCGGCGGCGCTGCGCCGGGCGGCGGTCCAGGTCGGCCTGCCGGCCGACGTGCTGTCGGTGGTGCACGGTTTCGACGCCGGAGTGGAGCTGGTCAGGCACCCGCTGGTGGCCGCGGCCGGTTTCACCGGCTCGGTCCGTGGCGGGCGTGCTCTGTTCGACGCGGCGGCCGCCCGGCCCGTTCCCATTCCCTTCCACGGCGAGCTGGGCAGCCTCAACCCGGTCGTCGTCACCGAGGAGGCGGCCCGGGAACGCGCCGGCCAGATCGGCGGCGGGCTCGCCAAGGCTGTGACGCTGGGCACCGGACAGTTCTGCGTCAAGCCCGGCCTGGTGCTCGCCCCCCGGGGCGAGGCCGGTGACGAACTGGTGGCAGCCCTGACCGCGAAGCTCGCCAAGGCCGAACACGGAGTGCTGCTGGACTCCCGGATGCGCGAGGCGTTCCTCTCCGGTGTGCGGGAACGTGCCGGGCTGGACGGCGTCGAGGCCCCGGTCGCGGCAGGGGAGGGCGAGGACAACACCGTCGCCGCCGGATTCCTCACCCTGCCCGCCCGCGCGCTGGCCGAGGGCAGGACCCATGAACTGCTGCTGGAGGAGTGCTTCGGCCCGGTCACCGTGGTCGCCCGGTACACCGACGCCGACGAGGTGCGCGAGGTGCTCTCCCGGCTGCCGGGGAACCTGACCGCCACGGTCCAGCTCGGGAGCGCCGAGACCGGGGGCGACGGCGGCCGGGGCGCGAAGCTGCTGGCCGAGCTGACCGCGCTGGCCGGTCGGGTCGTGGTCAACGGCTGGCCCACCGGCGTGGCCGTGGCGCCCGCGCAGCATCACGGCGGCCCCTACCCCGCCACGACCTCGACGTCCACCTCGGTCGGGGCCACCGCGATCGAACGCTGGCTGCGTCCGGTCGCCTACCAGGACGCCCCCGAGGCGCTGCTGCCGCCCGAGCTGCGTGACGACAACCCGCTGGGTCTGCCGCGCAGGGTCGACGGCCGCCGCGAGAGCTGAGCACCCTCTCCCCGGGACGGACATGCCACCGCTGTCCCGGGGCAGGCTCGTCCTCGGCCGTACGTGCGGAGGTGGCCGCGTGTTCATCGGAGGTGCTCTTCTGAGCAACTGACCCCTCATAACCTCGCGGAAAACGTCACTTCCGCCCCCGGTGACGGGGCAATGAGCACAGTGAGGACGTCAGGATGTCTGCAGAGCGCGCGGTGTTCCCGCAGGTCGACCCCGACGACGTGAGTTCGAATCCGTCCGGCAACCGGCCCTTCCGGGAGGTGCTCCACGGGCGCATGTCCCGTCGCGACACCCTGCTGGGCGGCACCGCGGCAGCCGCGGCGTTCCTGGTGGGAGGCGCCCTCGCCGGGGCGGGCACCGCCGCGGCCGCGGAGCCCGCGGCCCGCGGCCCGCACACTCCGGCGAAGCCGGGCAGACCCGGACGCAAGGAGCTTCTCGGCTTCGCGCCCGTGCCGCCCAGCAGCGCCGACACCTTCACGGTCCCCGAGGGATACGAGACCCAGGTCCTGATCCCCTGGGGCACCCCGATCCGTCCCGGCGGTCCCGCCTGGCGCAAGGACGGCTCCAACACCGCCGAGGAGCAGGCCGAGCAGATCGGCATGAACCACGACGGCATGCACTTCTTCCCGCTGGGCCGCGGCAGCGAGGGCAACCGCCGCGGCATGCTCGTCCTCAACCACGAGTACATCGACGCCCAGCTCCTCTACCCGGACGGCGACGAGGAGATGACCGCGGAGAAGGTCCGCAAGGCGCTGGAGGCCCATGGCGTCAGCGCGGTCGAGATCGAGTCGGTGGACGGCCGGTGGCGCGTCGTCGACTCCCCCCGGGCCCGCCGGGTCACCGGCAACACTCCGGTGACCTTCTCCGGTCCGGTCCGGGCGGACCACCCGGCTCTGCGGGCCTCCGGCCCCGCGAGGGGCACGCTCAACAACTGTGCCCACGGCTTCACCCCCTGGGGTACCTACCTCACCTGTGAGGAGAACTGGAACGGTTACTTCGGCACCGAGGACACCTCCTGGCGGCCCACCGCCGAGCAGGCCCGCTACGGCGTGTCCGCCAGGGGCTTCGGCTATCGCTGGCACCTGGCCGACCCGCGGTTCGACGTGGCGGTCAACGCCAACGAGCTGAACCGCTTCGGCTGGGTGGTCGAGATCGACCCGATGGACCCCCGTTCCGTGCCCGTCAAGCGGACCGCGCTGGGCAGGATCAAACACGAGGGCATCACCCTCACCGAGTCCCGGGGCCGGATCGTCGGCTACACCGGCGACGACCAGGACGGCGACTACATCTACAAGTTCGTCGGCGAGGGCACCTGGAGGTCCCAGCGGGCCCGCGGCCGCAGCCCGCTGGACCACGGCAGGCTCTACGTGGCCCGCTTCGACGACGACGGCACCGGCACCTGGCTCCCGCTCGTCCACGGCGAGGGGCCTCTGACGAAGAAGAACGGCTGGGCGGACCAGACGGATGTGCTGCTGCGCACCCGCCAGGCGGCGGACGCCCTCGGCGCGACGAAGATGGACCGGCCCGAGTGGATCGCCGTCAACCCGCGGAACAAGGACGTCTACTGCGCACTGACCAACGGCAGCGGCTGGGAGGGTGAGGCCAACCCTCGCACGCCCAATCCGTACGGGCACATCATCCGCTGGGCCGAGGCGAAGGGCGACAACACCGCCACCACCTTCCGGTGGGACATCTTCGTGCTCGCGGGCGACCCGGCCTACGACGACCGGGTGAAGCTGGACGACTCGAACATCTTCGGCTCGCCCGACGGCCTGTGGTTCGACGACGACGGCCGGCTGTGGATCCAGACCGACATCTCCAACTCCGCGCAGAACCTGGTGGCGCGCGGCTACGACAGAATCGCCAACAACATGATGCTGGCCGCCGACCCCCGCACCGGCGAGATCCGCAGGTTCCTCACCGGTCCGCGCGGCTGCGAGATCACGGGTGTCGTCACGACCCCGGACCGGCGCACGATGTTCGTCAACGTCCAGCACCCCGGTGAGGCGAGCGCCGCCTGGGGCAGGCCCACTCCGGAGAACCCCCGGGCCGTCAGCAACTGGCCGGACTTCGACCCCGCGGGCCGGCCGCGTTCGGCCACGGTCGTCATCCGGCGCACCGATGGCGGCGTCATCGGCGGCTGAGTGCCGGCGCGTCTCCCGCCCTGAAGGCCGTACGGCGGGAGACGCGCGGGCGCCGGCTCAGACCTGGCCGAGGTCGGAGGAGACCCAGCGCTGAGGGCGCATGTGGATGACCACCTGTTCGCCGTGCTCGCGCCAGGCGAAGTCCACGTAGCCGGCGACCTTCCCGGCCGGCAGATAGCGGGCGGAGATCTCTGTGAGCTGTTCGCGGGTGGCCGGAACGGTGGCGGTGACCGGCCCCTCGACGGACACGTACCGGATGGTGGGCTCCAGCCGTTCGGCCATCAGCGAGAAGCGGCCGGCCCCGGAGATCAGCCCGGCCTTGCGGGAGTCGCGGCCCGTCATGATCCAGATGTCCTCACCCGGCCGGTACTGGTACCAGATCGGGAGCACCAGGGGAGCCCGTCCCTCCTCCCCGGAGTCCACCGCCAGGGCGCCGATGTGGGGCTCGGCCAGGAACTGCTCACGCTCTGCTCGGGTCAGGGCCACGTGCTCTCCTCCGTGGTGCGGATCGGTGTTCTCCTGCCCGCCGCGGGGGCGGGTCCTTGGTGGCAACTCCGGAGAGCGACCTGTTATTTCCCCTCTGTCATGCGAGGTCGCGGCACCGGGCCTTTCCTTCCGCGGGCCCACGTGGGCCCGCGGAAGGAAAGGTCACAGGGCGATGCCGAAGACCAGCGCGCCCAGGGTGTAGACGGCGACCGTCACCAGCACGATCGCCGCCGCGTTCAGCCACACGCCGCCGCGCAGCATCTGACCGATGGTCACTTGCCGTGAGCTGAACACCACCGCGTTCGGGGGAGTGGCCACCGGCAGCATGAACGCGCAGGTCGCGGTCAGCGCCACCGGCAGCGCCAGCAGCATGACGTCCTGCCCCAGCCCCACGGCGACCAGCGCCATGATCGGCACGAAGATATTGGTGGTGGCCGTGTTGCTGGTCAGCTCGGTGAGCAGCAGGACCAGCGTCGCGATTGCCATGACCAGCAGGAACGTCGGCAGCACGTCCAGGCCGGTGACCTGTTCGCCGATCCAGGGACCCAGACCGCTCTGCTCGGCACCGAACTGCCCGGACAGGCTCAGCCCGCCGCCGAAGAGCAGCAGGATGCCCCACGGCAGGTCCCTGGTGTCCTCCCAGACCAGCGCCCGGCGGGTGCGGTGCCGGTCCACGGGCAGCAGGAACAGCAGCACGGCCGCGGTGATGGCCACCCCCGCGTCCGAGACGTGCGCGTCGATCCACGCCACGTACGGCTTCAGTACGCCCACGACCACCCAGGAGAGTGCGGCGAAGGCGAAGACGCCCAGCACCGTCCACTCGCCGCGGCTCATCGGGCCCAGCTCCTGCTTGCGCCGCAGGATCATCTCCCGGCCGCCGGGGATGTCGGTCAGCGAGGGACGGAAGACCAGCCGGGTGAGCACGAACCAGGCGATGACCAGGAAGACCGCGGCGAGCGGGACGCCGAACAGCATCCACTGGAAGAAGCTGATGTCGATTCCGTGGCTGTCCCGCAGATGCGCCTGGAGGATGGCGTTGGGCGGGGTGCCGATGATGGTGCCCAGCGAGCCGATGGAGGCGGCGTAGGCGATGCCCAGCATCAGCGCCGTGCCGAAGTTGGCGTCCCGCCGGCCGTCTCCGAGCTGGGCGGCCAGGCCGAGCACCGCCACCCCGATCGGCAGCATCATCACCGCGGTGGCGGTGTTGGAGATCCACATGCTCAGCAGACCGGTGGCCAGCATGAACCCGCCGATCATCCGCACCGGGCTGGTACCGACCAGCAGCACGGTGCTCAGCGCGAACCGGGTGTGCAGGTTCCAGCGCTGCATCGCCACCGCGATGATGAAGCCGCCCATGAACAGGAAGATGATGTTGTTGGCGTAGGGGGCGGCGACCTCTCCGACCGGCGCGACGCCCAGCAGCGGGAAAAGGACCAGGGGCATGAGTGCGGTGACCGCCAGGGGTATGGCCTCGGTCATCCACCACACGGCCATCAAGGTGGCCACCGCGGCGACGTTCTTGCCGTCCGCGGACAGGGAGTCCGGCAGGACCAGGCGGACGAGGACGGCGAGCACGACGCCGGCCCCCAGGCCTATCCACTGCCGTGGCACCACTTCGGGGGTTCCCGCTGATGCCGGCTGCTTCTCGGTTTCGGTATGTGACACGTTTCGTCCCAGGTCGATGGAGTTGCCGGGACAACGTCTCATCCGCCCCGCAGTACGGCAAGGCCCGGTCCGGCAGGGCCCGGGAGCGACGTGAGGGAACGTCAGGCCGTCTCGCGCAGCACCAGTTCGGTGGGGAGGAGCTCCGTCGAGGGGGGCTCACCGTCGATCCGGTTCAGCAGGACGCGCACCAACTCCGAGCTGACGCGGTCCCAGGGCTGACGTATCGGCAGAAGCGCCGGACGGGAGGCGGCCGCGAAGTCGTCGAAGCTCCCCACGGCGACGTCCTGGGGCGCTCGGCCCCCGGCGAGCTCCGGCGCGGCCGGCGCCCCGCGGGCCATGAGATCCGAGCCGGCGAACAGAGCGACCGGTGAGGGGGGGGAGTCGACGGTCTCCGCCGCGGCCGGGCTGACGTGGTGACCGCCGTCGAGGGCGCGCGAGACGTGAGGGTCGTACGCCTGGTGACCGGTCCTGTCCGCCCGGTACCGTCCTCGGCACTCGCCGGCAAGAGGACCGCCGGGCGGCGGGGCCGTCGTCCGTGCCCCGCCGCCCGCCGGTCGCCTGATCCTGCGTGTCCTACCGCACCGGGGTGAAGTCACGCGCTCCGATGAACTCGGGGCGGCGGACCGGGGCGGCGAAGGGCTCGACCGCGGCGTTCTTCACGCTGTTGAAGACGATGAAGACGTTGCTGCGCGGGTAGGGGGTGATGTTGTCCCCGGAACCGTGCATCGCGTTGCAGTCGAACCAGACCGCCGACCCCGCCTTGCCGGTGAACAGCCGGATGCCGTGCTCGTCGGCCATCTTGGTCAGCTGTTCGTCGGACGGGGTGCCGGCATCCTGCATCTGCAGGGACTTCTTGTAGTTGTCCTTCGGGGTTTCGCCCGCACACCCGAGGAACGTCATGTGCGACCCGGGCATGATCATCAGCCCGCCGTTGGTGGCGTAGTTCTCGGTCAGCGCGATCGAGACCGACACGGTCCGCATGTTCGGCAGGCCGTCCTCGGCGTGCCATGTCTCGAAGTCCGAGTGCCAGTAGAAGCCGGTGGCGCCGAAACCGGGCTTGACGTTGATCCGGCTCTGGTGGACGTAGACGTCCGAGCCGAGGATCTGCCGGGCCCGGCCCACGACCCTCGGGTCGCTCACCAGCCGGGCGAACACGTCACTGATCCTGTGGACTTCGAACACCGTCCGGATGTCCTGCGACTTCGGCTCCACGATGGAGCGTTCGTCGGCGCGGATCGCCGGGTCGGTGGTCAGGCGCCGGAGCTCCTGGCGGTAGATCTCCACCTCGTCCGCCGTGATGAGCTCGTCGACGGCCATGAAGCCGTCGCGGTCGTAGGCGGCGAGGTCGTCCGCCTCGATGGGTCCGGTCGCACCGGGCTCGGACCACACCACCGGGTCCTGCCGGGGCACGATCACCTCGGTGGTCCCCCGGGTCGGATACAGGTCAACGGCGGTGTGCTCGGGTGCGGTGGTCATGGTGGTGCCTTCCTCTCCTCTCGTACGTACCTTCCGTACCTTTCGTTCCCTTCTCCAAGGGCTGGGCCGGGGAACGCGCATGGCCCGCGCACTCCCCGGCCTTGAGTTGTGGTGGTGGTCTAGCTCTCCGCGGGCTCCGTCAGCAGCGGATACACGCCGTTCTCGTCGTGGTCCTCCCGCCCGGTCACCGGGGGGTTGAACACGCAGAGCACGCGGAAGTCCGTCTTGGGACGCACGGTGTGCTTCTCGTGACCGTCCAGCAGGTACATGGTCCCGGGCCGGATCATGAACTTCTCACCGGTCTCGTCATTGGTCAGTTCCGCTTCACCCTCCACACAGAAGACTGCCTCGACGTGGTTGGCGTACCACATCGACGTCTCGGTCCCCGCGTAGAGCACGGTCTCGTGCAGCGAGAAGCCGACCCGCTCCTTCGCCAGGATGATGCGCTTGCTGCGCCAGGTGCCCGAAGCGGACTCGATATCCCGGTCAGTACCCTCGATGTCACTGATGGAACGGACGATCACGTCTGAGTTTTCCCTTTCTTGGTGGTTCGCGCCAGTCGGGGGCGCGAGTCAGGCGGTTTCGCGGACCGCGCGGGCCAGGATGCGCAGGCCCTCGTCGAGCTCCTCGGGGGAGATGGTCAGCGCGGGCAGCAGCTTGGTGACCTCGCCCTGCGGGCCGGAGGTCTCCACCAGCAGCCCGAGGTCGAAGGCGCGCCGGCAGACGGCCGAGGCGCGCTCGGTGTCCGTGAACTCGATGCCCCAGACCAGCCCTCGTCCGCGATAGGTGGCCGCGCCCTCGCCGGCCTCCTGGACGATGGCGGTCAGGGCCTGCTCGACCTGCTCGCCGCGGGCGAGGGTCTGCTTCTCCATCTGGCCGTCGGTCCAGTAGGTGTCCAGGGCCGCGGCAGCCGTGACGAAGGACGGGTTGTTGCCCCGGAACGTGCCGTTGTGCTCGCCGGGCTCCCAGATGTCGAGTTCGGGCTTGAACAGGGTCAGAGCCAGGGGGAGGCCGTAGCCGCTGATGGACTTGGAGAGGGTGATGATGTCCGGGGTGATGCCCGCCTCCTCGAAGGAGAAGAAGGCACCCGTGCGGCCGCACCCCATCTGGATGTCGTCCACGATCAGCAGCATGTCGTGCCGCTCGCACAGGTCGGCCAGCGCGCGCAGCCACTCGGCGCGGGCCACGTTGATGCCGCCCTCGCCCTGCACCGTCTCGACGATGACGGCCGCCGGCTTGTTCAGGCCGGAGCCCTGGTCCTCCAGCAGGCGCTCGAACCAGATGAAGTCCGGTGTCTGCCCGTCGAGGTAGTCGTCGAAGGGCATCGGGGTGCCGTGGACCAGCGGGATGCCGGCGCCGGCGCGCTTGAAGGCGTTGCCGGTGACGGCGAGCGAGCCCAGCGACATGCCGTGGAAGGCGTTGGTGAACGAGACGATGGCCTCGCGGCCTTTCACCTTGCGGGCCAGCTTCAGTGCGGCTTCCACGGCGTTGGTGCCGGTGGGTCCGGGGAACATGACCTTGTGGTCCAGGTCCCGCGGGCGCAGCACCACGTCCCGGAAGCTCTCCAGGAAGGCGCGCTTGGCGGTGGTGGACATGTCCAGGCCGTGGGTGACGCCGTCCCGCTCGAGATAGTCGAGCAGGGCGCGTTTGAGCACCGGGTTGTTGTGGCCGTAGTTCAGTGATCCGGCCCCCGCGAAGAAGTCGAGGTACGTGTGGCCGTCCTCGTCGTACATGTAGCTGCCCTGGGCGCGGTCGAAGATGGTGGGCCAGCCACGGCAGTAGCTGCGCACCTCCGACTCCACGGTCTCGAAGACGCTCAGATCGGGCTGGGTGATGGTCACAGCATTCTCCTGGGAGATCGTTGCCTTGATGAGAAGAACTGGGGGCGGGAAGGGCTCAGCGTCCGGTGGCCGCCAGGGCCGGGAGCGGCCCTATCCGGTGCAGCACTTCCGGTTCGTGGCCGCTGTCCGGGAACACCTCGGCGTCGAACAGCACCTCGCGCTCCACCGGGGCGTCATGGCGCTCGGCGAAGCGGGCGAACAGCCGGTTGGAGGGGGTGTTGTCGGGCGTCACGGTGGTTTCGATGCACTGGACGCCCAGCTCTTCACCCGCACGGCGAGCGAGGCCGTCCAGCATCGCGGCGGCGAGGCCGCGGCCGCGCTGGCCGTGGTCGACGGCGACCTGCCACACGAACAGGGTCCGTGCGTCCTGCGGCCGGACGTATCCGGTGATGAATCCGACCGGGGAGCCGTCGGCGTCCCGGGCCACGACCGAGGTGGCCGCGTGGTCCCGGCACCACAGCAGATAGCTGTAGGAGGAGTTGAGGTCCAGGACCTCGGAGTCGCGGGCGATGCGCCAGAGCGCGGCTCCGTCCTCCAGCCGTGGGCTGTCCAGCTTCAGTCCCTGGGGCATTTCCAGAAAGTTGCTATGGGCACCTGCATGGTCTGCTTGTGCGGGGGTCATGTGTATCGAATTTACCCAGCACCAGGAGAAGATGCATCGCGAGTGGGGGTTACGCGAACAGGGATGATGTGTTATTGGGCCGGCTTGTCAAGAGGGCGATGAGCCCTGTGATTCCGGATGATTTGTCCGTTGGTTACCGGACAAAAGGGGCGGCCTTGTGGCGTTCGTTACAGATTGATAACGACAGTGCGTCGTCGCCGTGACCGCGAAGCCGGCCGTGAAGATCACCCGGTTCCGGCGTTTGGGCCGATGAGAACCGGGCAGAAGGAGACGGGCTCCTGCGCTTCGTTGATAACGGTGGAATCACTGAGCACATTACATGTCCCGCGGTCCGGCTGTGTCCCGCGCAACACAAATAGTCAGTCAAATTCCCCGCGGAGCGAGGCGGGGCCGGACGTCCCGGCGCCCTCGGCCGCGAAGTGGTCCGCGGCTCCGTCCCGGGGGCCGGAAGGATGTCCGAACTGCGCGGCGAACAGATACTCGCCCGGCGGTATCCGGGAGCCGGGCACGAGGTCCCAGCGGAAGAGCAGACGGCCGCCCTCGGCGACCACGGAGCGCGTGAAGTCCTCGTCGGCCAGGGTCTGGAAGGAGCCGGTCGTCTCCAGGCGGGCGTCGCCCCGGGCGATCCGGATCTCCAGGGAGAAGGCCGTCAGCGGCTCGTCGGTCCGTACGGTCACGTTCCGTTGCGACCAGTAGTCGTTGCTCGCCGGATCGGCCGTGCCGGCCGCCGTGAGGCGGAGATCCGGCGGGGAGGAGGCGGCCGGCGGGCCGACCGGGCCTTCGGGCTCACCGGCCGTCCAGCCCGCCGCCACCGAGGCCACCACCAGTGTCAGGGCGAGTGCGACCGCGGCGCCCGCGGCCCGCAGCCACCCGGGGGCCCTGGCCGGCCACCGCCGGGCAGGGCGCGGCACCGCCGCGCGTCCCGGGCGGGCGGACATGCCCCGCTCGACGCGTTCCCGCATGCGTTCCCGGTCCGCGCGGTGCGCGTCGGCCGCGGCGCGCAGCCGTCCGGGCACGTCGTGGCGGTCCGCCATCAGTTGCTCCGTTCCACGGGGCCGGCGGGCAGCGCCCGGGCCGGCTTCCTGCCGCCGGCACCACCGGGATCGCCGGTGCCGCGCCCCAGCAGCCGTTCCAGCTCGGCGATGCCGCGCGAGGTCTGGCTCTTCACGGTACCGACCGAGATGCCCAGCGCCAGGGCGGTCTCCCGCTCGGAGAGGTCGAAGGCGTGCCGGAGCACCACACAGGCGCGCTTGCGGTACGGGAGCCGTTCCAGGGCGGCGCGCACGTCGAGCACCGCGGGAACGTCCGGGCCGTCGGTGTACTCGGCCGGCCGGGACCAGAAGAGCGCCACCCGGCGTCGCTCGCGCACCCGGCTGCGGACGTGGGCGCGCGCCAGATTGACCACCACGCCCCGCGCGTACGCCACCGGGTGGTCCGCGGCGCGCACCCGGTCCCAGCGATCCCAGACCGCCAGCAGCGCGTCGGCCGCCAGGTCGTCGGCGCTCTCGGCACTGTCGGCCGGCCCCAGCAGCATGCGGGCGAGGCGGGCGAGCTCGGAGTGGTGCCGTTCGAAGAAGGCGTGGAACTCGTCGCTGGAGCTCGCCACGCGGCCTCCTCGGTGAGCGGCGCGTCCGCCGCCGCGACTGGGCAGGGAGGCGCCGTGTCCGATCCTGGTGTACCCCCCCGGTGAGTGCGGAGCGTAGCAGGGACCTCGTAGGCTGCCGAACATGAGCGACAGTCCGGTGATGCGCATAACGGGGCGGATTCTGACGGGCCCGGGCCCCGAGGACGTCCGGGACGAACTGTGGGTGGTGGGCGGCAGGATCACCTACGACCGGCCGGTGGCGGCCGCGGTGGACGTGACGGTCTCCGGGTGGGTGCTGCCGGGACTGGTTGACGCCCACTGCCACGTCGGACTCGATGCCCACGGGGCGGTCGAGGCCGCCGTCTCCGAGAAGCAGGCCCTGACCGACCGGGACGCCGGCGCGCTGCTGCTGCGGGACGCCGGGTCCCCGGCCGACACACGGTGGATCGACGACCGTGAGGACCTGCCGAGGATCATCCGGGCCGGTCGTCATATCGCGCGCACCCGCCGCTACATCCGCAACTTCGCTCACGAGATCGAGCCCGCCGACCTGGTGTCCTTCGTCCGCAGGGAGGCCAGGAGGGGGGACGGCTGGGTTAAGCTGGTGGGCGACTGGATCGACCGGGAGTCGGGAGACCTGGCTCCCTGCTGGCCCCGTGAGCCGGTACGGGAGGCCATTGAGGCGGCTCACCGCGAGGGGGCCCGGGTCACCGCGCACTGCTTCGCCGAGAGCTCGCTGCGCGACCTCGTCGAGGCCGGGATCGACTGTGTGGAGCACGCGACCGGTCTGACCGAGGAGACCATCCCGCTGTTCGCCGAGCGGGGGGTGGCGATCGTGCCGACGCTGGTCAACATCGCGACCTTCCCCCGGCTGGCCGACGGAGGGCAGGAGAAGTTCCCGCGCTGGGCTGCCCACATGCGCCGGCTGCACGAGCGCCGCTACGACACCGTGCGCGCCGCCTGGGACGCGGGGATCGACGTCTTCGTCGGCACCGAC
Organism: Streptomyces sodiiphilus; assembly: GCF_039529215.1. Taxonomy (NCBI): domain Bacteria; kingdom Bacillati; phylum Actinomycetota; class Actinomycetes; order Kitasatosporales; family Streptomycetaceae; genus Streptomyces; species Streptomyces sodiiphilus. The sequence goes on along the minus strand of NZ_BAAAMJ010000030.1, from coordinate 48,138 downwards.
GCCGGAGGGTCCCTTCCGCACGGTCTGGTGGCCCAGGAGGTGGCGGAGCTGGTCAGGGCGGGCATCCCGGCCGTGGACGCGCTGTCGGCGACCGCCTGGAAGGCACGGGAGTGGCTGGGCCGCCCGGGTCTGACCGAGGGCGCGCCGGCCGACCTGGTGGTCTGCGCGGAGGACCCGCGGCGCGATGTACGTGCCCTCGCCGGTCCCAGCCGGGTGGTGCTGCGCGGGCAGGTGGTCGCCTGAGACCGGCTGCCGCGTCGCACTCCGGCGGACCGCCGCATTCGGACGCGTGAACGAGTCACCCCCGATCGGGTGAAGCGGTGCAGAACGCCGACCTCCGCTCGCGGGGACGTCAAGGATGGCCACGTCCCAGTCACCGGTCCGGGCGATTCCGTCAATCGGCGTGCCGGTGGCGCCAAACCATTCCGTGGGGGTTCCACACGTGTTCAACTCCGCATTCGGCCGTCCCGGCGCACGCCGGGCGGCCGTACTGCTCACCGCCGCCGGCCTGATGGCGGCCGGCGCCCCGGCCGCCCATGCCGAGGACGCCGACGACCGGGGGGCGGCCTCCGCCGCCGTCCTGCGCACCGGCCTCGACGTCGCTCTGCTGAACCACTCCGTCGAGCTGCCCCTCGAGGTCGCGCTCAACCAGGTTTCCGCGCCCGCGGGCGAGGGAAGCGCGAGCCAGACCCTGCTCACCGCCAGTCTCGACGGCGTGGACGGCGGCAGGCCCTTCCGGGTGCTGAGCGCCGAGGTCGCCGACGCACTGGCCGAGAGCGACACGACCGGCTCGCAGGCCGAGGTGACGCTCGTCAACGCCGCGGTCCACGTCCCCGGTCTGCCGGCGCTGTCCGTCATCGAGCTGGAGAAGGTCACGGCCAGGGCCCACTGCCCCGCCGGCCGGCCGACGGTCGCCGAGGCGAACGTGCTGGGCACGGTGACCGTGCTCGGCAAGCAGGTCGCGCTGACCGCCGGCGGGACCACGCGGGTCGAGGTGCCCGCGGTGGGAGAGGTCGTCCTGGAGCTCTCCCACCGCGAGACCGCCGAGCGTTCCGCGGCGGCCAGCGCCCTCGACCTGTCCGTCTCCGTCAACCCCCTGGACCTCAACGTCGCCGAGGTGCACGGCAACGTCACACTGGCGGCCGTGGACTGCCGCACCCCGGCCGGCGCGCCCGGGGACCCCGGAGACGGGAAGGAGAGCGAGAAGGAGGAGCCCGGCGGGAGCGAGGCCGGCGAGGACGGCCACGGCACCCAGACCGTGCCCGGCTCCCGGTCCGAGGCCGCGGGGAGCGCGGACGGCCCGGATCTGGCCGCCACCGGCGGTGACGGGCGGCTGCCCTACCTGGCCGGCGGGGCGGCCCTGCTGGTCGCGGCGGGAGGCGGCGCGCTGCTGCTGAACCGCCGTCGGCGCACCGTCGCCCGGGCCGGGAGCCAGGACCTGGCCTGACCGTGAGGAGCGGAACCGCGGCGGGCCCCGATGAGCGCCGCGGTTCCGCCGCCGGGCCCGGCGGGCTCAGCCCGCTCCGGCCTCGACGGCGGCCGACACGAACCGCCCGGTCGTCTCCCTGTCCCGGACGGCCAGGCGCAGCCACTGCGGGCCCAGCCCCGGGAAGGTGTCGCCCCGGCGGACCGCGAACCCCCGCTCGCGCAGCCGCAGGCGCAGGGCCGCGGCATCCGGGTGGCGGACGAGCACAAACGGCCCGCGGGGGTCCGGCGTCGCCGTCCGCAGAGCGGTCAGAGCGTCCAGCCGCTCCAGCAGGTAACGCCGGTCCTCCGCCGTGCGCCGGGCGGCCTCGTCGGCCTCCGCCAGGGCCCGGGCCGTGCAGCACGCCGAGGCGGCCGCCAGCGCAGGGGAGGAGACCGGCCACAGCGGCTGCTCCCGTGCGAGGGCGGTGACGGTTTCCGGCCCGGCCAGCAGATAGCCGATCCGCAGACCGGCCAGACCCCATGTCTTGGTCAGGCTGCGCAGCACCACCAGTCCGGGCACCGACCCCACGGCACCGGCCAGTGACTGCTCCTCGCCCGGCACCGCGTCGATGAACGCCTCGTCCACCACCAGCAGCCGGCCCGGCCGGGCCAGCGACAGCAGGTCGTCCGCCGGGTGCAGCACCGAGGTCGGGTTGGTCGGGTTCCCGGCGATCACCATCGCGGCATCCTCCGGAACGTCCCCGGGGGCGAGCCGGAAACCGTCCCCGGCGCGCAGCAGCACCCGGCGCACCGGATGTCCCGCCGCCCGCAGCGCCGCCTCGGGTTCGGTGAACTGCGGATGCACGACCACCGGAGGTCCGGCCACCCGGGCAGGTGGGCTGATCCGGCCCAGCGCCCGGGCCAGCAGGACGAAGGCCTCCGCCGCACCGGCGGTGAGCAGCACGCATTCCTCGGGCAGGCCGTGCCGTACCGCCACCGCCCGGTGGGCCGCGCGGCCGTCCGGATAGGCCGCCAGCCCGGACAGGGAACCGGCCAGGACCTCCCGCAGCCAGTCCGGCGGTGTGCCGGCGCGGACGTTGACCGCCAGGTCGGTCAGCTCCCGGCCGGTGTCCAGCAGTTCGGCGTCCCCGTGGTGCCCCAGATCGTGCACCGGGTGCGGATCCGGCCGGGGCGGCGCGGGCGGGGGATCAGCGGGCGTGAGCACGGTCACCGCCCTGGGACGGTGTCCGCTGTCCCCGGTCCGCCGGTGCCCCGGAGCTCGCGTCCGGCGTCTCCCGGTAGCGTTCCATGACCAGCCCGGCCAGTTCCGCGGGCCGGATCACCCCGGCCGGGACCACCTGTGTCCCGGGGTGTGCCGCGGCCCAGCCCTCCGCCTGCATCCGGATGCGGTCCGGCAGCACCCCGGGGAACAGGATGCAGGGAAGCACCACGATCCGGCGGGCGCCCAGCGTCCGGCAGCGGTCGAGTCCGGCGGGCACATCCGGCGCGGCCAGCGAGGCGAAGGCGGTCTCGACGCCCGCCAGCCCGCGGCCCTCCCACAGCAGCCGTGCCGCCCTGTGCACCTCGGCGTTGGCGTCCGGGTCGCAGGAGCCCGGGCCGACCAGCAGCACCGTGACATCGGCCCGGTCCCGCGGCGAGCGGGGGGAGGTGCCGAGCGCCTCCTCCACCCGCCGCTCCAGGATCTCCAGCAGGTCCGGGTGCGGGCCCAGCGGGCGCCCGATGGCGAAGGAGGTCCCCGGGTGCCGCCGCTCCTCGCGGGCCAGTGCGGCCAGGATGCCGTCCCCGGCGTGCCCGGCGCACACCGGTGCCAGCGGTACCGCGGCGATTCGCCGCACACCCTGACCCACCAGGCCCGCCACCGCGTCGGCCAGCGCCGGAGTGACCGGCTCGGTGAACCCTCCCGCGACCGGAATGCCGGGGTTGTCCGTGGCCAGGCCGTCGGTGAACGAGCGGAAGGCCTCGGCCTCGGCGTCGTCACGGGTCCCGTGGCCGACGAGGAGCAGCGCGGGCGGGGTGGTCACAGGTTCTCCTCGGTGCAGGTGCGGTCGGTGCCGGCGGCGCCGGCGCGGAGCACGGCCCCGGGGCGGCTGCCCCGGACCGCTCTCCCGAGACGTTACTGCCGGTCGGCGAGCCGTCTTTGCCCAGGTCCCCTCCCGCGGGCCCGCGGGTTCCGCGTGCCCGGTGCGCCGCGCCGGGCGACCGCGCAGGTCGCCCGCCCCGGCCGGTCCCGCGAGGCGGACGTGACCTTGGTCACCACCAGCCCTGCCCCGGCACCGGCGCCGGCCAGCGCGGCGGCCTCGGCCACCGAGGGCGTGCCGGCCACGGCCGCCGGGACACCGGACGGGTGCGGCACCGGGAGCGCGGCCAGTTCCGCCGCCGGGAAGGCGAGCAGGGGAACGCCCAGCCACCGCGAGGCGGTCAGCAGCCCTTCCTCACCGGCCTTCGCCTCCACTGTCACCAGCGCGGTCAGGCTGTCCGGTGACAGCCCGGCTTCGGCCAGAGCGCTCTCCAGCAGGCCGCGCACCTCCTCCGCGGAGACTCCGAGCCGGGCCCCCACACCCGCCACCAGCGACGGCGGACGCAGCACCGCGGTGTCCGGGCGGCCCGGCACCAGCCGGTCGGTGATCAGCAGCCGGTGCCGGGCGCCCGGTGCCACGGGGCGGATGTTCGGCGGCAGCAGGGGCAGCGGCCGGAGCGCGCCGGCGGCCGCTTCCAGCGCCACCGGCGCGCCGCCGAGCACGGCGCGGTTCACTGCGGCCACCGCCCCCTCCACGGGCATGCCGAGGGCTTCGAGACCGCGGAAGCCGGCGGCCGCGTCGCTCACCGGGCGCACTTCTCGACGAAACGCCGGGCGAGGGACGGCTCGGCCGCCCAGTGCACATGCAGGTAGGAGGCGTGGACGGCCCCCTGGACGAATCCTTCGGTCCGGCGGCCGGGGCGCAGCAGCCCCCAGGCCGGCCGGGGCCCGGCGCCCGGCTCGACGGCGGTGCGGTGGAACTCGTGCCCGCGCATCCGGGTCCCGGCGGGAGCCAGCACACTGTCGCCGACCGCGACGGCCTCCCGGTAGCCGAGGGTCAGCCGGCCGGTCATCCGGGCGGTGGCGTCCAGCACGCCGCACATCGGTGCGCCGTCCAGCTCCCGCACCAGGTACAGCAGACCTGCGCACTCCGCGGCCACCGGCCCGCCGAACGCGGCCACGGCTTCGCGCAGCGGCTCGTTCGCCGACAGCTGGGACGCGTACACCTCGGGGAAGCCGCCGCCGATCACCAGCCCGGCGGTTCCGGCCGGGAGGCTCTCGTCCCGCAGCGGATCGAAGGGCACCACCTGCGCGCCGGCCGCCGCCAGCAGCTCGGCGTGCTCGGCGTAGGAGAAGGTGAAGGCCGGGCCGGAGGCGACCGCCACCACCGGGCGGGAGAGGGGTGCGACGGCGGGAGGCGGAGGGGCCCAGACGGGCCCGGGCAGCGGTGGCGCGCTCCGGGCCAGGGCCAGCAGCGCCGGCAGATCACAGCCGGCCCGTACCAGCCCGGCCATCGCCTCGACGGACGCCACCGCGTCGGCGCGCCGCTCGGCCGCCGGGACGAGTCCCAGATGGCGACTGGGGGTGTCCACCGCGTCCGCCCGGCGCAGCATGCCCAGGACGGGGACCCCGCTCTCGTCCAGGGCATCCCGCAGCAGTTCCTCGTGGCGCGGTGAACCGGTCCTGTTGCAGATGACCCCGGCGATGCGCAGCTCCGGGTCGAAGGACGCGAAACCGTGCACCAGCGCGGCGACGGACCGGGACTGCGCCGAGGCGTCGACCACGAGCACCACCGGGGCCCGCAGCAGCTTGGCGACCTGGGCGGTGGACGCCAGCTCACCGTGCCCGGCGGCACCGTCGAACAGGCCCATCACCCCTTCCACGACCGCGAGTTGCGCCCCCGCTGCACCGTGCGAGAAGAGCGGGGCGATCAGTTCCGGCCCGCACAGGAAGGGGTCGAGGTTCCGGCCGGGCCGGCCGGTGGCCAGCGCGTGATAGCCGGGGTCGATGTAGTCCGGGCCGGTCTTGTGCCCGGAGACCGCCAGCCCGGAGGCGGCGAAGGCCGCCATGAGACCGGTGGCCACGGTGGTCTTGCCGCAGCCGGAGGCGGGGGCGGCGATGACGAGCCGCGGGATGCCGGAGGTCATCGGGTGCTCACCACTCGATGCCCCGCTGGCCCTTCTGGCCGGTGTCCATCGGGTGCCTGACCTTGGTCATTTCGGTCACCAGGTCGGCGGCGTCCAGCAGATCGGCGGGGACGTGGCGCCCGGTGACGACCACGTGCTGAATTCCCGGGCGCTCCCGGAGTACCGCGACCACCTCCGCCGGGTCCACCCACCCCCAGTGCATCGGGTAGGCGAACTCGTCCAGCACGTACAGCCGGTGGGTCCCGGCGGCCAGATCGCGCTTGACCTGCTCCCACCCCTCCCGGGCGGCCTCCTCGGCCGTGGCGGGATCCCGCTGCACCCAGGACCATCCCTCGCCCATCTTGTGCCAGGCCACGGTGCCGCCCTCGCCGCTCGCGCCCAGCACGCGCAGCGCCCGTTCTTCGCCGACCTTCCACTTGGCCGACTTGACGAACTGGAACACGCCGACGGACCAGCCCTGGTTCCAGGCGCGCAGCGCGAGCCCGAAGGCGGCGGTGGACTTCCCCTTGCCTGCTCCGTGGTGCACGATCACCAGCGGCCGGTTCCGGCGCTGGCGGGTGGTGAGGCCGTCGTCGGGGACGACGGCGGGCTGTCCCTGCGGCATCAGGCGGCTCTCCTTGTCGTGGCGGTGCGGACCAGGGCGGACACGGTGTCCGCGCGCAGCTCGTCGAGTGTGATGGCCGGGCCGCCCAGCTCCCGGGCGAGCGCGCCGGCCAGGCGCAGCCGGACCGGCCCGGACTCGCAGTCCACGACCACCGCCGCGGTCCCGTCGGCGGCCAGCAGACGAGCGGCCCGCCGGGCCCTGTCCAGCGGCTCGGGGCCACCGGTGGCCCGTCCGTCGGTGACGGTCACCACCAGCGGGCGGCGCGCCGGATCGCGCATCCGTTCCACCCGCAGCACCTCGTGGGCGCGCAGCAGTCCGGCGGCCAGCGGGGTGCGGCCCCCGGTGGCCAGCCGGGCCAGCCGGGCCGCTCCGGCCTCCACGGACGAGGTGGGAGGCAGGGCCACCTCGGCCTCGGTGCCACGGAAGGTGATCATGCCGATCTTGTCGCGTCGCTGGTAGGCGTCCAGCAGCAGCGAGAGCACGGCGCCCTTCACCGCGCTCATCCGCTGCCGGGCCGCCATCGACCCCGAGGCGTCGACCACGAACAGCACCAGATTGCCCTCCCGGCCCTCGCGGACGGCCTCGCGCAGGTCCTCCGGGCGCAGCACAAGTCCGGTCCCGGAGCGGCGCCGGGCGTGCTGGTGGGGCGCGGCGGCCCGGACGGTCGCCGTCAGATGCAGCGCGCCCGGCCGGCCGTGGGGGGTCCGGGCTCCGGTGGTGCGGCCGTGGGCGCCGCGGGACCGGGACCGCCGGCCGGCGGCGCCCTCGCCGACACCCGGCACGCTCAGTGCCCGGGTCCGGAAGGGGGCGGCTGCCGGGGCGGGCGGCCGCTCGGCTGCGTCCTGCGGTGGGGATCCGGGCGGCTCCTCGCCGTCCGCTGCGGCGCCCGGGCCGCTCGACCCGCTCTGCTCACCGGATGTGCCGCTGTCCTCGGCCCGGGGCCCGCCCGGAAGCGGGGGAGGGGTGCCGGGCCCGCCGCCAGGCCCCTGGCCGTCCCCGTCCGGGCCTTCCCCGTCCCCGTCCGGGCCTTCCCCGTCCCCGCCGGGGCCGCCGTCCGGGCCGCCGCCCCCGTCCGGCTCCGCGTTGCGTTCCAGCGTCTCGTCGAGTCTGTCCTCGTCCAGGCCCGGAGCGTCGAACGGATTGCGCCGCCGCCGGTGCGGCAGCGCCAGCAGTGCGGCCTGCCGCACATCCTCGGCCAGCACGGTCTCCCGCCCCGCCCACGCGGCCAGCGCCAGGGCCGCGCGGGCCATGACGATGTCCGCCCGCATGCCGTCCACCTCGAACTCCGCGCAGGTCGCGGCGATCTGCCGCAGCGCGGCGTCCCCCAGCCGTACCCGCGGCAGCAACTGCCGGGCATCGGCGATCCGCTGCCGCAGGGCCGCCTCCTCTCCCGCCCAGCGGGCCGCGAACCCCGCGGGGTCCGCGTCGTGGGCCAGCCGCCGCCGCACCACCTCGGCCCGTTCGCCGGTGTCGCGGGAGGCGGCCACCTCGACGGTCAGCCCGAACCGGTCCAGCAACTGCGGCCGCAGCTCACCCTCCTCCGGGTTCATGGTGCCGACCAGCAGGAACCGGGAGGCGTGCCGGACCGAGACCCCCTCCCGCTCCACGTGTGCCGCTCCCATGGCGGCGGCGTCCAGCAACAGGTCCACCAAGTGGTCGTGGAGCAGGTTGACCTCGTCCACGTAGAGCACGCCGCGGTGGGCCGCGGCCAGCAGGCCGGGCTCGAAGGCCTTCACTCCCTCCGACAGCGCCCGCTCCAGGTCCAGGGCGCCGGTCAGCCGGTCCTCGGAGGCGCCCACCGGCAGTTCCACCATCCGGGCCGGACGCACGGTCCCGGGCCCGGCCGCGTGCGGGCCGTCGGGACACGCCGGGTCGGGGCCGGCCGGATCGCAGGAGAACCTGCACCCGGGCACCACCGGGACCCCGGGCAGCAGCGCGGCCAGCGCCCGTACCGCCGTGCTCTTCGCCGTGCCCTTCTCACCGCGCACCAGCACTCCGCCCACCGCCGGGCTGACGGCGTTGAGCAGCAGCGCGAGCTGCAGATCCGCCATGCCGACCACCGCGGTGAAGGGATAGGTGACGGAGGGACCGGCGGATCCGGAAGAGAACGGAGCCGGAGGGGAAGAGACGCTCACGCTGTCACTCCTTCGGGTGGAAAACGAGAAAAAGACGCGACGGCGCTTCTCCGGTGCGCGACCTTGGGCGTACGCCATTTCCGCGTTCGCGGGAACAGCACAGAGGTGGTCATTCCTCCCTCCTCCTGATCCGTCTTGAGTCCGGGGCGGATCCCGCGGAGCCGGTCCGGTGCCGACCGGTCCGGCTCCGCCCGCGGCCCCGGTCCGCCGCCTCCGTCATCCGTCCGGACGGATGACGGCCTCATGGCCCTCCCGGAGGGACGAAGGGCAGGCCGTCGGGTGCCCCCTTCTCGATGAGCCGCAGCAGGGCATCGGTGTCGGCGTGTTCCTCGATCAAGTCACCCAGGCGGTCCAGCTGCTCCTCGCGCAACGCGGCGAAGGAGGTGGCGGGCGAGGGGAGGAAGTCCCGCCCGGCATCGGCGGCGACTCGGCGCAGGAACGCCCTGCGGAACCCGTCGCTCTCCAGTGTCCCGTGCCAGTGGGTGCCCCATACGGTCCCGGCCCGGCAGCCGTCCAGCGGGCGGCCCGGTCCGTCGGTGATGAACGGCTGTCCGCCGCTGACCTCCGCCACCCCGTGGTGGATCTCGTAGCCGGTCACCGGCTCGCCCAGCGCCCGCCCGGCCGGCCGGGCCAGTGTCTTGTCCGCGGCGAAGCGCACCCGTACCGGCAGCAGTCCAAGGCCCGGCACGCTCCCCGCGCGGGACTCCACCTCGTCGTCGATGTGTTCGCCCAGCAGCTGGTAGCCGCCGCAGATGCCCAGGACCGGACGGTCCTCGGCGGCCCGGCGGGCCAGCGCTTCCGCCAGCCCGCGCTCCCGCAGCCAGGCCAGTGCCCGCACCGTTCCGCGGGTGCCGGGCACCACCACCAGGTCGGCGTCCGCGAGTTCCGCCGGGCCGCCGGCGAACCGCACCACCACCCCGGGCTCGGCGGCCAGTGCGTCCAGGTCGGTGAAGTTGGACATCAGTGGTACCCGCACCACCGCCACCCGAAGAACGTCGGCTCCGTGCGGAGCGGCCGGGGAGGACTCCCGCACCTCTCCGCGCAGGGACAGCCGCAGCCCGTCCTCCTCGTCGATGCCCAGGCCGTGGCGGAACGGCAGTACGCCGAGCGAGGGGCGGCCGGTCAGCCGGCGGAGCATGTCGAGACCCGGTTCCAGCAGGGTGACATCACCGCGGAACTTGTTCACCAGATAGCCGGAGACCAGCCGCTGGTCCTCCGCGGACAGCAGCGCGGTGGTGCCGAAGAAGGACGCGAACACCCCGCCCCGGTCGATGTCCCCGACCACCACCACCGGCAGGCCCGCCGCCCGTGCCAGAGCCATGTTCACGATGTCGGTGCGGCGCAGATTGATCTCGGCCGGGCTGCCCGCGCCCTCACAGATCACCGCGTCGTGCCCCGCCCGCAGCTCGGCCAGGCAGCCGGTGACGGTCGTGAGCAGCTGTTCCCGCCGGGACGCGTGGTAGCCGCGGGCACTCAGCTCCCCGGCCGGGCGTCCCAGCAGCACCACCTGACTGGTGCGGTCGCCGCCGGGCTTGAGGAGTACCGGGTTCATCAGGGCGCTGGGCTCCACGCCGGCGGCGGCGGCCTGCATCGCCTGGGCCCGGCCGATCTCCGCGCCCTCGCGCGTCACGAAGGAGTTGAGCGACATGTTCTGCGCCTTGAAAGGCGCCACCCGCAGCCCCTGGCGGGCGAGCCAGCGGCAGATCCCCGCGGTCACCACGCTCTTGCCGGCGTCCGAGGTGGTCCCGGCGACCAGCAGCCCTCCGCCGGTCATGGGCGCCTCCGGCCGGCCGCCCAGAGCACGGCGCAGCACAGTGCCAGGGACAGCGCCCCCACGCGCCGGGAGAGCCGCACGGCGCGCTCGATGTCGGCCGTGGCGGCGGCGTTCGCGGCCGCGTGGAGCACCGGCCGGTGCTCCGTCCGGCCCGCGTAGGACAGGGTGCCGCCCAGCCGGACGCCGAGCGCACCGGCGAACGCGGCCTCCACCGGTCCCGCGTTGGGACTGGGATGACGGTGGGCGTCCGACCGCCAGGCGCGCAGCGCCGCCCGCGGGCGCGGGCCCGCCAGGGCGGCGAGCAGGGCGGTCAGCCGGGCGCCGGGCAGACCGGCCACGTCGTCGAGCCGGGCCGAGGCCCAGCCGAACCGCAGGTGACGCGGCGACCGGTGCCCGGCCATCGCGTCCAGGGTGTTGACGGCCCGGAAGCCCGCGAGCCCCGGCACTCCCGCCACGGCCCCCCACACCAGGGCGCCGACCACCGCGTCTGAGGTGTTCTCGGCGACGGACTCCACCACGGCGCGGGCCAGCCCGTCGGCGTCCAGGAGCTGCGGGTCCCTGCCGCACAGCCGGGGCAGCAGCTCCCGTGCCCGGCAGAGGTCGCCGTCCTCCAGCGCCGCGAGGATCGCGCGGGCCTCGCGGGCCAGCCCGGTACCGCCCAGGACGGTCCAGGTGGTGACACCGGTCAGGGCCGCGGTGGCCACCGGACCGTGCCTGCCGGCACTCGCGGCCGCGCGGGCCAGCGCGCCGGAGCCGGCCACGGTCCCTCCGGCACACACGAGGGTGAAGAGGGCACCGCGGGCCCGGCTGTCGCGCCACAGGTACCGCTCGGCGGCCGACGCCAGCCGGCCGAAGGCCGCGACCGGGTGGCCCCGCCGGGGGTCGCCCAGCACGAGATCGCCGAGGTAGCCCAGCACGAGACCGCATCCGACGGCTCGGGGCATGTGCATGACGTCAGCCCGCCGTCACACCTCGTGCGGAAGCCGGGGGACGGGGCGGGGGTGCGGGCAGGAGACTGCCACTCATGACGGTGTGTCCTCACTCAGGGTCCGCGCCCTGGATCGACGTGACCGGCGGTGAGAGTCTCCTGGCTCCCGGATCCGCGCTTCCCCCGGCCTTCCAGCCCGCCTGCGGCGGGCCGTGACGCACGGGTGGGGGAGCGCTCCCCGGTGACAGTGGCGGGACCGCGCCGGACTCGCACCGGCTTCCTCTCCTGCCGCCGAAATGGCCCCAGGAGTCCATCACGCCGGACAACGGCCGTCAACTCCCCCTTGACCTGGGGCCGGGCACTGTGCCGAGGGACACACCGGGCGAGCCCTTAGGGTGGCCGGATGCGATCTGAGTGGGCCGAGGCATGGCGGGAACTGGTGGAACGGGCCCGGCGGACCGTCGCCGACGGCCTGGTCGTGGGGACATCGGGGAACCTGTCGGTGCGCGTCGGGGACACCGTGCTGGTCACGCCGTCCGGCGTGCACTACGACCGGCTCGGCCCCGGCGACCTGCTCGCCGTCGGTCTGGACGGCCGCAGAACGGCCGGTGACCTGGAGCCCACCAGCGAGCTGCCGCTGCACCTGGAGATCTACCGCGCCACGGACGCCGCGGCGGTGGTGCACACCCACGCGGTGTACGCCACCGCGGTCTCGACCCTGGTGGACGAGCTGCCCGCCGTCCACTACATGGCCGCCGCACTGGGCGGCCCGGTACGGGTGGCGCCCTACGCGACCTACGGCAGCCAGGAGCTGGCGCGCCACGCGCTGGCCGCGCTGCGGGACCGCAGCGGCTGCCTGCTGCGCAACCACGGGACGCTCGTGCACGGCAGGAGCCTGGAGGAGGCCTGCGACCGGACGGCCCAGCTGGAGTGGATGTGCCGGGTGTGGCTGGCCGCCTCCTCCGTCCCCGGCCGGTCCCCGTCGCTGCTGCCACCGGAGGAACTGGACACGGCCGCCGAGAAGCTGCGGGGGTACGGGCAGCGGCCCGGGTGACGCGCCGAGCATCCGCGCCCGCTGGCCCGGCGGCACACCCCGGGTCATCCTGGGGGCATGGGTGTGCGCACAACGGCGGCCGTGACCGCCACTGCAGCTCTGCTGGGCGCCGGCGCGGTCGCGGTCGCGGCCGGCCGTTACGCCGGTGACTTCGCCCTGCGCAGCGGCAACCCGCCGCTGCCCGCGGGTTTCACCGGCCCGCCGGTGACCGTCCACGGCGTGACCCGGGACGAGATCGCCCTCACCCGGTCGCTGGCGACGGTGCGGCCGGGGATCTACGGCCTGACCGGGCCGGGATGCCACGCCGTGGTCGGTTCGCCGGTCGAGGAGGGCCCCCGGCAGGCCGACACGGTGGTGCGCCGCCTGGAGCGTGTCACCCGCGGCGAACTGAGGGCGGGAGCGCAGCTGTGGCTCACCCCCCAGCTGTACGCCGGCGACCCGCTGGGCGCGCTCGGCCTGGACTACTCCGACGTGGAGATCGGCGGCGAGCTCGGTTCGCTGCCCGCCTGGTTCGTGCCCGGTGCGCGCGACACATGGGTGATCGCCCTGCACGGCCTCGGGGCCGGCCGCGAGCATCCGCTCAACGTGCTCCCGTACCTGCACCGGCTCCGGTTCCCGGTGCTGGTTCCGGGCCACCGTGCCGACCCGGCGTCCGTGAGGCGGGGCGGAGCGGGCCCGGGCTTCGAGGAGAGGGCCTGGCACGACGCGGACGCCGCCCTGCGCTGCGCGCTGCGCTACGGAGCCCGCCAGGTGGTTCTGTACGGCTGGTCGGCGGGCGGGGCCATGGCGCTGCGCACCGCGCTGCGCTCGCCGCTGCGCGGCAGCGTCGCGGGGGTGGTCGCGGACTCCCCGGTGCTGGACTGGCCGGTCACCGTCGAGGCGCTGGCGGCCCACCGCGGTGTGCCGCGCCCGCTGCGGCCCCTTGCCGTGCGGGCCGTGCTGGGCCAGGACCGGCTCGGCCCCGACCCGGCCGTGCCGCCGCCCGGCGGTGCGGGGACATTGCCGCCCACGCTGATCCTGCACGGTCCCGACGACACCGTGGCGCCCTGGCGGACTTCCCGGGAGCTGGCCGCGCGGCATCCCGAGCACGTCGTGCTGCACCCTGTGGGGCGCGCGCAGCACGCGGCGATGTGGAACGCCGATCCGCAGTCCTGCGAGGAGGCGCTGAGGCGCTTTCTCACGCCGCTCATGTGAGCCGCCGACCGCGGAGTTTGGGCTTTCCGCTCCGAACGGAGAAACTTCTCGGGTGACGTCCCGAACTCCGCGCGAGACCCGGCTGCACCTTGTCCCCGACGTGCCGTCCCAGCCCGTCGCCGCACGGCGCGCCCCCGCGGGCCGGCGCCCCTCGCCACATCCTCCGCGTGGCGCCGTGCCCCCGGCGGAGCTCGCCCGGCAGGCCCGCGGTCTGCTGGCCGACGCCGTGCGGCTGGCCCGCTGGGCGCAGCGCTCCGGCAGCGCCCCTGAAGCCGACCTGGCCCGGGCAGGCAAGGAACTGGGCCTGACCGCCGGGCAGGTCCGGGAACACTGGGGCCGGGCCCGGCTGGCCGGACTCATCGAGCACGGCGAGCCCGGTGCCCCGGCCGGCCCGGTGCGGGCGGGCTGGCGGCTGCGTGCCTGGGAGCGCGACGACAGCGCGGTCCTGCGCGGCTGGGTGGCGCTGTTCGACGGGTGGTCCCTGGCGAGGCCGGCACCGGTGGGGGCGGACCCCGGCGCGGTGGCCGAAGTGGTGGAGGCCGTGCCCCAGCTGCTGTCCGTGATGCAGCTGTCCGACGGCCCGGTGACGGCGGCGGGGCTGCTGGAGCTGTTGCGGCAGCGCGTCGAGGAACTGCGGGCCGGGCGGCCGGCCCCGGAACCGGCGGAGGCGGACGCCGCGGCCGCCGGCCCGCCCGGCACCGGGGCGGACCCCGGACAAGAGGTCCCCGCGCGGGCCGGTACCCCCGGCGACGCGGCGGATCCGGAGCGGGTGCGGTTGCTGGGCTGGGCGCTGGACGCCCTGGAGGCGGTCGGAGCGCTCACCTTGCACCGGCAGCAGGGACACGCGGTGCGGGCCCGCCTCACCCGGCTCGGGAGCTGGGCGATGTGGACGAAACTGGAACACATCTGCATCGCCGCGCAGAGTCCGGCGGGCAACATCGAACAGTCCGCCGTCGACATGCTGCGCGGCTGCGCGACGCTGACCCCGGGGCCGGCCCGCGCCGAGTACCGCGCGTGGCTCGCGGCCCGGCCCACCGGCCCGGCGGTGCAGGAACTGCTGGACGCCGCGCGCGGCGAGGACGCCCTGATCCGGGGCCTGGCCTTCGAGGCACTGCGGGTGGTCGGGGCCCCCGCCCAGCAGGCCGTCCGGTCCGCGGTCCAGGAGCCGGTGCTGCGGCCGTACGCGCGGCTGTGGCTGGCCGACCACGACGGCGGGGATCCGCGGGACACCGCCGACTCGCCGCTGGGCGTCCTCACCCGCGAGGAGGCCACCTGGCTGTGGGTGGACACCGCGTCGGCCGCCCAGGAGCACGGCGCCCGGCAGTTGCTGCTGGACCACCTGGAGACCGCGGTCCAGCCGTCCGTCCGGGAACTCGTGGCGGAGGTGCGTACCTGCGGCCACCCCCGGACCGTGCAGGTGCTGCTGGCGCTCGCCGCCGCACACCCGGACCCCACCGTCGCCAAGCGGGTGCGGCGGGCCGCCTTCCAGGTGCACACCGGGGAGTGAGCCCGGCGGCTGCCCGGGCCGCCCGCGCGGCCCTTCCGCCGGGCCGGGAAAGCCGTTGCGCGGCGCCGCTAGACTGGCCGCATGGACATCCCGTTCCTCGTTCCTTAGCGGGCGTACACCGCGTGGCCGCCGCGCCGCCGCGGTGCCGCATCTGCGTGCCCGTACGTCCCGCCTACCCCGGAGCCTGTCCATGATCACCGCAACCGGTATCGAGTTGCGCGCCGGTGCGCGCGTCCTCATCGAGTCCGCCTCGTTCCGCGTCGCCCGCGGCGACCGGGTCGGCCTGGTCGGCCGCAACGGAGCCGGCAAGACCACGCTCACCAAGTGCCTCGCGGGCCAGGGAGTTCCCGCGGCCGGCACCATCACCCGCACCGGCGAGGTGGGGTACCTGCCGCAGGACCCGCGTACCGGCGACCTGGACACTCTCGCCCGTGACCGCATCCTCTCCGCCCGCGAACTGGACACCGTGCTGCGCAAGATGCGCGAGAACGAGGACCGCATGGCCAACGGCAAGGGCGCCACCCGCGAGCGGGCCATGAAACGCTACGAGCGGCTGGAGACGGAGTTCCTGACCAAGGGCGGCTACGCCGCCGAGGCCGAGGCCGCCACGATCGCGGCCAGCCTGGGTCTTCCCGACCGGGTACTGGGGCAGCCGCTGCACACCCTCTCCGGGGGGCAGCGGCGGCGTGTGGAGCTGGCCCGCATCCTGTTCTCCGATGCCGACACCCTGCTGCTGGACGAGCCGACCAACCACCTCGACGCCGACTCGGTCGTCTGGCTGCGGGACTTCCTCAAGACCTACCGCGGCGGTCTGGTGGTGATCTCGCACGACATCGACCTGGTAGAGACGGTGGTGAACAAGGTCTTCTACCTCGATGCCAACCGCGCCGCCATCGATCAGTACAACATGGGCTGGCGGCAGTACACGGTCCAGCGGGAGGCGGACGAGAAGCGCCGCAAGCGCGAGCGCGCCAATGCCGAGAAGAAGGCCGCCGCGCTGAGTTCCCAGGCCGACAAGATGCGGGCCAAGGCCACCAAGGCGGTGGCCGCGCAGAACATGGCCCGCAGGGCCGAGCGCCTGCTCGCGGGGCTGGAGGCCGAGCGGCAGCAGGACAAGGTCGCCAAGCTGCGCTTCCCCGATCCGGCCCCCTGCGGCAGGACCCCGCTGACCGCCGAGGGGCTGTCCAAGTCCTATGGCTCCCTGGAGATCTTCACCGATGTCTCCCTCGCCATCGACAAGGGCTCACGGGTGGTCATCCTGGGCCTCAACGGTGCGGGCAAGACCACCCTGCTGCGGCTGCTGGCGGGCGTCGAACAGCCCGACACCGGGCAGGTGACGCCGGGTCACGGCCTGAAGCTGGGGTACTACGCCCAGGAGCACGAGACGCTCGACCCGGACCGCACGGTGCTGGAGAACATGCGCTCGGCCGCCCCGGACATGGACCTGGTGGCGATCCGGAAGACCCTGGGCTCCTTCCTCTTCTCCGGGGACGACGTCGACAAGCCGGCGGGGGTGCTCTCCGGCGGGGAGAAGACCCGGCTGGCCCTGGCGACCCTGGTGGTCTCCTCCGCCAACGTGCTGCTGCTGGACGAACCGACCAACAACCTCGACCCGGCCAGCCGCGAGGAGATCCTCGGCGCGCTGCGCAGCTTCACCGGTGCCGTGGTCCTGGTCACGCACGACGAGGGCGCGGTGGACGCCCTGCAGCCCGAGCGCATCATCCTGCTCCCGGACGGGGTGGAGGACCTGTGGGGCGAGGACTACGCGGATCTGGTCGCGCTGGCCTGACGACGGGGCCCGGCCCCCCCACGGCCGGCCGCCCGGCGATGGGGCATTCGACCGACGGCTTCTCCGTCATCCGGGTGAGGGCGGCTCATGCAGCGGCGTGGCTGCGCCCGGGGCGCGCTTCTCCCGCACTCACCGGACCCGGCCACCCGGGCCCGGGCTGCTGCGGCTGTCTGACCTGCTTCTTCTTCCCGGTCCGTGTCACCGGTGACCGCCTCGCTCCCGCCGGGCGGGAGCGTGCGGGCCTCCCCGGTGGGCACCGGACCGTGCCGAATGGGTGGCCAGGAAGCCGGATAGGGGTGATCATGAGAGTCCAGAGCGCACTTCCACGAGGAGGCACGGGTGGCCGAGACTCTGAAGAAGGGCAGCCGGGTGACCGGCACCGCGCGCGAGAAGCTCGCGGCAGACCTGAAGCGGAAATATGAATCGGGAGCCAGCATCCGGGCGCTGGCCGAGGAGACGGGCCGGTCCTACGGCTTCGTCCACCGGATGCTCAGCGAGGCGGACGTCACGCTGCGCGGGCGCGGCGGGGCGACCCGCGGGAAGAAGCCGGCGGCATCCTGACCCGCCGGCCGGACCCGGGCGGGCGCGGGCCGCGCCGGACGGATACTCTGCAGCTGTACTTACCGCTGAGTAACGTTCGGAGAGGCCGATGACACTGCTCGACAAGGACGGTGTGCGCGTCACCGTCGACGGCGCGGTGGCGACCGTCACGCTCGCGGATCCGGCCAGGCGCAACGCCCAGACCCCGGCGATGTGGCGTGCTCTGGCCGAGACCGGCCGGCTGCTGCCCGGTGACATCCGGGTCGCGGTTCTCCGGGGCGAGGGCGTCTCCTTCTCCGCCGGCCTGGACCGGCGGGCCTTCACCCCCGAGGGGATCCCCGGGGAGCCGTCCTTCCTGGCCATGGCACGTGGCGACGCGGCGAGCATGGACGCGCTCATCGCCGAGTACCAGGAGGCGTTCACCTGGTGGCGCCGCAACGACCTGATCACCGTCGCCGCGGTGCAAGGGCATGCGATCGGTGCCGGATTCCAGCTTGCCCTCGCCTGCGACCTGCGGGTCTGCGCCGAGGACGCGCAGTTCGCCATGCGCGAGACGTCCCTCGGTCTGGTGCCCGACCTGACCGGCACCCACCCTCTGGTGTCGCTGGTGGGCTACGCGCGTGCCCTGGAGATCTGCACGACCGGGCGCAGCGTGCACGCGGCCGAGGCCGAGCGCATCGGACTGGCCAGTCTCGTGGTTCCGGTGGGCGAGCTGGACGCCGCGGTGTCCGATCTGACCGCCGCACTGCTCCAGCCGCCCCGGGCCGCCGTCATCGAGACGAAGGCGCTGCTGCGCGGGGCGGGGGAGCGCGGCTACGACGAGCAGCGCGCCGCAGAGCGCGCCGCTCAGGCACGCCGCCTGCGGGACCTCGCGGGCCTGTCCGACTGAACGCTCACCGGGCGACGGCCCGGGACTCAGCCGGGCCCGGACCGGGCACCCGGCCGGCCGGGCGCCACGGCGTCGGTCGTCACGGCCTCGGTCACCACCACGCTCACTGACAGCGGACCGGGCGCGCCCGGTCCGGCCCGCCGCACAGCAGCGGCCCGGGCCTGCCGGACGACCTCCGGTACCCGGCGGTGGCCGTCCACCACCAACCGCAAGCCGACGTGGCGGGCCGGCGGCTGCCGGGTGTCGGACACGCTCACATCCGCTCCGGTCCCGTCGGCTCTCTCCTCCGGCCGCATCACCCCCGGTACGCCCAGGACCCCGGCCGTCACGGCTGCTGTCAGGCTTCCCCGGCGGACCGTCCCGTCCGCCCCGCGACCGGGCGGGGTGCCGGACCCACCGGACGTCAGGACCGGCGGGCGGTGCCCGTCCGGCCCGGACACCGGTGCGCCGCCCCTTCCGTCGTGGGCGGATTCCGGGCCGGCGTCCTCGCCCTCCTCCAGCAGCCCGGTCACCACAAGATCGACCCGGGCCACGTCCAGCCCCAGCCGGTCGGCGGCCCCCCGGTTCAGGACGGTGCGCAACTGCTGGGCGCGGGCCGGCAGCGGCTGGGCGGCGGTGGCCGCGAAGGACGCCTCGATCCGCAGCGGACCGCCGGTGACCGCCCCCATCGGGGCAGCCGCCCGGCCGCCGGTTCCGCCGTCCGGCGGGCCGGGCTCCCATCGGCCGGCTGACGCCGCGTCAGGGTCAGGGCCGAGCCGGAGGGCGTCGACCCGGATGCCGGGCAGCTCCCGCGCCAGGTGGCGCAGCACCGAGACCGCCGCCCGTTCCGCGATCCAGCTGCTGTCCGCGGGAGGTCCCAGGGGCAGCAGCCGGCCCAGTGCCAGCTGCCGCCGCACGGCCCGCAGCAGACTGTCGGAGCTCATGTCGTCCCGCCTTTCGGAAAGCCGGTTTTGACCGTCCTTGCGGGTACAGGTTCCCTCATGCCCTGGGAATCGCGCGCGAAGCGCACCTGGATGGCGGTGCGTCAGCGGGCGGAGTGTTCGCCGCACGCCTACTGTGGCACTCGTGCGACCGACAGCTTCTGTTCCTCGCGAAAAGGGTGAAGGCCGTGACTGACATCGACCACCGGAAGAACAGCGAGACTCCCGGCGTGGGGGAGGACTCCCCGGGCGCCGGCGCCTCCGGCAGGTCCCTGGGGACCCGCCGGGGCACCGGCGAGCCGGCCGAACGCGGACGGACCACCATCGCCGACGGCGTCGTGGCGAAGATCGCCGGGCTGGCGGCCCGGGACGTGGTGGGCGTCCATGCCATGGGCGGAGGACTGTCGCGGACCTTCGGTGCCGTCCGGGACCGGGTCTCGACCGGCACCAAGCCCGCCACCCGGGGCGTCAAGGCCGAGGTGGGCGAGGTGCAGACGGCGCTGGACCTGGAGATCGTCGTCGAGTACGGCGTGTCGATCGGGGAGGTTGCCCGGACGGTCCGGGAGAACGTCATCGCCGCCGTGGAACGGATGACCGGACTGGAAGTGGTCGAGGTCAACATCGCGGTCGACGATGTGAAACTGCCGGAGGGCGAGGACGATGAGGACGAGGACCAGGAGCGGCGGCTCCAGTAGCCGCCAGCGAAGGAGCGCACCATGAGCATGGCCGTCGTCGGAATGATCACCGGCATGGCACTCGGATTCGCCGGCTACTTCGGGGGATTCGGAGCCTTCCTGCTGGTCGCCGCGCTCGGCGCGACCGGCTTCGTGGCCGGTCGCCTCGTCGAGGGCGATCTGGATCCGGGGGATTTCTTCCGGGGCCGGGGGCGCGACGACGACCGGCGGCGGTGACCGGTGGAACACCCGGTGCCCGCCGCCGAGCGGGGGGCGATCCGCATCGCGGAACGCGTGGTGGCCAAGGTCGCCGCCCAGGCCGCCCGGGAGGCGCTGCGCTCCCACCGGGAAGGCCCGCCGCTGCCTCCCGGCGTCGGCGGGCCGCACGCCTCGGTGGTGGTGCGGCGCCCGCCCGGTGACGACGGCAGTGGTGGCCAGGCCCACATCAGGGTGGCCGTCGAGCTCGGCTACCCCTCGGACATCGGCGGCCAGTGCGCGGCCGTGCGTCACCAGGTGGTGCGGAGGGTCGCGGAAATGGTCGGGATGGAGGCGTCCCACGTGGCGGTGGAGGTCGACCGGCTGCACTCGGCGCAGTCGCAGGGGGAGCCGGGGAGGGTCCGATGAGCGATGCCGAGCGGGAGAACACCCGCCCCGGGCCGGCCGGCCCCACGCTGGAGAAGCCGTCGGAAGGCGGCGGCCCGCCCGCCGGGGGCGGCGCGGGCATGGAGCAGTCCTCTTCCGCCGCCCGCTACCGGCCGGACCCGGAGGCGGACGGCCGGGCCGGCCGGTTCTGGTCCGTGCGGAGGGTGCCCGCCGCGGTCGTGGGGCTGCTGCTGCTGGCAGCCACCGGGCTGCTGCTGTACGACATCGCGGCGGTCCGTGCCGACCGGCCGGGAGCGGCGTGGCGCCGGGTGCTGGCCGACGAACTGGCCACCCGCAGCCTGGACGACCCGTGGGTGGTGGCCGCCGCGGTGGCCGCCGTGCTTCTCGGGCTGTGGCTGCTCGTGCTGGCACTCACCCCCGGACTGCGCGGATTGCTGCCGATGCGCAGGGAGAAGCCGGACCTGCGCGCGGGCCTGGAACGCAGGGCCGTCGCGGTGATCCTCCGGGACCGCGCGCTGGAGGTTTCGGGAGTCCAGTCCGCACGGGTCGCCGTGAGCCGTCGGCGGATCCGGGTGCGGGCCCAGGCGCACTTCCGTGACCTGGACGACGTGCGGGCGGACCTGGACGCGGTCCTCGCCGATGGCATCGGGGAACTGGGGCTGGCCCGTCGTCCCGCCCTGGCGGTGCATGTCCGGCGTCCGGCGCGGGGCTGAGGAGGGACGATGCTGAGAAATGTGAACCGGGTGGTCCTGGGCCTGACCGGTCTGGTGCTCATCGGTGCGGGACTGGCGGCTCTGGCGGGCGCGGGCGACCTGTGGCGGCGCGCCGGGGTCTCGCCGCCGTCGGGCTGGTCCTGGCGCGGCCCGGCGGACGTCGTGCTGGCCCGGGAGGACCGCACCCAGTGGCGGGATGAGGGATGGTGGTGGCCGGTCGTCATCGGCGTGCTGGTGGTCCTGGTGCTGCTGCTCCTGTGGTGGCTGCTCGCCCAGTTGCGCAGGCACCGGCTCACCGAGGTGCTCATCGACAGCGGTGACGGCTCCGGGGCCCTGCTGCGCGGGAGGGCTCTGGAGGACGTGGTCACCGCGGAGGCGGAGTCGCAGCCCGGGGTCGAACGGGCCGGAGTCACGCTGGTGGGCCGGCGCACCCAGCCCTGGGTGCAGGTTGGGCTGCTGCTGGCCCCCCAGGCGCGGCCCGGGGAGGCTGTCCGCACACTGGGGGAGCAGGCCCTGGAACACGCCCGGGTGTCTTCCGGCCTGAAGACCCTTCCGGCCGAGGTCCGGCTGCGTTCGGCCCGGCACGGCCCCGAGCGCGTCAGCTGATCCGGCGGCCGGCTGCTCCCGTCACCGGGCGCCGCCCCCGGTCAGTTCTGCCGGGAGGGGGAGCGGTCGCCGGCCGCCGTCACGCGGGTGTCGCCGTCCGCGCCGTCGCCGTCCTGCTGCCGCTGGACTCCGTCCTCACCGAAGGGCCGCGCCGCACGCCGGTCCTGGGCCTCCCGGCGCACCAGCAGGAACCATCCGACCGGGACGCCGGCGGCGAACAGCCACCACTGCAGGGCATACGCGAAATGGGCCCCGATTCCCCTGTGGCCCGGTTCGGGCAGTGTCCGGGGCGCGTCGGCCCCGGCCGGCGGCTCGGGAGACGTCCCGGACAGTTCCAGATGACCGGGCAGGAAGGTCCTGTCGAGCTCCTCGGCCCGCTGCCGGCTGTTGATCAGCATCACCATGCCGTCCGGCAGCCCGGAACGCTCCCGGATACCGGTGGACTCCGGCGTCTCGTCCGTCATCAGCCGCCCGGTAACCGTGACCTCTCCACCGGGCGGGTCCGGTACTTCGGGATACTGCCCGGGATCGCTGCCGGCCGGCACCCAGCCGCGGTTCACCAGAACCGCGGTGCCGTCCGGACGGACGAGCGGGGTGAGGACGTGGTACCCCATGCCGCCCCCGTCGGGGCCGGTGCGCTGCCTCGCCACCGCCTCGCCCGCGGCGTCGTAGACGCCCGTCGCGGTGACGGTGCGGTACCGGTCGGCCGGGTCGACGGTGCCGCCGGGCGGAGCCACCTCCGCCACCGGCACCGCGGGCGCGGTCAGACTCCCCGCGATCAGTTCGTTGCGCTCGACGCGTTCCTGGTGCCGGTGCAGCTGCCAGAACCCCGCCTGCACCATGGCAGGAATCAGAACGAGGGCCAGGGCAGTGAGCAGGACCCACTGCCGGGACAGCAGAAAGCGGTACACACCTCCCGACGGTACCGCCAGCGGGTTCAGCCGCCGGGAGCGGGGTCCACATCGCGCAGCAGCTGAGTGAAGGCCGCCTCGTCGAGAACGGGGGTGCCGTGCTGCCGGGCCTTAATGATCTTCGAGGTGCCGGCATCGGGGTCGTTGGTGACCAGCAGGCTGGTCAGCCCGGACACGCTGCTCGCGATGTGCAAACCCGCCGCGTGGGCCTGGTCCTCCAGCAGTTCGCGGTCGACCGAGGTGTCCCCCGAGAACGCCACCCGCATGCCCTGTACCAGCCGCCCGCCCGGCCGGTACCGGCCGGGGTTCGGGTACGGACAGGCCGGCCGCGGCCGAGCGGGGCGCCGGCCGCCCGGTGCTCCCCTTCCCGCGGGGGCCGGGCGGGCCGCTCCCGTCGGGGCGTCGGACCACAGGGTGAGCGGCCGGCAGGCGAGCAGCGGCAGCCGCAGCCCTTCGCGGGCCGCCTGCTTCAGGCTCGGCCGGAACGCCTCGGCGAGCACCCTGGCGTCGTCCAGCGCGTGGTGCGCGCGCCGCTGCGTCACCCCGTAGTACGCGGCGAGCGTCTCCAGCTTGTGGTTCTCCAGGGGGAGACGGAGCTGTTTGGCCAACGCGATCGTGCACAGGCGTTGTTCCACGGGAGCCGTCCGCCGCGCCCGGGCGTACTCCCGGGCGATCATCGTCCAGTCGAAGACGGCGTTGTGCGCCACGAGGACCCGGCCCCGCAGCCGCCCGGCGAGTTCCTGGGCGATGTCGGGGAACAGGGGGGCGTCGGCGAGTATCTCCGAGGTCAGCCCGTGAATCCACGTGGGGCCGGGATCGCGCTGCGGGTTGACGAGGGTGTACCAGTGGTCCTCCACCTCCCCACGGGCCGTCAGGCGGTAGACGGCCGCCGAGACGATGCGGTCCTCGCGCGCCAGCCCGGTGGTCTCGACGTCCACCACGGCGTAGCCGGCCGGATAGCCAGTGGGCCAGGGGCCGTTGGCGGACTGCTGAGCAGGGACGTCAACTGCGGCTGCCAGGTGGTCTTCGAGCATGGTCACTGAGGATACGGCCCGCTTCCGACAGCGCCGCACCGAACCCGGACCGGGCAGCGGCCGGTTCCCGCTTCCGGACCGGTGTCCGGGGCGTGCCGTACGCTGCCTAGGCAGCGGTCCCGAGCGGGGACCTCGACGGAGGAGGAGGGCAACGTGCTGCTCGACACCTACGGCCGGGTCGCGACCGACCTGCGGGTCTCCCTGACCGACCGGTGCAACCTGCGTTGCACCTACTGCATGCCCGAGGAAGGGCTCAGCTGGCTGGCCAAGCCCGAGCTGCTGACCGACGACGAGATCGTCCGCCTGGTCTCCGTCGCCGTCACCCGCCTGGGGGTCACCGAGGTGCGCTTCACCGGAGGGGAGCCGCTGCTGCGCCCCGGCCTGGCGGGGATCGTCGAGAGGTGCGCCGCGCTGCGCCCCCGCCCCAGGCTCTCCCTGACCAGCAACGGGATCGGTCTGGAACGCACTGCCGCCGCCTTGCGCGCGGCCGGCCTGGACCGGGTCAACATCTCCCTGGACACGACCGATCCCGAGGTGTTCCGCCGCCTCACCCGGCGCGACCGCCACGCCGATGTGCTGAGAGGGCTCGCCGCCGCCCGGGCGGCCGGGCTCACTCCCGTGAAGGTCAACGCCGTGCTGATGCCCGGCATCAATGACGGCGAAGCTCCTGATCTGCTGGCCTGGGCCGTCGAGAACGGCTACGAACTGCGCTTCATCGAGCAGATGCCCCTGGACCCCCAGCACGGCTGGCAGCGGGCGAACATGGTCACCGCGGGCGACATCCTCCGCTCGCTCCGTACCC
Organism: Streptomyces sodiiphilus; assembly: GCF_039529215.1. Classification (NCBI taxonomy): domain Bacteria; kingdom Bacillati; phylum Actinomycetota; class Actinomycetes; order Kitasatosporales; family Streptomycetaceae; genus Streptomyces; species Streptomyces sodiiphilus. Next base: position 23,869 of record NZ_BAAAMJ010000030.1, on the reverse strand, counting down.
GCTTCGAGCTCGCCCCGGAGGCCGAGGCGGAGCGGGGCTCGGCACCCGCCGAGCGCTGGACCGTTGACGGCGGTCCGCACCGGGTGGGGGTGATCGCCTCGGTGACCAGGCCGTTCTGCGGCTCCTGCGACCGTACCCGGCTCACCGCCGACGGCCAGGTGCGCACCTGTCTCTTCGCGCGCGAGGAGTCCGATCTGCGGGGCGCGCTGCGCGCCGGAGCCGATGACGCGGAGATCGCCCGGAGGTGGAAGACCGCGATGTGGGGCAAGAAGGCGGGCTCCGGGCTGGACGACCCGTCCTTCCTCCAGCCTCAGCGGCCGATGTCGGCCATCGGCGGCTGACCCGGCCGGCCCGTCCGCGGGCCCGCGGAGGGAGTCACTCCCGCTCGCGGGCCCGCCAGGTTTCCAGAGCCACGACGTCCTTGAGGAAGTTCCGCATGCCGAGGAAGTCCGACAGGTGCGCGCGGTGCTCCTCGCACGCCAGCCACGTCTTGCGCCGCTCCGGCGTGTGCAGCTTCGGGTTGTTCCAGGCCAGCACCCAGACGGCCGCGCTGCGGCATCCCTTGGCGGAGCAGACCGCCGGATCGTTGGTCACGGGATCCATCCAAGCATGGCGACGCCGGGCAGCCACGGGGGGAGCCGCCCGGCGTCGGTCCGTCGCTCCGACGGGGGATACGGAGCGCACGAGAAGTATGACATGCAACAACCCCCCGGGCGCAGCAGAACCGCCCAATTGATCTGAGCGCTTCTTGAGGTTCCCAGCCCTTCGGTTCCCGCAACGCAAACCGGAGGGAACCGCGTTGGCCGCTGCAGGGGGTCGGCGCGGGGGTCAGTGCGGGCCGGCGGTGTGGCGGGGGAGACCTCCGGAATCCGCCGGTGGCAGGGCCGGGCGCCGGTCGCCGGCGAGGAAGGTGGACGGGATCGACGGCGGATTCTCCCGCCCCGCGTTGGCGATCACCACGGCGACGTAGGGCAGCACCACACCCAGGGCGAGGGTGATCCAGGCGAGCAGTGGGCTCACATTCCACAGCAGGACCGTGAGGACCACGGACACCGAGCGGATCCCCATGGAGATGATGTACCGGCGCTGGCGGCCGCGCACGTCGTCGGCCAGGCTCTGCCGGGCACCGGTGATCCGGTGGACAGGTCCCGTGTCCTCCTTGCGTCGAAGACGCATCATGCAGCACCACCGCCTCGCGGTCCCGGGCGAGCCGCGCACCGGGACCCTTCCAGCGTAAACCGCGCCTGCCGGGCCGTCCGCCGCAGGTACGTCCCGGCGGGGACTCAGGACCTGACCAGGCCGTGCCCCCGCACCTGGGCGAGCTTCCGGCCGGCCTTCAGGTACACGCCGTCCGGCTCCCCGCCCGCGGCGGACAGTTGCTCCGCGACGACCTCACCCAGCGGGCGCAGCGCGTCCGCCTCCGGCAGCACCGTCGTCCGCTGCTGCCCGCCGGCGCTCTCCAGCACCAGCCGGAGCCCGTTCTGCTTGGCCAGCCGCCGGGCGGCCGACGCGCTCGGGGTGAATTCGAGGACCCTGGTGAGCACGGTGGCGATGCCCTCACCGCCGCACACGGCCAGATCCACCTCCGGGAGCGTCTCGACGTCGGCGAAGGACTTCCTGGAGAACTGCGCGGTGAACCCGGCGCGGGCGGCCATCGCGGCCTCCACCCCGTGCATCGCCGTGACCACTTCCCCGGCCAGTACCTTCTTCAGGTCCATCGGATGCAGCGACCCCGCTTCGACGCGCGCCGCCGCGGCGTCGATCTCCGCGTCGGTCCACTCCGTCCAGGCCCGGAGGTACGGGACCATCAGCCGGTCCGGAATGGACATGATCTTGCCGAACACGTCCTCGGCGGCCGCGGTCAGCCCGATGTAGTTGCCCTTCGACTTGGACATCTTCGCGCCGGAGCCGTCGGTACCCTCGATCAGCGGCATGGTGGCGATCATCTGCGGGCGCATGCCGTAGATCTCCATCACCCGGCGGCCCATCTGCATGTTCAGCAGCTGGTCGACGCCGCCCAGTTCGATGTCCGCGTCGATCTCCGCGGAGTCGATGGCCATGGCCACCGGGTAGATCAGCTCCGACATGGTCAGTCCGTGCCCGCCCTCCAGACGGGTGCGGAAGTCCTCCCGCTGCAGCAGCGAGGACGCGGGCACCTGGGCCAGGATGCCGATCAGCTTCGGCAGGGTGATGCCGGCCAGCCACTCGCTGTTGTGGCGGAACCGGACCTTCTCGAAGTCGAAGAAGGGCCTGACCTGGTCGCGGTAGCCCGCGAGGTTGGCCGCGATGTCCTCGTCGGTGAGCGGCGGCCGCTCGGCGGACCGGCCCGAGGGGTCGCCGATCCGGGCGGTGATGTCACCGATGATCAGGGTGACATCGTGTCCCATCCGCTGGAACCGGCTCAGGACGATCATGGGCACGGTGTGGCCCAGGTGCACGTCCGCCGCGGTGGGGTCGATGCCCAGCTTGACGTGCAGCCCGCGCCCCCGGTCGCGGGCCGCGTCGATCTGCTCGGCCAGCTGGTCGACGGAGGGCAGCACCTCCACGGCCCGGGCCGCGATCAGCTTCGCCTGCTCCCGCGCGGACAGGTCCGTCAGGTCCAGATACCGCCGGGACCCGGTCTCCTCCAGCAGCTGCCGAACGGTGGTGTCGGAGGACAGATCCCGGGCCAGCATCCCGCTGGCCCGCTGCACGGAGTCGCCGAGGCGTGTCACGTTGGTTCCTGACGGTGATCGGGTACAGGTCGGCGCCCATCCTACGGCGCCCGTGCCCTTCGCCGCAGGGCCGCGGACGGGGGCCGCTCACCGGTCCCCGCCGGCGGAGTGCGCGGGGACCGGTGACGGGCTCTACACGCCGGGGCTGACCGAGCTCATGTTGAACCCGGGGACCCGCAGGGCGGGCATCGCCGCCCGCGGGAAGTAGTCGCCCCACTCGCGCGGACGGCACCGCTCGGTGCGGCTCGCCCCGGTGGCGCGCGCCAGCACATCCACCGGCGACTCGTTGAACCGGAAGTTGTTCACGGCCGCCGTGACCTCACCGTTCTCCACCAGGTAGACGCCGTCCCGGGTGAGCCCGGTCATCAGCAGCGTCATCGGGTCCACTTCGCGGATGTACCACAGGCAGGTGAGCAGCAGCCCGCGCTCGGTGCCGGCCACCAGGTCGTCCAGCGAGCCGCTTCCGCCGGCGTCCAGCACCAGGTTGTCGACCGCCGGAGCCACCGGAAGCCCGGTCAGCTCCGCGCTGAACCGGGTGGTGGGCAGCTGCCGCAGCACTCCCTCCCGCATCCAGTCGGTCCGCTCCAGCGGCAGCCCGTTGTCGAACACCGAGGCGGCCGGGGACAGGAATCCCTCCGCCGGTCCGGCCAGCACGAACGGCGCCGCCTCCAGACCGGGCTCGCGAGGATCGCTGTAGAGCGTCATGGGAAGCCCGGTGAGCTTCTCGCCGATCCGGGTGCCGCTCCCCGGGCTGCTGAAGACGCTGCGGCCCTCGGCGGCCTTGCGCGCCTCGGACACCCAGTACTGGTAGATCATCAGGTCCGCCACGGCGGCGGGGGGAAGCAGGGTCTCGTAGCGTCCGGCCGGCAGTTCGACCGTCCGGTCGGCCCAGCTCAGCCGCCGCGCCAGGTCCGCCTCCAGCGCCAGCGGGTCCACGTCCCGGAAGTCGGTGGTGGGCACGCCCGCCCAGGCAGAACGGGTCCGGTCGTGGGACTTGGCGTTGACCTCCACGCTGCCGGTTCTCCGGTCGTGGCGCAGCCGCAGTCCGGCGGAGGTCCCCAGACAGGTCGTGACCACCGAGTGCTCGGCGTAGCCGAACAGTTCGCGGCCGCCGGTCCGTGCCCGGGTGAAGGCCTCGCCGAGGGAGGGGGCGAAGCCGTCGAAGACCGCGGGCGAGGTCTCGGCGGGCGGCGCGGTGAAATCCGCGGACTCCGCGTGCCCCTCCACCAGCGGGCGGGCGTCCTCGGCGGCGGGGGACTGCCGAGCGGCTTCCTCGGCGGCCCGCACCAGCGGCTCCAGCTCCTCCGTGGACACCGCGGTCCGCGAGACGACCCCGCAGGCCGCGCCCTGGGCTTCACCGACGGTGGCGATGACGGTGAGCCGCCGGCCGCGGGTGACGCCGTTGGTGGTCAGGGAGTTGCCTGCCCAGCGGATGTTCACGCCGGACTCCTCTTCGGCGATGACCACCGTGCCGTCCGCCCGGGACAGCGCCAGTGCGCGCTCGACCGTCTCGTGCGGGGTGCTCATCGTCCTGCCTCCTGGGTGGTGTTGAGGATGTTGACGCCGCGGAACAGCGCCGAGGGGCAGCCGTGCGAGACGGCGGCCACCTGGCCCGGCTGGGCCTTGCCGCACATGAAGGAACCGCCCAGGACGTACGTCTGTGGCCCTCCGACGGCCTCCATCGATCCCCAGAAGTCGGTGGTGGTCGCCTGGTAGGCGACGTCGCGCAGTTGCCCGGCCAGCCGGCCGTTCTCGATCCGGTAGAAGCGCTGGCCGGTGAACTGGAAGTTGTACCGCTGCATGTCGATGGACCAGGAGCCGTCGCCCACCACGTAGATGCCGCGGTCCACACCGGAGATGAGTCCCTCGGTGTCAGGCCCCTCCGCGGCGGGGCGCAGCGAGACGTTGGCCATCCGCTGGACCGGTACGTGGCCGGGGGAGTCGGCGAAGGCGCAGCCGTTGGACCGCTCGAAGCCCTGCAGCCGGGCGATCCGGCGGTCCGTCTGGTAGCCGACCAGGACGCCGTCCCTGACCAGGTCCCACGCCTGGGCCTCGACGCCCTCGTCGTCCCAGCCGATGGTGGCCAGCCCGTGCTCCACGGTCCGGTCACCGGTCACGTTCATCACCGGTGAGCCGTAGCGCAGTGTGCCCAGCTGATCGACGGTGGCGAACGAACTCCCCGCATAGGCCGCTTCGTAGCCGAGGGCCCGGTCCAGTTCGGTCGCGTGGCCGATCGACTCGTGGATGGTCAGCCACAGATTCGAGGGATGAAGGACCAGATCGTAGGTTCCGGGCTCGACCGACGGCGCGGCCATCTTCCCGGCCAGCAGTTCCGGCAGCTGCGCCAGCTCCGTGTCCCAGTCGAAGCCGGTGCCTCTCAGGTATTCCCAGCCGCGGCCGGCCGGCGGGGCCGTGGTGCGCATGGAGTCGAACCGTCCGCCGTCCGGGTCCACCGAGACGGCCGTCACTGCGGGATCGACCCGCACCCGCTGCTGGGTGGTGACCGTACCGGCGGTGTCGGCATAGAACTTGTTCTCCTGGACGGCCCACAGCCTCGCGTCGACGTGGCTCACGCCGTCCGCGGCCAGCAGCCGCTCGCTCCAGTCCGCGAGCAGCGCGATCTTCTCGGAGTCCGGAATGTCGAAGGGGTTGGTCTCGTAGGAGGAGACCCAGCTCCGCTCGCCGTGCGAGGGCTCGGGCGCCAGCTCCACGCGTTCCTCGGACCCCGCCGCGGCGACGACCTTCGCGGACAGCTTCGCCATCGCCACCGCCTGCCCGGCCACCCGGGCGGCACCATCCATGGTGAAGTCCGTTCCCGCCGCGAACCCCCAGCTGCCGCCGTGCACGACCCGCACGGCGTATCCGGTGTCCGTGGTGTCCTGCGCGCCGGCCGGGCGCGCGTCGCGCAGCAGCCAGTTGGCGCTGCGGACGCGCTCGAAGCGGAAATCGGCGTGCTCGGCGCCGAGGGCCTTCGCGCGGGCCAGCGCCGCGTCGGCCAGCGGGCGCAGCGGGAGAGCCAGGAAGCTCTCGTCAAGGGATGGGGGCACAGTGTCTCCTGTCCGTGGCCATCTGCTCGTGGGGGCGGGGGCCGCGGGTGTGCGCCCCCCGGGCCCGATCATGCCCCGCCGCCGCCTCGTTGCCCACCACGGGCGGAGGACTGTTCCCACGGCGGCGGCCGGGGCCTGTAGGAACCCGACAGGCGGGTGGCGGTGCCCCTGTCGTGGCCCGATCCCCGGGCGGCGGTGGCGGGGGGCTAGCGTTTGGGGAAGCACACGACGCACAGAAAGGGTGGTCCCGTGAGCCGCTCGGTACTCGTCACGGGGGGGAACCGCGGCATCGGCCTGGCCATCGCCCGTTCCCTCGCCGGCGCAGGCGACCAGGTCGCCGTCACCTACCGTTCCGGAGAACCGCCGGCCGAGCTGGCCGGTCTCGGCATCCTGGCGGTGAAGTGCGACATCACGGACCCCGAGCAGGTGGAGCGGGCCTACAAGGAGATCGAGGAGGCCCACGGACCGGTGCAGGTCCTGGTCGCCAACGCCGGGGTCACCCGCGACCAGCTGCTGCTGCGGATGTCCGAGGAGGACTTCACCTCGGTGGTGGACACCAACCTCACCGGAACCTTCCGGGTCGTCAAGCGGGCCTCCCGGGGCATGCTGCGTTCCCGCACCGGGCGGATCGTGCTGATCTCCTCCGTGGTCGGGCTCCTGGGATCGGCGGGTCAGGCCAACTACGCGGCCTCCAAGGCCGGCCTGGTCGGCTTCGCCCGGTCCATCGCCCGGGAACTGGGTTCGCGCGGCATCACCTGCAACGTCGTCGCCCCCGGGTTCGTGGACACCGACATGACCAGGGCGCTCAGCGACGAGCAGCGCGACGCGATCATGGGCCAGGTCCCGCTGGGGCGCTACGCGGACGCCGGTGAGATCGCCTCCGCGGTCCGCTTCCTGGCCTCCGACGAGGCCGCGTACATCACTGGAGCCGTCATTCCCGTTGACGGCGGATTGGGCATGGGGCACTGACATGAGCGGACTTCTCGCCGGCAAGCGCATTCTCGTCACCGGGGTCCTCACCGACGCCTCGATCGCCTTCCACGTCGCCCGGCTGGCCCAGGAGGAGGGAGCCGAGGTCGTCCTGACCGGGTTCGGCCGGGTCACGCTGGTGCAGCGGATCGCCAAGCGGCTCCCCAAGCCCGCACCGGTGATCGAACTCGACGTCCAGAACAAGGAGCACCTGGACTCCCTCGCCGCCAGGGTCGCCGAGCACCTGGGCGAAGGCGTGGGTCTGGACGGCGTCGTCCACTCCATCGGCTTCGCACCGCAGGACGCCCTGGGGGGCAACTTCCTGAACACCGAGTGGGAGTCGGTCGCCACCGCGGTGGAGGTCTCCGCCTATTCGCTCAAGTCGCTGACGATGGCGCTGCTGCCGCTCCTGGGCGCCTCGGAGGACGGCCCCGGACGCGGCGGCTCGGTGGTCGGCATGGACTTCGACGCGCAGATGGCATGGCCCAAGTACGACTGGATGGGGGTCGCGAAGGCGGCGCTGGAGTCCACCTCCCGTTACCTCGCACGGGACCTGGGACCGCGGAACGTCAGATGCAACCTGATCTCGGCCGGTCCGATCAAGTCGATGGCGGCGAAGTCGATCCCCGGTTTCGAGGAACTCGCCGACGTGTGGCACAGCCGCGCCCCGATCGGCTGGGAGCTGACCGATCCCGAGCCCGCCGCGCGCGGCGTGGTGGCCCTGCTGTCGGACTGGTTCCCGAAGACCACCGGCGAGATCGTGCACGTCGACGGCGGCGTGCACATGATGGGCGCGTAGAACCCCCGCGTACCCGGAGGGGCGGTGCGCCCGCCGGCCGGAACTCCCTGCCGGGTTCCGGCCGGCGGCACCGGTCAACCGGTCAGCGGCGGGACGCCGCGGCAGGTCATCGCGTAGGAGCCGGCCTCGCGGGCCGCGGTGTCGCCGTCGGCCGCGTGCAGTGCCCGCACCAGCCGGGCGTGGTCCAGATGCTCCTCGTCGCGCAGCCGGTCGCCCACGTCGTGCCGGAGGAACGCCCGCAGCACCGTTCCCAGGTCCGCGTAGAGGGCGGCGAGGACATCGTTGTGCGAGGCCTTCACCACGGCCATGTGGAAGCTCGCGTCGGCCTCCACGAAACGCTCCACGTCGCCGGTGGCCCACGCGGCCTCCCGGCGTTCCAGCAGGGTGTCCAGCAGGCGCAGATCCCGCTCGGTGCGGCGTGCCGCGGCCAGCCGGGCGGCGGCCGCCTCCAGGGTGCTGCGCAGCTCGGCGACGTGCTGGGGGTCGGCGTCGGCGAAGCGCCGGTGCATCACTCCGGCGAGTTCACTGGTGGCCGCCACATAGGTTCCCGACCCCTGCCGGATGTCGAGGAGACCGTTGTGGGCCAGTGCCCGGATCGCCTCGCGTACCGTGTTCCGGGCCACCCCCAGCTGCTCGACCAGCTCCGGCTCGGTGGGGATGCGGAAGCCGACCGGCCACTCGCCGGAGGTGATCTGGCGGCGCAGCTCGGCGATCACCTGGTCGGCGAGCGCTGAGCGGCGGGGGGACGTCAGTGACATAGCTCTCCCGGGACGCGGATTCCTGGCGGGCCAGGATTCGTCCCATGATTCTATGATGAACGGCATGGCGTTGACGAACGATGACCGGACACACGTGAAGCACGCACCGGGCAACGGCCGCGGCTTCCGGGCCGCGGCCGGGCTGACCCCCCGCTGGCTGTGGGTGGTGGCCGCGGGGCTCTTCCTCACCGCTCTGAACCTGCGTCCCGCCATCTCCGGTCTCGGCCCGCTGCTGGAGGAGGTCCGCCATGGCCTGGGCATGAGCGGGACTGTCGCGGGTCTGCTCACCTCACTGCCCGCACTGTGCTTCGCGGTCTTCGGGGTCACCGCTCCCCGGCTGGCCCGGCGCTACGGGCCGGCGGCCGTCGTCCTCGCCGGGATGGCCGCCGTCGCTCTGGGCACGGCGCTGCGTCCGCTGGCGGGCGGCACCGGCGTCTTCCTGGCCACCAGCACTCTCGCCCTGGCCGGCATCGCGGTCGGCAACGTTCTCATGCCCGTCCTGGTCAAGCGGTACTTCCCGGACCGCATCGGGACCATGACCGGGCTCTACTCGATGGCGCTGGCCGGTGGCACGGCCGCCGCCGCCGCGCTCACCGTGCCGCTGACCCAGGCCATCGGTGGCGGCTGGCGGACAGGCCTGGGGGTCTGGTCGGTGCCCGCGGTGCTCGCCGCACTGCTCTGGGTGGTCGTCCTGCTGCGCGAGCGCCGGGGCCGCCGCGGCACGGGCGAGACCCACGGATCCGTCCGTCCCGGCGGGGAGAACGGCGCCCGCCGCGAGCCCGCCCCGCGCATCATGCGGTCGCCCACGGCCTGGGCCCTCGCGGTCTTCTTCGGCCTTCAGTCCACCGGGGCCTATGTGACGCTCGGATGGATGCCGCAGATCTTCCGGGACGCCGGTGTGCCCGCCACCACCGCCGGGGTCCTGGTCGCCGTGATCATGGGCATGGGCGTGCCGCTGGCCTTCGTACTGCCCCGGCTGGCCGCCGGCATGCGGCGGCAGGGAGGACTGCTGGCGGTGCTCGGCGTCAGCGGCCTGGCCGCCTACGCCGGCCTGTGGCTGGCTCCCGCGGCGGGAGCCTGGTTGTGGGCGCTGCTGCTCGGGGTCGCGATGTGTGCCTTCCCGGTGGTGCTCACCCTGATCGGCATGCGTGCCAGGACCGGTGCCGGGGTGGCCGGGCTCTCGGCCTTCGCCCAGAGCACCGGGTATCTGCTGTCCCTCCCGGGCCCGCTGATCGTCGGCCTCCTGTACGACACCACCGGCGGGTGGGACGGCCCACTGCTGTTCATGATCGTGCTGATGGCTCTCCAGATCGGCATCGGCTTCCTGGCCGGGCGTGACCGCTGTGTGGAGGACGAGAGCTGAGTGGCACACTGGTCCCCATGCCAGCGCTCGACCCCCAGCCCTCCGGCGGCCAGAAGAAGCTGCTGCTGATCCTCGGTGCCATGATCGCCATCACCGTGGTCATCGCCGTCATCGCCGTGATCGCCTCGCCGTAGCCGCCCGCGGAACCCGGGGGGGTGGGGCTGTCCCCCCGTCCCCCTAGGGGGTGGGCGTCAGGGACGACTGGGTGGCTCTCCGGATAGGCCCGCGGACCTGTCTCTCCGTACTGTCGGGACAGCAAGAAGTCGCGACGGATCGGACGGAGGCGTGTCACATGGCCGCCCTGGCACAGCCCGGGAACCGGCACCGGCCGGTCTCCGGGAGCGCGGACCTGCGCCTGCCGTGGTGGGCACTGGTGCTTCCCGTTCTGGCCTTCGGCGCGCTGCTCTTCCTGCTCGTCACGGGTGGCGGCGCGGGCGCCGCGGAAACCGGGCAGCCGCTGAACGAACTGGTGCAGCAGATGCACCGGAGCCTGCTGACCTGACACGCGCCCGGGCGCCCGGGGTGCGCCCGGCCGGGCCGCCGTCCGCGCCGGAACGGTTCTCCGCGCTCCACCGGACCGGCAACCGGATCCGTGCGAAGCTGGGGTCATGAGTGTGGAAGTTCCCCGCAGGATCGTTCTCCTCCGACACGCCAAGGCCGACTGGCCGCAGGTGTCCGATCACGACCGTCCTCTCGCCGAGCGCGGCAGGAAGGACGCTCCGGTGGCCGGCCGCTGGCTGGCCGGAACGGGCATCCGTCCCGACCTGACCCTCTGTTCCACCTCCGCCCGGACCCGGGAAACCTGGAAGCTGCTGGTGCCCGAGCTTCCGCAGCGGCCCCGTACCGTCTACGAGGAGCGGCTGTACGACGCCTCCCTGGGCGAACTCATCGCGGTGATCAACGGCGTCGACGACGAGATCCGTGACCTCATGCTCGTCGGCCACAACCCCGGGATGCACGCCCTGGCCGACGCCCTGGCGGGCGAGGCCGACGAGGAGGCCGCGGCACGGATGGCCCGCAAGGGTTTCCCCACCTCGGCGATCGCCGTGCTCGGCTTCACCGGCTCCTGGAAGTCCGTCGAGCACGACGTGGCCCGCCTGACGGCCTACTGGACACCGCACGGCGACTGACCGGCATCCCGGTGCGTCCCGGCGGCAGCTCCCCCGGGACGCACCGAACACCCGGGGACTCAGTCCTGGAGATCCGCCGCCTCGACCTCTTCCCGGGTGATGCCCAGCAGGTAGAGCACGGTGTCCAGGAACGGCACGTTCACCGCGGCGTGGGCGGCCTCCCGGACCATCGGCTTGGCGTTGAAGGCGACCCCGAGACCCGCGGTGTTGAGCATGTCGAGGTCGTTCGCTCCGTCACCGATCGCGACCGTCTGGGCCAGCGGCACGCCCGCCTCGGCGGCGAATCTCCGCAGCAGGCGCGCCTTGCCCGCCCGGTCCACGATCTCCCCGGTCACGCGTCCGGTCAGCCGTCCGTCGCTGATCTCCAGGGTGTTCGCCGCGGCGAAGTCGAGAGCCAGGTGCTCCCTCAGCGCGTCGGTGACCTGGGTGAAGCCCCCGGACACCACCCCCACCTGGTACCCGAGGCGCTTGAGTGTGCGGACCAGGGTGCGCGCGCCGGGAGTGAGCCGGACCTCGGCGCGCACCTTGTCCACCACGGAGGCGTCCAGACCGGCCAGCAGGGCCACCCGGGCGTGCAGGGACTGCTCGAAGTCCAGCTCGCCGCGCATCGCCGCAGCGGTGACCTCGGCCACCTGCGCCTCGCAGCCCGCGTGAGCCGCGAAGAGCTCGATCACCTCGTCCTGGATGAGGGTGGAGTCCACGTCCATCACGATCAGCCGCTGGGCCCGGCGCTGCAGCCCGGAGGACACCACGGCGATGTCGACCGAGCGCGCCGAGGACTCGATGGCCAGCTCGGTCCGCAGCGTTTCGGTGGGAACTCCGGAGACATCGAACTCCACCGCGGTCACCGGATATTTCGCCAGCCGGTTGATCCGGTCGATGTTCCCGCCCGTCCCCGCGATGCGGGCGGCGATGGCCCCCGTCGTCGCGGCCGTCAGCGGCCGGCCGAGCACGGTGACGTGGGACCTGCCGTCCCCGCGGGGGCGGTTGTCGCCTCTGCCGGAGATGATCTCCGCCTGCAGGTTCAGGGACTCGGCCCAGCCGTGCACGGTGGCCCGCAGCTCGCCCTCGGCGGAGCCCACCGGGGGCGTGGTCACCAGGGCGCACAGAGTTATCCGCCCGCGGGTGACGACCTGCTCCAGGTCGATGACGTCCACGGAGAAGGCGGCGAGGGTCTCGAAGAGCCCGGCCGTCAGCCCTGGCCGGTCCTTGCCGAAGATCTTGACCAGCAGGGTCGGCGTGTCCTCGTCGAACGGCGGTTCGGGGACATCGGCGGACGGCTGGGGACGCGTTGAGATCATGGTGCTTTCCACGGTAGCCGGTACGGGTGAGGGACCGGCGACCTGTCCGGACCACGGACGGTGCGGGAACGTGAACATCACGGCACGGCCCACAGTGTGCACCAGCTCTGTGACTTCCCGGGGCCGGATTTCCGCCCGGGCGCGGAGCCTGGAATAGTTCCACCCCGACGTTCGCCATCCCCAGCCCCCCGCGCGGGGGTTGCTCGGGGGACAACTTGTTTGTGGGGCATGGAGTGCCGGAACTCGTACTGGAATTCAACGGACAGGGCTGGACCCTGGATCCGACCCGCTCCTACCGGATCGGCAGGGATCCGCAGGGCGATCTGGTGCTGGAGGACGCCAGAGTCTCCTGGCGGCACGCGACCGTCCGGTGGGGCGGGCAGAGCTGGATCGTGGAGGACCACGGCAGCACCAATGGCACCTACGCGCAGGGGCAGCGGATACAGCACCTGCCTCTCGGGCCCGGATCGGTCGTGCACCTGGGCAACGCCACTGACGGCCCCCGGCTGACCTTCTCCGGCTCCGCACCGGTGCCGCAGCAGGCGGCCCCGCAGCCGGCCGCTGTCGCGGGCCCGGCGCCCTCGGTGCCACCGCAGCAGCGGGCGGGCGGGCCGTCCTCCGGGGACCGCAACGCCACCGCCCTCCACCAGCTGGCCGTGGGCCGCGTCACCCGGATCGGCCGTGCGCTGGAGAACGAACTGGTCGTCTCCGACCTGCAGGTCTCCCGGCACCACGCGGAGTTTCTCGCCACCCCGGACGGCCGCTTCGAGATCCACGACCTCGGAAGCCACAACGGCACCTATGTCAACGGGCAGCAGCTGCCCAAGAACGGCCGGCGGTCGCTCGGGCCCGACGACACCGTCGGCATCGGCCACTCGACCTTCCGGGTCGTGGAGAACCAGCTCCAGGAGTTCATCGACACCGGTGAGGTCTCCTTCTCCGCCCGGCACCTGACCGTCAAGGTCGGCAAGGGCCTCACCATCCTCAACGACGTCTCCTTCAGCGTGCCGGAGAAGTCCCTCATAGCCGTGATCGGCCCTTCCGGATCGGGCAAGTCCACCCTCCTGCGGGCCCTCACCGGCTACCGGCCCGCCACCTACGGCGAGGTCCTGTACGACCACCGGAACCTCTACACGCACTTCGCCGAGCTGCGTCACCGCATCGGTCTCGTCCCCCAGGACGACATCCTGCACACGGCGCTCCCCATCCGTACCGCACTGCGCTTCGCCGCCAAGCTGCGTTTCCCCGGGGACGTCGCCGAGGCCGAGCGCAACGCCCGGGTCGAAGAGGTCCTGGCCGAGCTCAAGCTCGACATCCACGCCGACAAGCGGATCGATGCCCTCTCCGGTGGCCAGCGCAAGCGCGTTTCCGTCGCCCTCGAGCTGCTCACCAAACCCTCCCTGATCTTTCTGGACGAGCCCACCTCCGGACTCGACCCCGGCATGGACCGCGACGTCATGCAGCTGCTGCGCGGCCTCGCCGACGACGGACGCACCGTCCTGGTGGTCACCCACTCGGTGGCCGAGCTCGCCCTGTGCGACAAGCTGCTGGTCCTCGCACCGGGCGGCGGTGTCGCCTACTTCGGCCCTCCCGGGGAAGCGCTCAACTTCTTCGGCTACGACAGCTGGGCAGATGTGTTCTCGGCCTTCGAGAACTACCGCGACCACGACTGGATGGGCCGCTGGCGAGGCTCCCAGCACTACCAGATGTACGCCGCCGACCTGGATGCCGTGCAGGCCCAGACCGCCCACTTCCAGCCCGTCGCCAGCAGCCAGCAGAAGGCACAGAGCTGGGGCTCCCAGCTGTGGACCCTGATCCAGAGATACTCCGCGGTGATCGCCTCCGACCGCGGCTTCATGGGGCTGATGCTGATCCTGCCCGCGGTGCTCGGCCTGGTCTCCATCCTGATCCCCGCGGAACACGGCCTGGGGTACGGGAACCCGCAGCACGGCTTCGCCAACCGGGCCGCCGGCACCATCCTGCTGATCCTCGCCGTCGGCATGTGCTTCTCCGGAGCGGCCAACTCCGTGCGTGAGCTCATCAAGGAACGGGTGATCTACGAACGTGAACGCGCGACCGGCCTGTCCCGCTCCGCCTATCTCACCTCCAAGGTGGTCGTCCTCGGTCTGATCACCGCCCTGCAGGGCGTCATCATCTGCGCCATCGGCTTCGCCCCGCGGCAGATGCCCGAGGAGGGCCTGCTCCTCACCGGCTCGCCCGGACTGGAGATGACCCTGGTCATCATCGTCCTCGGCATCACCTCGATGATGTTCGGCCTGGTCATCTCCGCTCTGGTGAAGACCGCCGAGAAGACCATGCCGCTGCTGGTCATGTTCGCCATCATCCAGGTCGTCTTCACCGGCGTGCTCTTCCAGCTCTACGACAAGCCCGGAGCGGAGCAGCTCGCCTGGCTGATGCCCTCGCGCTGGGCGGTGGGCGCGGCCGGTGCCACCGCGGACCTCAACGTGCTCCTGCCGTGGGAGCCCCAGGCCGACAAGTACGACCCGCTGTGGCAGCACGAGCTGGGCATCTGGCTGCTCGATGTCGGCGTCCTGCTGGCGATCGCCGTGGCTCTGGGCTTCGTCGTCGCCCGGCTGCTGCGCCGCCACGAGCCGGAGGTCATGCGGGAGTAGTCCTGCCGTACCGGAAAATGAGGCGAACGCCGCGAGGGCGGCACCCCCTCCCCAGGGGGTGCCGCCCTCGCGTCTGCCGGCCACCGGTGCGGATCAGTACCAGTGGTTGTCCTGCCAGAACTTCCAGGCGTCACACGGGCTGCCGTAGCGCTCGTTCATGTAGTTCAGGCCCCACTTGATCTGCGTGGCCGGGTTGGTCTTCCAGTCGGAGCCCGCCGACTCCATCTTCGTCGCCGGCAGCGCCTGCACCAGGCCGTAGGCGCCCGAGGACGGGTTGGTGGCCGTATGGTCCCAGTTGCTCTCCCGCTCGATGATGTTGGCGAAGCACTGGAACTGGGCGTCGTCACCGACGATCTCCCGCGCGATCTCCTTGGCGCTGCCGGCCGGCGTGGCTGCCTGTGCGCTGCCGGACACGCCGGTCAGGCTCAGGCCGGCGGCGGTGGCGGCGACGACACTCGCGGCGACCATGCGGCGGCGGGTGCGGGACAGCTGGGGCAGAGCGGTGGGGGTGAAGGACATCTGCTTGACCTCGGCTTCCGGCCACTCGGTGCGGCCTGTCGTGGGGGACTGGCGCCATTGTTAGCGGGCCGGAAATACCGGGGCAAAGGTGATCGTTACGATCCTTCTTCGTACCCCGCGGGACTCGCCGGGACCGTCCCGAGACCCTCGGAACCGCAGGTCGGAGCAGGCAGACAGGTCCACTACCGGAACTCGTAGCGGGACCTCGGTCCTATGACCGGCCTCACATCCCGCACGCGTTCTCGTCGCCCCGGGTGACCGGTCGTGAACGGCCCCGGAGAGGGTTGCGGAAGGTCGCGGCGGGTGCACCGGTACCGTGCACCGCATGGTTCCCCGCACCGGTCTCGCGGCAGTCAGCGCAGCCCTTCTGGCGATGAACCGCACCCTGGAGGTCCGGGACGTCCTGCAGACCATCGTCCGCTCGGCGAAGGAGCTTCTCGGCGCCCGGTACGCCGCGCTCGGCGTTCCCGACGAGGACGGCGGCTTCGCCCAGTTCGTGGTCGAGGGAGTCAGCGACGAGCAGTGGAAGGCCATCGGCCCGCTGCCCCGGCAGCACGGCATTCTCGCCGCGATGCTCCGCAAGGCGACGCCCGAGCGTCTCGCCGACGTCCGCGAGGACGCCCGTTTCCGGGGGTGGCCCGCCGCGCACCCCGAACTGTCCGACTTCCTCGGGGTGCCGATCACGGACGGCGACGACGTGCTCGGTGCCCTCTTCCTCGCGAACAAGCGGCGCTCCGGGAACACCGGCCGCGGCACCTTTACCGCCGAGGACGAGGAACTGCTGCGGCTGCTGGCCGAACACGCCGCCCTCGCCCTCACCAACGCCAGGCTCTACGAACGCAGCCGGGAACTGACCATCGCCGAGGAGAGGGCCAGACTGGCCCACGAACTGCACGACGCCGTGGCCCAGAAGCTCTTCTCGCTCAGGCTCACCGCCCGGGCCGCCGCCACCGTGCTGCACCGTGACCCGGCGCGGGCGGGCAGCGAACTGCGGGAGGTCTCCCGGCTCGCCGCGGAGGCCGCCGACGAACTGCGCGCCGCGGTCGTCGAGCTGCGCCCCGCCGCACTGGAGGAGGACGGCCTCCAGGCCACCCTGCGTGCCCAGGTCCAGGTTCTGGACCGTGCCCACTCCTCGGCCGTCACCTTCGAATGCCGTGACCCGCGGCCGCTGCCCGAGGCCCACGAGGACGCGGTGCTCAGGGTCGCGCAGGAGGCGCTGCACAACGCGCTGCGCCACGCCGCGCCGCGCCGGGTGGCCGTCAGCCTGGTCCGGCGGGGCCCGGCCACCGTGCTGCGGGTGGCCGACGACGGCAGCGGCTTCGACCCCGAAGCGGTCCGCAGCGCGGGTCGCCACCTGGGCCTGGTCTCGATGCGTGAGAGGGCAGGTGCGGTGGGAGGCAGCCTGAGCGTGGACTCGGCGCCCGGCCGGGGCACCGTGATCGAAATGGAGATTCCCGGTGGCTGAGGTCATCCGCGTACTGATTGTCGACGATCACCAGGTCGTGCGCCGCGGGCTGCGGACCTTCCTGGAGGTCCAGGGCGACATCGAGGTGGTGGGAGAGGCTGCCGACGGCCCCGAGGGAGTGGCCCGCACCGAGGAGCTGCGGCCCGATGTCGTCCTGATGGACCTCAGAATGCCGGGCGGGGACGGTGTCGAAGCCCTGCGGGCCCTGCGGGACCGGGACAGTTCCGCCCGCGTCCTGATCGTCACCAGCTTCACCGAACAGCGCTCGGTGGTGCCGGCCCTGCGGGCCGGTGCGGCGGGGTACGTCCACAAGGACATCGACCCCGACGCCCTGGCCACCGCCATCCGCTCGGTTCACGCCGGTCATGTCCTGCTCCAGCCGGAGATCGCCCGCGCCCTCCTCGCCCATGAGGGCGGCTCCGCGCCCGGCCGCGCGGGCACTCTCACCGACCGCGAACGGCAGGTCCTCGCGCTGATAGCCCGCGGCCTCGCCAACCGTGAGATCGCCCGCGAACTGGTGCTCTCGGAGAAGACCGTGAAGTCCCACGTGTCGAACGTACTGATGAAACTGGACCTTGCCGACCGGACCCAGGCCGCGCTCTGGGCGGTCCGGCACGGGCTCTCCGACTGATCCGGACGCTCCGGCCGGCCGGCGGGGCTCACCCCCGCCGGGGCCCGGCCTCCTCCGCGTAGGCGTTGTACGCCGCCACCCGCGCCCGCCGGGCCGCCCGCTCCACCGGCCGCAGCAACCGGTCGCGGGCCGCCATCTCGCCCGCGCTCACGGCGCTCCCGTGTTCCCCGCCGTCCGCGATGTCCACGAGCGCGCCGACCCGCTGGGCCAGCTCCAGCACCCGCACCGCACGCGGCGGGTACCCGGGGGCGAGCAGCTGCCTGCCCCGTTCCATCCGGGCCCGGTACGCCTCCAGCTGCGCCCGGGCGGCCGGTCCCGCACCTGCCACGTCCAGCTCGACGAGGGCCTCGGTCGTCTCCCGCAGCACCTGGGCCAGCTCCCGCTCCGCCTCGCCGAGCGAGGGAACATCCGCCGGAGGTGCCTCCCGCACGGGCAGGCAGCGCCACACCACCTCGGCCGGCCCGTCCCCGGACGGGCCCTCCCGGGAAACCTCCGGCACCAGGCCCAGCGAGGCCCCGTCGGCCAGCACCGCCTCGCCGGCCGCGAGCGCGGCCGCGTTGAACCCGGCGGGTCCCGACAGCCCCAGCGGATGCCCCGGCGCCGGGAGGGCCACGCGGAGCGCCACTGCTCCCAGGCGGCGCAGCCGGCCCAGCGCGAGCGTCAGCCCGGTGGGCTCCGGGTCCCCGGGGAGCCCCACCACCCGGTGGGCGGCATCGGGGCCCACCGCCCGGGCGGCAGCGTCGTCGGGGGACACTTTTCCGGCGAGCAGAGCGTTGCCCCAGGCTGCGAGCCGTCCGGCGCGGGGTTCGTCGAGCATGCCCCCACCTTAAGGAGAACGACCGACAGGCCTCCTGAACGCTGCCCCGCCGGGCCGGTGGCGTAAGTTTTGCCTGGGGAGTGTTTGACCGCAGGGACAGCAACGGCGACTGCTTTGGGAGAGACCGCGCGCATGAGCGATGTACTGGAGCTGGTGGACGTATCCGTGGTCCGCGAGGGCCGGGCTCTGGTGGACCAGGTCTCCTGGTCGGTCGCCGAGGGCGAACGATGGGTGATCCTGGGCCCGAACGGGGCGGGCAAGACCACCCTGCTGAATGTGGCGTCCAGCTACCTGTTCCCCACTTCCGGCAGCGTCCAGATCCTGGGCGAGAAGCTCGGGGCAGTCGACGTCTTCGAGCTCCGCCCGCGCATCGGCATGGCCGGCAGCGCGCTGGCGGAGAAGCTCCCCCGTCGCCAGACCGTACTCCAGACGGTCCTGACGGCCGCCTACGGCATGACGGCCGGCTGGCAGGAGGAGTACGACGACATCGACGAGCGCCGCGCCCGCGCCTTCCTGGACCGGCTGGGGATGTCGGATTTCCTGGACCGCAGATTCGGCACTCTGTCCGAGGGCGAGCGCAAGCGCACCCAGATCGCCCGCGCCCTGATGACCGACCCGGAACTCCTCCTGCTGGACGAGCCGTGCGCCGGCCTCGACCTCGGGGGCCGGGAGGACCTGGTGCGCCGGCTCGGGCGGCTGGCCCGGGACCCGTACGCCCCCTCGATGGTGATGGTCACCCACCACGTGGAGGAGATCGCTCCCGGCTTCACCCACGTGCTGCTCATCCGCCAGGGCCGGGTGCTGGACGCCGGACCGGTGGACAAGGTGCTGACCTCCGCCGCGCTGTCGCGCTGCTTCGGCCTGCCGCTGGTCGTGGAGCGGCAGGGCGACCGGTGGACCGCTCAAGGGCTGCCGCTCGTCTGAGAGTTGCTGTGCCCCTGTCGTCTCCGTGACGATCCGCCTACCATGGAGGAGTGGACTTCTGGGTGTGGTGGCTGATCGCCGCCGGAGGCTTTGCGATCGCCCTTGTCATGACGACCATGCCGGAACTGGGCATGCTGTCGGCCGGGGCCGTCGCCGCCGCGATCACGGACGGAATCACCGACAACGCCGTTCTCCAGGTCGTGGTCTTCGCCGTGGTCTCCACGGCGCTCATCCTCGTGGTGAGACCGATCGCGCGCCGCTCCCGGGCCGAGCACCCCGGCGTGAGCACCGGAGTTCAGGCACTGACCGGACGATCGGCGGTCGTGCTGGAACGAGTGGACGGCACCACCGGCCAGATCAAGCTCGCCGGTGAGGTCTGGTCGGCGCGCGCCCTGGACGCCGACGACTCCTTCGAACCGGGCAGTCAGGTCAGCGTCGTGGAGATCGACGGGGCAACCGCTGTCGTGATGTGATGGGAACGCACCGCACAGTCAGCGGTGGCCTCGTCAGCCGGCCCGCCCGAACAGCGCAGAACGAACAGAACTCGAAACAGAACACGGAACAGGGGGAGTCACGATGGACGCCATCATCATCGTGCTGGTCATCCTGGTGGTGCTGGTCTTCATCGCACTCGTCAAGACGATCCAGGTGATCCAGCAGGCCAGCGCCGCCATCGTGGAGCGCTTCGGCCGCTACACCCGCACACTGAACGCCGGCCTGAACATCGTCGTGCCGTTCATCGACACCATCCGCAACCGCATCGACCTCCGCGAGCAGGTCGTTCCCTTCCCCCCGCAGCCGGTCATCACCCAGGACAACCTGGTGGTGAACATCGACACCGTCATCTACTACCAGGTGACGGACGCGCGCGCGGCGACCTACGAGGTCTCCAACTACATTCAGGCCATCGAGCAGCTCACCGTTACCACACTGCGCAACATCATCGGTGGCATGGACCTGGAGCGGACCCTGACCTCCCGGGAGGAGATCAACGCGGCGCTGCGCGGCGTACTGGACGAGGCCACCGGCAAGTGGGGCATCCGGGTCAACCGGGTCGAACTGAAGGCGATCGAGCCGCCCACCTCCATCCAGGACTCGATGGAGAAGCAGATGCGCGCCGACCGCGACAAGCGGGCCGCCATTCTCCAGGCGGAAGGTGTCAGGCAGTCGGAGATCCTCCAGGCGGAGGGTTCCAAGCAGTCCGAGATCCTCCGCGCGGAGGGTGATGCCAAGGCGGCGGCGCTGCGGGCCGAAGGTGAGGCCCAGGCGATCCGGACGGTCTTCGAGGCGATCCACGCCGGGGACGCGGACCAGAAGCTGCTCTCCTACCAGTACGTCCAGATGCTCCCGAAGATCGCCGAAGGCGACGCCAACAAGCTCTGGATCGTCCCGAGCGAGATCGGCGAGGCCCTCAAGGGCCTGGGCGGCAACCTGAACAAGATCACCGGTGCCGGCGACGGCGGCGGTGGCGATGCGGCCGGGGACGGCACGCCCTCGCTGGCCAAGAGCCAGAACCGCCAGCAGCCGCGCATCGAGTAGCGGCTCGGCCGGGCGGCGGCCCTCGGGGGCCGCGAAGCCCGGCAGGCCGCCCGGTCACGACGAAGGGGCCGCCCCCGGCAGACGAGAGCCGGGGGCGGCCCGTTGTGCGGAAGGCCGCCTCAGGCGGCACCGGGCAGCGGGAGCCAGTCGGCCGTGCCCTGCTTCCCGCCCGTCCCGCCCATCCCCAGCGCCAGCACCAGGGCGTCGGAAGGGGTTGGCTCGAACGGGGTGATCAGCAGTCGCATGCCGGCCTGGGCGGGCGTCCGGTCCGCCTTGCGGCGGTTGTCCTCGGCGCACGCCGCGACCGTGTTCATCCAGGTGTCCGTGCCGCCGCGGGACCGCGGCAGCACGTGGTCGACGGTCGTGGCCCGCCGGCCGCAGTAGGCGCAGCGGTGCCCGTCCCGGACGAGTACCCCGCGGCGCGACCACGGGGCCCGTTGTCGGAAGGGCACCTTCACGTAGCGCCGCAGCCTTATCACCCGGGGGGCGGGCAGCTCCACGGCGGCCGCCCTGACCAGCAGCCCGGGCTGCGACTGCTCGATCACCGCCTTGTGCTGGATCACCAGCACCACGGCCCGCCGCAACGACACCGCCGACAGCGGCTCGAAGCTCGCGTTGAGCACCAGTGTCTGCCGCACCCCGCCACCTCCCTGCTCCCTCCCCGCCCCCGCGGGGGTGGGCACCACTGTGCCGCCACCGCACGGAGCGGACAACGCAATATCCGCGGGGAAGGGAGCGGAAGACGACCGGAGCCGGGGGCGGACCTTCGGCCCTCCCGGGGGTGGCTGTCAGCTCTTCGCCGGAGCCTCGTACTCGCCGATCAGCTGGGCGCGGCCGATCGTGTGGAAGCGGAGCTTGAAGCCGACCACGGCGGGAGTGGCGTCCTGGTCGAGGCCCAGCTTCTCCGTGTCGACCGCGTAGACCGTGAACACGTACCGGTGCGGCCCGTCGCCCGGAGGCGGGGCGGCCCCTCCGAAGTCCCGGGTTCCGTAGTCGTTGCGGACGTGCACGGCGCCCGGGGGCATGCCCGCCTTCCCGCCGCTGCCGGCGCCGGCCGGCAGTTCGGTGGTGGTCGCCGGAATGTCGAACACGGACCAGTGCCAGAAGCCGCTGCCCGTCGGGGCGTCCGGGTCGAAACAGGTCACCGCGTAGCTCTTGGTCCCGGTCGGGGCACCGGCCCACCGGAGATGGGGAGAACGATTGCCGTGGGCGTAGACCTGGTCGTCCTTGAGCGTCATGCCGTCCAGCACGTCATCGCTCAGCACGGTGAAGGACTCCACCGGCGGATGGAAGTCGTGGGGAAGCGGGCGCCGTTCCTGCACAGACATGGAGGACCTCCTCGTCGAGTGGATCACTGCCCTCGCAAGCCTAGTCAGAAGCAGGTGCCCGGGCCTGACACCATGGCCGGGTGCTACGACGGACAGCAGACATCCCTGAAAGAGGCGGCCTGCGGGCCGTCCGTCCCCTGCTCGCCCTTCTCGCCGGCCTGGTGCTGTTGCTCACCGGCTGCGGCGGGGTGTCCCCCGGCCCCGGTGCCGCGCCCGGGGGCACCGCGACCGCGCCCGCCGCCCCGGCGTGGGCGCACGGCATGGAGGTGGTCACGCCGGACGGGCTGCCGCCCGAGGCGCGCCGGACGATCGCCCTCATCCAGGACGACGGCCCCTTTCCGTACGACAAGGACGGGACCGTCTTCCACAACTACGAGCGGCGCCTGCCGCAGCAGGGCCGCGGCTACTACCGGGAGTACACCGTCGATACTCCCGGAGAGCGGACCCGGGGGGCGCGCAGAATCGTGACGGGCAGCGGCGGGGAGTACTACTACACCGATGACCACTACGGGTCGTTCCGGGCGGTGCTGGTGCCGTGACCTCCGCGGACCGGCTTCCCGACAACGCCCTGGCCGGGCTGGCGGCCGGGAGCGTCCCTCCGGGACTGCACCGGTGGCCTCCGGCCACGGCGGTGAGCGGGAGGGAGGAGGCGCTGGGCGCCGCGAGCGCCGCCGGCTGGTACGGCGCGGGTCTGGAGCTGGAGGGCACCCGGGACAAGGAGACCTTCCTCCGGCGCTGTGCGGAAGGGCTCTCGCTCCCCGCCTGGTTCGGCTGGAACTGGGACGCCTTGTACGACTGCCTCACCGACCTCTCCTGGTGGACGGTCCCGGACCGGCCTCCCGCCGGGTACCTCATCGTCGCGGGAGGCTGGCATGGCTTCGAGAAGGCGGCCCCCGAGGTCTCGGGCACCGCGGCGTGCATCCTGGAGGACGCGGTGGCGCATTGGCGGAAGCGGAACACGCCACTGGCCGTGCTGCTGGGATAGGGGCGGGCCCGGCCGCGGAGTGCGGGACGCGGCACCATTGAAGGGGAGCGATGAGAGTGACGGACAGCGCCGGGGAGGCACTGCCGCGGGAGTTCTTCGACCGTCCTGTCCTGGAGGTGGCACCCGACCTGCTGGGCAGGACGCTGGTGCGGACCTCCCCCGAGGGCGTCATCGCACTCCGGCTGACAGAGGTGGAGGCCTACGCCGGCGAGCAGGACCCCGGCTCGCACGCCTATCGGGGACGGACCGCCCGCAACGCGGTGATGTTCGGGCCGCCGGGACACGCCTATGTCTACTTCACCTATGGCATGTGGTACTGCCTCAACCTGGTGTGCCGCGAGGAGGGGCGTGCCAGTGGAGTGCTGCTGCGCGCGGGCGAGGTCCTGAGCGGCCACGAACAGGTGCGACCGCGCAGGACCTCGGCCCGCCGGGACGCCGAGCTGGCCCGGGGCCCGGCGCGACTGGCCACGGCACTCGACGTGGACCGTGCCCTGAACGGCACGGATGTGTGCGATCCCGCCCCCCGGGCGGAGCTCCGGGTACTGCGGGGGAGGCCGGTGCCGCGGTCGCGTGTCAGCAGTGGTCCGCGCACCGGTGTCTCCGGCCCCGGGGGTGTCCATCCCTGGAGGTTCTGGGTCGAGGGGGACCCGACGGTCAGCCCTTACCGGCCGCATCGAAGCCGCCGGCGAGAGGCGCTTGACACGGGCAGGGCCAGGTCGTAACGTTGACCGAGTCGCCTGAAGAGGATGACCTGAACGGAGCGGCCGTGAGGCCGCCCGAGGGGCCCAGTAGGGTGACACACCAACTAGCTGAGATCGATCCCCTTTCGGGGAGGCTTTTCGACGCGCGTCCGTCGTTCGGAGAAAAGCAGCCGGCCGGAGCCGATTAGGACCTGGCAGGGAGATCAGCTAAAGTAGTGGACACAGCGAAGGGAACGCCCGGAGGGG